>JAUMWM010000057.1 GCA_030529705.1 Lachnospiraceae bacterium
GGACCGTCCCCGCAGGCCGAAAAAACTCGACCCAAAAGGACCGTCCCCACGGGCCGATTCCCAAGCGCAAAAAAGCAGGAGAAGGGAAACTCCTCTCCTGCATTGTTACCCCTATATTAAATTAGGCAATATCCATCAGTTCCTGGAAGCCGCTGCCATCCTCTGCGTCTCCGGTGATTTCTCATCGTCATCGCAGCAGACATCCGCCCGGGATGCCGGCTTCGGCTTTGGACTCTTGTCAATTGGCGTAGAGTCCCCAAGACCGGTCGCTTCGGATATCAGGCCAAGGGAAGAAACCACACCGGAAAGATCTGTCGGCATGAATATCTTCGTTGCGCGGCCGTCCGATACGTTCTTCAGGGCTTCAAGACCTTTAAGCTTGAGAACCGATTCATCGATATTGGCATCCTTGAGAGCTTTCAGACCATCCGCCTCTGCCTGGTACACCAGCGCGATGGAACGGGCGCGGCCTTCCGCAAGAGCAATCTGCGCATCGCGCTCGGCCTCTGCCGCAAGAATCTTGGCCTGCTTGTCACCTTCTGCGCGGGCAACAACGGATTCCTTGTGGGCGGTCGCCTCCAAAATCGTTTGGCGTTTTTCGCGCTCCGCCTTCATCTGTTTCTCCATCGCGTTCTGAATCTCAGCCGGCGGAATGATATTTTTCAGCTCGACGCGGGTGACTTTGATGCCCCATGCGTCAGTCGCCTCATCCAGAATCTGCTGCATCTGGGTGTTGATAATGTCGCGGCTCGTCAGCGTCTGGTCAAGTTCCATGCCGCCGATGATGTTACGAAGCGTCGTGGCGTTCAGATTCTCAAGGGCGCTCACCGGCCTGTCAACGCCGTATGTATAGAGCCTGGGGTCAAAAATCTTGAAGTAGACAACCGTGTCAATCTTCATTGTGACGTTGTCCTTCGTAATCACATTCGAGGGGGCAAAGTCACAGACCTGCTCTTTCAGCGAAATCTTGCCGGCAATCCTTTCAAGGAACGGAACCTTAAGATGCAGTCCGTGCTCCCATGTCGCGCGGTAGCTTCCGAGGAACTCGATGACATAGGCGTTGGCCTGCGGCACGACGCGTATGCATGAGATCAGGAGCCACAGAATCAGAACAATCAGGACAAGAATAAAAATTGTGAATCCCATATCCTACCTCCTATTTATAAGAGTATGAGTACTTGGCGGCAATCCTTGGGATGTAGATGAATAAATACTTGCAAATTCCAAGGAACGCTCCGCCTGATGGCTACTAGTATACCATTTGCGGTTTCTCCTGTCGAGATTCTAACCGTGAATTATGCATGAAATCATGAAACCGATGTTCACTCTTCCACACCAAAATCGTCTGTACCCATGGTATATTGGGTGTCATCCTGAGCGTAGCGAAGGATCTTTTACATAAAACCGCTGTAGATTGTAAAAGATCCTTCGCTTACGCTCAGGATGACATGGGCAGGTATTGGATGTGTGAACAGTAACAAACCGATTTCCGCTTCCACACCGCAGTCGTCTGTGCTTGTGAAAAATATAGTGTCATCCTGAGCGTAAGCGAAGGATCTTTTACCAAAAACATATGCTTTATGTAAAAGATCCTTCGCTACGCTCAGGATGACAAAGGCGAAGATGATGGTGTGAACGGTGATGGGAACCGTCCCAAGCACCGAAAATCACTTAGCGTCATCCAGATTCTTCTTTAGTTCTATCATCTTGTCACGAAGTTCAGCCGCCATCTCGAAATTCAGCTCGGCCGCCGCTGCGCGCATCTGCTTCTCCACCTTGGCGATCAAATCCTCCAGTTCATGAATGTCCATGTCCTCCGGATTCTTCTCGAACTTCGCCTCCGTCCTGGCCACCTCTTTGGAAATAGATATCAGGTCGCGGACCGCCTTCTGAATCGTAGTCGGCGTGATGCCGTGTTCTTCGTTGTATTTCTGCTGTATCGTCCTTCTGCGCTTCGTCTCGCCAATCGCCCGCCTCATGGACTCCGTCATCGTATCCGCATACATGATGACGTGGCCATCCGAATTTCTGGAAGCGCGGCCAATCGTCTGGATCAGAGAAGTCTCAGACCGCAGGAACCCCTCCTTGTCCGCATCAAGGATGGCGACGAGCGTAATCTCCGGAATGTCGAGACCCTCGCGGAGCAGGTTAATGCCGACAAGCACGTCGAAGACATCGAGCCGCATGTCCCGGATAATCTGGGTCCTCTCCAGCGTGTCGATATCCGAGTGGAGGTATCGCACCCGAATGCCGAGTTCCTTCATATAGTCCGTCAAATCTTCCGCCATCCTTTTGGTCAGGGTCGTGATGAGCACCTTGTGATGCTCTGCGACCTCCTTATTAACCTCGCTGACCAAATCATCAATCTGCCCCTCCACCGGACGTACATCCACGTCCGGGTCCAAAAGGCCGGTCGGCCGGATAATCTGCTCCGTGCGAAGAAGTTCGTGAGCCTCCTCATATTTTCCAGGCGTGGCGGACACAAACATAATCTGATCGATCCGGTCCTCAAATTCCGAAAAATTCAAAGGACGGTTGTCAAGGGCGCTGGGAAGCCGGAAGCCATAATCCACAAGAGTCATCTTCCTGCTCCTGTCCCCATTATACATGGCGCCGATCTGCGGAACTGTCATGTGGGACTCATCGACAATAATAAGAAAATCATCCTTGAAATAATCGATTAGCGTGTATGGGGGCTGTCCCTCTTCCCGGCCGGTCAGGTGTCTTGAATAGTTTTCAATGCCGGAACAGAATCCTGTCTCTTTCATCATCTCGACATCGAATTCCGTCCGCTCGCCGATGCGCTGGGCTTCCAGCAGCTTGTCATTCGACTTGAAATAAGTGACGCGCTCCCGCATTTCCTCCTCGATCGCATCGCAGGCCGCCCGCATCCTCTCAGCCGGAACGACATAGAAAGAGGCCGGATAAATGGCCTGATATGTCAGCTCCGCTTTCGCATTCCCGGTCAACGGATCCACCTGCATGACCCTGTCAATCTCGTCGCCGAAAAACTCAACCCTGATTGCATACTCATTCGTGTCAGCGGGTATGACTTCCAGAGTGTCTCCTTTCACCCGAAACGTGCCTCGATGGAAATCCATCTCATTCCGCTCATACTGCATGTCAATCAGTTCCCGAATCAGCTCGTCACGGTCTTTCTGCATGCCCGGCCGCACCGAAGTCATCATATTTGCAAAATCCTCCGGGGCGCCGATGCCATAGATGCAGGACACGGAGGCAACGATGACTACGTCCCGCCTCTCAGACAGGGAGGAAAGCGCAGAAAGACGCAGCTTGTCAATCTCATCGTTCACGGCCGAGTCCTTGGCGATATAGGTATCGGAGGACGGAACATATGCTTCGGGCTGATAGTAATCATAATAGGAAACAAAGTACTCAACGGCGTTCTCCGGAAAGAATTCCTTGAATTCGCTGTAAAGCTGGGCCGCAAGCGTCTTGTTGTGGGCAATCACAAGGGTGGGCTTCCCGAGCTTTGCGATGACATTCGCCATCGTGAACGTCTTGCCCGAACCCGTAACGCCGAGCAAAGTCTGGGCGACATTTCCCTCCCGAAAGCCATTAACCAAAGCCTCTATCGCCTCCGGCTGGTCGCCTGTCGGCTCATATTCCGAATGTAATCTGAATTCCATGGTCAGATCGGTTTGTCCTCCTTTGAATATTTATGAAGGTTATCAAATGCTACGACAGTAAGGATGACAATCATCCCGAGCGCCAGGTAGGAAAAGAGGTCTTCCTCCGTTGACAGCGCAAAGTCCCAGAAACCGTGGATAAGCGTCGGGACAAGGACGGAAAGCCTCATGCACCTCTTCTTTTTCCTTACCTCTCCATCAAGCTCATAGGTTTTGGCGGCTCCGAGGTAATGCCCCATATAGACGGCACAGATCGAATGAACCGGTATCAGCCTCGCAAGACCAACTCCCGCTCCGTATGCAATCATATAGAAAATGTTCTCAGCCGCCGCAAAGCCCAACGCGGATGCCAGGCAATAAACAATCGCGTCAAACCGGAAATTGAAATTCGGATTGTTCCAGATGAACTTTTTGACCGGCAGCCGCTTGCAAAATTCCTCAATGAGCGCCACCGCAAGGAAATTGTCTATTGCAAGATAGACATAGGACGTCGTGTCCAAGTCCAGAAATTCCAGCCCATAAGCAGCCAATGATTCCAAAACCATCGCCAGAAAAGTAGATGCCACGCCCATCAAAAATATCTTGATCACGAGCCCTGTCGGCTCCCTCTCAATCTTGTCGAGCCGCCAGGTGTAAATCAGAAGAAGAATCGGAGGCACAAGCCCCCACATAATAATCGAATTCATGCAATCCTCCTCTTAATTAAAATACGAAAATAGGGAGTCTTCCCATTGATGCACAAGTCTTTGTCATCGTCTCCCTTTCTGAATTTAATAATCTCAAACTGTTCCGGATCATATTTGTTTAAAAATGTGATAGGAACCCCCATAGCCCCCATGTAGTCAGCAGGAATATCCTTTGTTTTATTGACATTTATACCGCAATAGTTGTCATAATACGGATAAGACGCCTCATTACCCTCATATTTTTTCACCAATTCAATCGGCTGATGACGTTTCTCATTGTCTAAGGATGTCAGCCACATGCAGTTGTTTGGAGAGATTATCCTGTCACCATCAGCATTCACCGTTGTCTCCGTGCCATACAACTCATAGCTTTCAGGGACAATAAACCCGGAAATCCCCCTTCCAAAACAAACTCCGAGCCAAACTTTGTTTTCCTGAATCAGAGGAAATACTTCTTTGTACGTAATCGCATTGATATTGCTGATTATCAAAAAGTCTTTATTATGACCATCTAACTGGCATATATACTCCCGAAACAAAGAAAACGGAGGATTGGTTACAACTACATCGCTTCGCTCTAAAATCCGTACGCATTCTTCACTGCGAAAATCGCCATCTCCCTTCAGTGGCGTGATAACAATGCTTTCGCCATCATATCTGAAAAAACTAGCTCCAGTCCCATAAAACGTGGCATATAGTTCCCTAATTCCTAATTCTTGAAAATGATTATAAAAATACTTCCAGAAATTAGATGATTCGGGATTGTCGCAATTACAATAGACGACCTTTCCATGAAAATGCTTTTTATAATGAATCAATTCCCTCTCTATGTCAATTAACTGAGTATAAAACTCGTCCTTTTTATTGACCTTCGCTTTATCTAAGAGGGCATGATCGATAACTCTTTTTTTCATAACTACATTCCCTGCTTCTTAGTTATCTGAGAAAACAAATCCTTTCCAAGCATTTTTAATGATGTTCTCGCCACATCGAGCATAACTTCCATCATTTCATCATCGCCCCAATGTCCACCGTCACCTTTTGTATAGATTGATGCGGCTTGGAGCATAATTGTGATACCTCCGCTCTTTACAAACATGTTCTCGCATAAGTTTGTATTGATGGGCATTCCATAATTTGCAGCGGTCAACCGGTCAAGGCGGTTTAGTATCCCATCATTATATACCAATGTTACCTTTCTACCGTCCGGTCTGGTAACAACAACATTTTCTGTCAGAAAATTCGATCCCTCTAGGAATAGAATGTAAGGGAAATAGCATTCCGATAGCATATAATTTGCAATTTCATTAACATTTTTGTATGCTCTTTCGATGGCGTTTCCCGCAGCCATGAGGTCTTGATTGTTCTTCTTTCCTACAAGTTTTCCCGCTTTTATATTCTCAATATCTTTTCCTTGATGTTTAGCCTCTGAAACGAGAACAACGCGCCAATTACCATTATCATCTAGCACCTCAATAAGCCCACCATCCGGTTTGATGCTTGCACTTTCCACAAATAATGTCTGCCCAAGAAAACCGTCTATCTTTTTGAGAGCCTCATTAATTTCCTTCTTTGGCAAGTCCTTTCTATATCTGAATTGCAACATCGGATATTCATTCACAAGCAGATTCTTAACACGGAGAGATATGTTTCCCACCTCCGCATCATGAATTTGTGCATCCTTGTGAAAAATCGTTATAGGACCCTGACCCTCTTTTTGCTGCTCCGTCAACCTGCCTGACTGTCCTTTTTTCATTTGTTGCCCCTCCTGAGTTTCTATTTGAAAAAATCATCAATGCTTTCAACTCTTTTATGGTCAGTGCTTTGTCCGAGTTCTTTCATTCGCAAGAGGTGCTTTTCAAAGTATTCAAGAGACGTCATGTCACTGTCACACATCAAACAGTGCCTTCCCTCTTTTATGCACACTCTTCCAACGGTGCCACTACCTGCAAAGAAATCCAGAACGATAGATCCCGGATAAGATAATGACTTAATAAGGCGTTCAATAATCTCAACCGGTTTCTGTGTCGGGTGTCCTACTCGTTCCTTGCTATTCCCATTCAATCTTCCAATTTCCCAAACATTTGTAGGATTCTTACCTTTTTTTGTATTTTCAGGGTTCAGCCTCTTATCCCTTAACGCCGCTTTTAAATCTTCCTCAGAATACGGTACTCTGACCGAATCCAAATCAAAGTAATAATCATTCGATTTTGCCAACCAAATAACCTCCTCGTGCCTGTTCGCAAAAAAACGATGTGCCGACATGCCGTTTTTATAATACCATACTATTGTATTCAACAATTTGAATTTCGTGTTCTTCCGTATATACTGAACTATGTCTAGCAAGTCTCCTGATTTTACATCTCGAAATTGTATTCCGCCAAATATTACCATGTTTCCATTTGCGGATAACACTCTGTATGATTCGTCTATCCATTTTGATGCCCACTCTATATAATTATCGTAATTATCCCATCCTGTTAATTCAAGGTTATAAGGCGGGTCTACACAGATCAATTGAACTGAATTGTCTGGCAATTGCTTTAGAAAATCACCGCAATCTGAAACGCTAAGAAGCAGTTTTATCTCGTCAGGCATCTCAAAGTCAGATGCAGACTTATACTTTATACGGTCTTCTCTTCTCATTTTATTTATCGACATCAGCGCGTGATTGTTATGAGACTTATTATGAATAGCCATATTAACAGAATCCTCTTTCATTAATAACCCAGTAACATCGTGTTAATCATCTACTACTTAGTTCTTCCAGCTATAGAAAGTCTTCAGGTAGTAGCAACGGATTACTTTCTTTTTTTGAAAAGCATCATCAATTCTGCTTTCTTCACATAGTTTCTAACCCTACAATTAGCAATGCCATCTGACAGTCATTTCATCAGAAATCAAATTTTTCATCATTTTTACTGCACAAATGCTAATTCATTATATTTCATTCACAGTACAAATTCAACAGATACTAAACGTCTGTTCAGACAATCAGCACATACATCACAAATACCTAAATACTCAGGCACTTTCTAATATGCTTCTGCCCTTTTTCTCTAGGCAGATCAGTTCGGCGTGCTGTTTCATGCACAATTGATTATTTAATTTAAGGAGATGTTAATATATCGATAGTCTTTTCAACGACGCCTCCACATACTTTTTATCGATATCAGTCCCAATAAATCTTCTGTTATTCTTCAAGGATGCTTCGCCAGTTGTAGCAACCCCCATAAAAGGATCAAAAACAATATCATTTGTATTCGATGCAATCAAGAGCAAGTGTTCGATGAGCGCAAGGGGTTTTTGGGTCGGATGTTTTGGTGATAGGATTTTTTCCGGTGGCATGCAGGACGGGCATTCAAAAAAGTTGTGCATTTCTTCTTGAGACGAGAAATTCCAGGTATGGCCTTTATTCCATAGACAAATGACAAGCTCGCAGCTGTTTAGAAAACTATTATGATATACGCTTTGCGTGGGAGTAGTCTTATGCCAGACGAACAATTGAAATGTTGAGAAAAGCGGATTAAATGCATCGTACCATCTACCAAGCAAAGCATAACTGGTGAATATAAAAATATTTCCGGTTGGCTTTATTATTCGTGTAAAAGGCTCAGTGTAATCCTCTGGATTTAATGGTGCATTATCCCATTCAGCAATATTATTATGAATTATTTTTCCATTTCGTAAATGGATATTACCTCTAGAAAATGGAGCAAGGTTATATGGTGGATCTGTGAGGATAAGATCTATAGATGAGTCTGGCATTCTTTTCATCAGATCTTGGTTGTTTTCATTGAATAACTTATATCTGTTAGTGTTTGTACTGAGCAATTACCCCTCCTTTGTTTGTTCTGTGTGTTGATTTATTTCCGGAAATATAAAATGTCTTATTCGAAAATAATGTACGCTTTCATCTTGACAGATATTCCCTATTTTGTTTTGGGAAAAACGCAGACATTTTAACGCAGGGCAGATGACACGCCATCATCCACCCTGCGCCGAACATCGTCTTCAAATATCCAAATGCCTCCTGACCGTTATTATGGAACCGATCAGGCCGATACCAAGCCCCAGACCCAGCGCGGCCGGAACCAGGCTTACAAATATCTCATTGACCGTCGGCAGCGATGATGCCAGAGATGAAAGGATTTCAAATCGTTTCAAAACCGCCTCTATCATCTTGCCATAGGCAAAGTACAGGAACACGAGCGGTATCGCCGCCCCGATCAATCCGAGGAGGAGGCCCTCCACGATGAACGGCGCCCTGACAAATGCATCCGTCGCCCCGATCAGCTTCAT
The DNA here is from genome assembly GCA_030529705.1 of Lachnospiraceae bacterium. Classification (GTDB taxonomy): domain Bacteria; phylum Bacillota; class Clostridia; order Lachnospirales; family Lachnospiraceae; genus Chordicoccus. Next base: position 8,639 of record JAUMWM010000057.1, read on the forward strand.
AATGGCAATCTCACTGCGCCGCACGGTGATGCCCACGTTGACCGTGTTGGAAATCAGAATCACGGATACCACCAGCAGGATTGCAATGATGCCGATCGAAACATACATAAACAGCCGGTTAAAGCTCACCAGCGTCTTCGTGGCGGCCGCGCTCTGGTTGACCTGCCTCACGCCTTTCAGCTTTTCAATCTGCTTCACGACCCCGTTCTGGTTCTCGATCTCATCGACCTGGACCGTATAGCTGGCCGAATTGGCCAACGGGTTGTCATCCGCAAAGCTTTCGGCAAATTCCGGGTTCCCCTCGAAGTACTCCTCCTGGAAAGACTCCCATGCTTCCTCCGCCGACGTGAACTTTACATTGGTCACATGCTCCATCTTCTCAATCTTCTTCCCGATATCCTCCATGGATTTATCATCGAGACCTTCATCGAAAAGAACCGTGATGCCGACTTCCTCTTCCAAAGTCCGAATCATGTGGTTCACATTGAGGAGGATGGAGAAAAAGATGCCGAATACAAGGATGCAGGCAGCCATCGTCGCTATCGATGCCGCCGAAAACATCCGGTTCCTCCAGATATTCTTAAATCCCTGCCTGAGATTATAAAGGAAAGATCTAGGCTTCATGATAGCCTCCTTCCTCCACGTCCCTGGCAATTATGCCGCGGCGCATGGTGATAACCCTCTTCTGAAACCTGTTCACCAGTTCCCTGTTGTGCGTTACAACCAGCACCGTCGTACCCCGTTCGTTGATGTCCAGAAGAAGTTTCATAATCTCATAAGAATTCTTCGGATCCAGGTTTCCTGTCGGCTCATCACACAGGAGCAGGGCAGGCCGATTCACGATGGCCCTCGCCACGGCGACTCGCTGCTGTTCTCCGCCTGAAAGCTGGAGCGGCAGACTCTTGTATTTTTCCGCCAGGCCTACGAGCTGCAGCGTTTCCGGAACCCTTTTCCGGATGATTCTGCCCGGCGCTTCCACCACATGCTGGGCAAATGCGACGTTCTCGTACACATTCCTGTCATTTAAGAGCCGGAAATCCTGAAACACGACGCCGATTTCTCTCCGGTATTTCGGAACCGCGCCATGCTTCATGGTATTTAGGACATGGCCATTTACCGTGATAATGCCGTTTGTCGGTTCAAGCTCCCTCAGCAGCAGCTTTATAAGCGTGGACTTGCCCGAACCGCTCTCGCCGACTACGAAGACAAATTCTCCCTTGTCAACATGAAGGGAAATCGCGTCTACCGCAGGCTGGCCTTTGTTATAGGTCTTGCTGACACGGTCAAGATCAATCATTTGTATCCTCCTTTATTTATGATTCCAGTGCAAAATGGGGCTATTTCCCTGTGCGGTCTTTTTGTCCCCTCACGCGCCACAATCATTTGTCAGAAGGCGCCGGTCAACAGGACGCTAACAGCTTGCCTGTCAGTATTCCAGCGTCTCCATATATTTCATATACCTTACCACCATAAGCGCAATCTTGAACGTGATCGCATCATCAAATATGCGGAGGTCAAGCCCCGTGCTCTTCTGCAGCTTATCCAGGCGGTATACGAGCGTGTTTCTGTGAATGTACAACTGGCGCGAAGTCTCTGACACATTCAGGCTGTTCTCAAAGAACTTGTTGATTGTGACGAGCGTTTCTTCATCAAAATCGTCCGGAGACTTGTCCGTAAAGATTTCCTTGATGAACATCTTGCAGAGCGGGATCGGAAGCTGGTAAATCAACCGTCCGATTCCAAGCTGGCTGTAGGCGATAATATTCTGGTCGCCGAAGAAAATCTTTCCGACATCCAGAGCCATCCTCGCCTCCTTATAGGAACGGGATACCTCCTTGATCTCGGATACGGCATTTCCATATGCGACATGCATCGTATTATAGTCTTCCTCGTCGACGGAAAGCATGTTGATAATCGACTCCGCAATCTGCTTCATCTCCTCATGCCCGGCTTCCTCGTCCATTTCCTTGATGACAATGATGCTGTTCTCATCCACCGCAGTGATGAAATCGTTCTTTGACTTGGAGAACAGGCTCTTCACCGCTTCGAGCGTGCTGTAGTCCTTGCTCTGCTCGCATTCCAGAATGTAGACTACTCTCCTGACATTCGTGGCGATATGGAGCTTCATAGCCCTGTTATATACATCAACCAGGAGCAGATTGTCAAGAAGAAGGTTCTTAATGAAGTTGTCCTTATCAAAATGCTCCTTGTAAGCGACAACAAGATTCTGAATCTGGAAAGCCGCCAGCTTTCCAATCATAGTCATGTCCTCATTCCCCCGGACGATCACCACGAACTCGACCTGATAGTCATCATATACCTTGAAGTACATGCTGCCCCTGATTTCCTGCGAGTCAGCCTGGGATTCGACAAAGCTGACGATGTCCGCGCGGTTGATATCATTCTCCGCCTCGGTGGAAGCCACAACTTTCCCTTCCAGATCAACAATCGTCAATTCACATCGCCCGATGTTCTTGATTCCGTTAATTGTGTCCTGAAGTACCAGATTGGAAATCATTTTTCACCCCCGCTATCCATATTTGTTCGGGGATATCCAGGGAAAACCTGAAATAGCCCCCATACAATACTACATCTTTACATTTTTGTGAAGCATCATATCCAACTATTTAACAATTTCTTAATATTTTGATTTTGCATGATTACAAAACGCTCTTGTCATCCTGAGCGAAGCGAAGGATCTTTCCTATTGAAATCCTTCGCTTCGCTCAGGATGACAACTGCCGGCCACGGAGCATGTCACACTTGTTGTCATAAAAACCGCTTCCGCAGACGATTACGAAAGAGGTTTCTCACACTTCGAAGAGCAAATCTGCATAAGTCGGAACAGGCCAGTACTCCCGGCTCACGATGCACTCCGCCTGGTCGATCGGCCGCCGGAGCTTCTCCATAAGCGGGACGACCTTCTTTTGATAAGCCTTCGCCTGCCCGGGACCCGGATCTATGCCCTCTGCCGCCTGGGTCTCCTCCGCCAATGCCTTGCAGGCCTCCTGCGCCTGCCGCAGATACTCATTCAAAGACGAAAGCATTTCCCGCTGCACGATTGATTCGATCCCGCATTTCTCCGTGGCATTGACGGAATCCGCCAGCACGGTGATGTAGCGGATAATCGCGGGCACATATTCCCTCCGCGCCATCTGGACCATCGTCCTGGCTTCAATATTGATGGCCTTGGCGTACAGCTCATATTTCACCTCTGCCCTGGACTCAAGCTCGGCCTTCGAAAAGACGCCATACTTATCGAACAGCCTGACGGATTTCTCCTCGGTCAGGACAGGGATTGCGTCAACCATGGACGGGATGTTGCTAAGCCCCAGCTTTTCAGCTTCTTTAGCCCATTCATCGGAATACCCGTTCCCGTTGAAAATGATCCTGCTGTGCCGCATTGCATATTCTTTTATCAAATCATGGACGGCGGCATCGAAGCCTTCCTTGCCCGCCGCTTCCAGCCTGTCGCACGTCTGACTGAAAGCATCTGCGACGATCGTATTCAAAACCGTGTTTGCGCCCGCAATGGAATCGCGGCTTCCGACCATGCGGAATTCAAATTTATTGCCGGTGAATGCAAATGGCGACGTCCTGTTTCGGTCCGTCGCATCCCGAAACACATCCCGCAGAACCGTTACGCCGGTCTGTAGTTTCCCTCTGTCAATCGAGCTGGTCGCAGAGCCGCTGGACCGAAGCTGCCTCATGACGTCTTCCAGCTGGTCGCCTAAAAAAACAGAGATAATGACTGGCGGGGCTTCATTTCCTCCCAGACGGGCCTCGTTTCCCACATCCGCCGCTGACTCCCGAAGCAGATCCGCATGCTCATCGACCGCCTTCAAGATGCAGCACAAAACCATCAGGAACTGGATATTCTGATGGGGCGTCAGGCCGGGATCCAGCAAATTAATCCCGTCATCCGTCGTCAGGGACCAATTATTATGCTTCCCGGACCCATTCACTCCGTCGAACGGCTTTTCATGCAGCAGGCATCT
>JAUMWM010000281.1 GCA_030529705.1 Lachnospiraceae bacterium
AAAAAATTCGACCCAAAAGGACCGTCCCCGCGGGCCGAAATCTGTGGTATAATGTCCCTATTCACGGTTTAAGGGGAATGGGGAATGGAGAATCCGCGTATCAGAAAAAGACTGGCCAGAGAACGGAAAATGAGGGCCTTGTTCCTCCTTGCAGTTTTCTGGGCAGTCTTTCTCAGCATATACAACCCGTTTTTGAAAGATATATCGGCTGTCAGGGCGTTCGGCAACACGTGGACGCAGTCCCTTGACCTGTCGGGGGGCGTGACCATTTCCCAGGAAATCCGTTATGAGCACGATGGCTTCAAGGGGCTGGAAATCTGGCTGACAGAGACCGCCGAGGTGAATGATAAGCTGGTCATAACGCTAACCGAAAAAGCGGGCGGGAAAGAAATTTTCAAGGATACGGTCAATTCCCAGGCCATTCGGAAAAACAAGAAATCTTACAGAAAGTACTTTGAAGAACAGAAAGGTTCAGCCGGAAAGACGTATCTGCTCACGATACGGAATACGGCGAAGGAGGGGAGCGGCCTTTTTGTCCAGCTTGACGAGCCGGACGGCCATGCGGCGAAAGCCTTCCGGGGAGAGAAGGAAGCCGGGGGAACCGTCATGATGGATACGTTCTTCTGCGACGGGACGGTGAGACGGATCTATCTTGCCATGTGGGGCGTTATAATCGCGCTCTCTTTCCTTAGCGCGCTGCTCGCAGGGGATTCGTGGCATCGGAACTTCCTGATTATAGGAATCCCGCTGGGACTCTCCTTCCTGCTGTTCCACACATTTCCCCATCCGATGGATGAGTCGACGCACTATTTTCGGTCATTTGCGATTGCCGAGGGTCACTGGCACGACGAGACGGATGCGAAAAAGAGGATTGGGGCAGAACTTTCCTCCAATTTCAACAAGGTTATCAACACGGAGTTTTCGCTGCCAAACTGGTACGCAAATCCGGACATATTTAACGAGCCGTATGAAGAGGAGCGGGCATTTGCAGAGAATCCCTACATGTCGTCTGTGATCCCAATTGACCATGCTATTGCCTCCGCCGGGATACTTGCAGGCCTTGCCCTGAAAGCGCCGGCATGGGGCGTGATCCTTCTGGCAAGGCTGGCGGATTTGGTTTTCTACCTGGCTCTTTCGTATTATGCAATCCGGATCACGCCTTATTACAAATCCCTGCTCTTCGGGTGCGCTCTTCTGCCTGCCTGCATGTTCCTAGCAGGGTCCTGCACGCAGGACGCGGTGCTGATCGGGGCGGGCCTTGCTTTCATCGCCATGATGATTTCCTGGATTTTTGACGAGGGGAAGAAGATCGGGATAGTGGACATGGCGCTTCTGGCGGTGATTTTCACGCTGATAGCATCGATCAAATACCTGATTTACAGCCCCCTGCTGTTGCTGCTTCTATTTGTTCCGGGGAAAAAGTTCAGATTCCGTTTCGGGAAAGTGGTTATGCTAATTTCCCTTCTTGCGATTTGCGGCATTTGCCTTCGGTATCAAATGGACCTGCTTGAGATGTTTCCGTTCACGGAGAACCGAAACGGGAATGTGAACGTGGAGGAGCAGGTTGCATTTGTCCTGAAAAACCCGTACCTGACATATCGGAATTTCGGTGGGTTTTTTCTGGAGAATTTCATCCGGAATATGATGGAGTTCGGCTGGTATGCCCCGGCGACAATCGGATATGTCGCGGGGATATGGGTCGTTGCGGGATCGTTTTTTTGCCAGGACAAATATGAGTTTAAGAACAGGAAGAAGTCGGCCATTTTCCACACGACTGCCATGTTTATCGTTTTGGTCATTTTCCTCCTGGTCATGGGGGCGCTCTATGTCGGCTTTACGCCGGTGGGCCTGACAACGATCGACGGGGTGCAGAACAGATACCTTCTGCCGGTCCTTCCGCTGGTGTGCATTACGCTGACGAAGCTGCCGGTGGAGGGGAAGCTTCGGCACTATACAAGCCGATATGCATATATCATGATTACGTTGGGATTTCTCGGGGCGGGTTACGCCTGCCTGTTTTACAGATAAGGGGAATGTTGTTTTGTCAAATGAGAATGCGGAAGGCCCACATTTCCAAAGGAGACAATCTGACTCGTCAGACGGCTCGGCGTGGCAGAAAAGAACGTTGAAAATACCGACATTCTTAAATAAAGGAAAAGTTTGAAACTGTGTTTCAAATCTACCATTAACGACACCTGCGCATATGTGCAGAACCAGAAAAGAGGTAATTATGGACAAGATTGCTGTTCTTATCCCTTGCTATAATGAGAGTAGGACCATTGAGAAGGTGGTCGGAGATTTCCGAAGAGTCCTGCCGGAAGCGGCCATCTATGTGTATGACAACAACTCGAAGGATGGAACCGCCGAGATTGCGGAGAGGGCGGGGGCGATTGTCCGGCATGAGTACCAGCAGGGGAAAGGGAACGTCCTGCGCAGGATGTTTGGCGAGATTGATGCGGAGTGCTACCTGATCGTAGACGGGGATGACACTTATCCGGCGGACCATGCTCCGGAAATGGTAAGGCTCGTGCTGGACCACAATGCGGACATGGTCGTGGGCGACAGGCTGTCGTCGACCTATTTTGAAGAGAACAAACGTCCTTTCCATAATTTCGGGAACTCCCTGGTGAGGGGCAGCATTAATCTGCTTTTCAAGAATAATATCAAGGATATCATGACCGGGTACCGCGCGTTCAGCTACCGCTATATCAAGACATTCCCGATTCTGTCTCAGGGATTTGAGATTGAGACGGAGATGAGCATTCATGCGATTGACAAGAACCTGCAGGTGGAGAACGTGGTCATCCAGTACAGGGACAGGCCGGAGGGGAGCGTATCCAAGCTGAACACTTACTCGGACGGGCTCAAAGTGCTGCGGACGATTGGAAGGCTGTTCCGCACCTACAGGCCGCTGGGATTCTATGGAACCTTATCCGTCTTCCTGACGCTGCTTGCCATGGTGTTTTTCATCCCGATTATGATTGACTTTGCGAGGACGGGGCTTGTTGACAAGTTTCCGACGCTTATCGTGTGCGGCTTCGTCGTCCTGGCGGCCATTGTGTCGTTCTTTGCGGGGATGATTCTGAAATCGATTTATCAGAATACGAGGCAGGAATTCGAGATGCACCTCTACGAGGCGATGAGGCGGGAGAGGGAGATGCTTGCCGGGCGGGAACCGTAAGGGGGATTGAAAGATCCTTCGCTGCGCTCAGGATGACATGAGAGAAAAGATGGCTGAAATAAAAAGCGGCATGGTTGCTGCTCACACTTTTGTTCAGAAATCGACTGTGTTTGCGAAATAGTGGACGTCATCCTGAGCGTAGCGAAGGATCTTTTGCCAGCAGCACCTGTTGCAAATAGAAGATCCTTCGCTTACGCTCAGGATGACAAGGGCG
>JAUMWM010000282.1 GCA_030529705.1 Lachnospiraceae bacterium
ACAAATGCCGCAAAGAACAGATATCCACAAAGTTCTGATTATTGGTTCCGGCCCGATCATCATCGGCCAGGCCTGCGAATTCGACTACTCAGGCACCCAGGCCTGCAAAGCTCTCCGCAGCCTCGGCTATGAGATCGTACTCGTAAACTCCAACCCCGCCACGATTATGACGGACCCGGAAATGGCCGACGTCACTTACGTCGAGCCGCTCAACCTGGAACGTCTTGAGCAGATTATCGCAAAAGAGCGCCCGGACGCGCTTCTCCCGAACCTGGGCGGCCAGTCCGGACTCAATCTTGCCTCCGAACTCTATAAGGAAGGCATTCTGGACAAATATAACGTAAAAGTCATCGGCGTCCAGGTCGACGCCATCGAGCGCGGCGAGGACCGCATCGAGTTTAAGAAGACCATGAACAGCCTCGGCATCGAGATGGCGAGAAGCCAGGTCGCCTACAGCGTGGAGGAAGGCCTTGAAATCGCCGACAGACTCGGCTACCCGGTCGTTCTCCGCCCGGCCTACACGATGGGCGGCGCCGGCGGCGGACTTGTCTACAACAGAGAGGAACTTAAAGTAGTCATGGCCCGCGGTCTCCAGGCATCGCTGGTCCACCAGGTCCTGGTCGAGGAATCCATCCTTGGATGGGAAGAACTGGAGCTGGAAGTCGTCCGCGACAAGGACAACAACATGATCACCGTCTGCTTCATCGAGAACGTTGACCCGATGGGCATCCACACCGGCGACTCCTTCTGCACGGCTCCGATGCTGACCATCTCTCAGGAGGTCATGGACCGTCTGCAGGAGCAGGCCTACAAGATCGTCGAGCATATCGGCGTCATCGGCGGGACGAATGTCCAGTTCGCCCACGACCCGGTCTCAGGCCGCATCATCGTCATCGAGATCAATCCCCGCACGTCCCGCAGCTCCGCCCTGGCATCCAAGGCGACAGGATTCCCGATCGCCCTCGTCTCCGCGAAGCTGGCCACGGGCCTCACCCTCGCCGATCTGCCCTGCGGCAAATACGGCACGCTCGACAAATACGTCCCGGACGGCGATTACGTAGTCGTGAAATTCGCCAGGTGGGCATTTGAAAAATTCAAAGGCGTCGAGGACAAGCTTGGTACCCAGATGCGGGCAGTCGGCGAAGTCATGAGCATCGGCAAGACCTACAAGGAAGCTTTCCAGAAAGCGGTCCGCTCCCTTGAAAAGAGTCGTTACGGCCTCGGCCATGTCGGAAACTTCTACGAGATGACCAAAGACGAGCTGATGCAGAAGCTCATGACTCCCTGCAGCGAGCGCCATTTCATCATGTATGAAGCCCTCAGAAAGGGCGCGACGGTCGATGAAATCTACAACCTGACGAAGGTTAAGAAGTATTTCATCGAGCAAATGAAAGAGCTTGTGGACGAAGAGGAAGCCCTCGTTGGCATGAAAGGCAGCCTCCCGGCAGACGAAGCCCTCATTCAGGCAAAGAAAGACGGTTTCTCGGACAAATATCTAAGCGAAATCCTCGAGATTCCGGAAGAAGATATCCGAAACAAGCGTATCGAACTCGGCGTGGAGGAGACCTGGGACGGCGTGCACGTCAGCGGCACTGAAAACAGCGCATATTTCTATTCGACTTACAATGCCCCGGACAACAACCCCGTAAACGAGGACAAGCCGAAAGTCATGATCCTCGGCGGCGGCCCGAACCGAATCGGCCAGGGCATCGAATTTGACTACTGCTGCGTCCATGCGGCCAAGTCCTTAAAGAAGCTGGGCTTTGAGACGATCATCGTCAACTGCAACCCGGAGACCGTCTCCACGGACTATGATACCTCCGACAAGCTCTATTTCGAGCCGCTGACGCTTGAGGACGTCCTCAGCATTTATAAGAAAGAAAAGCCGGTCGGCGTGATCGCCCAGTTCGGCGGACAGACGCCGCTCAACCTGGCGGCTGACCTCAAGAAAAACGGCGTCAAGATCCTCGGTACCTCTCCGGAGGTCATCGACCTTGCGGAGGACCGCGACCTCTTCCGCGGCATGATGGACAAGCTCGGCATCCCGATGCCGGAATCCGGAATGGCCACGACGGTCGAGGAAGCCAAATCCATCGCCGGCAAGATCGGCTATCCGGTCATGGTCCGCCCGTCCTACGTCTTAGGAGGACGCGGAATGGAAGTCGTCTACGATGACGATGCCATGACGGAATATATGAACGCGGCCGTCGGTGTCACACCGGATCGCCCGATCCTGATTGACCGCTTCCTGAACCACGCCCTCGAGTGCGAGGCGGACGCAATTTCCGACGGGACCCACGCCTATGTGCCGGCCGTCATGGAGCACATCGAGCTTGCCGGCATCCACTCCGGCGACTCGGCCTGCATACTGCCGTCCAAGCATATCTGGCCGGAGCATTTGGAGACGATCAAGGATTACACCCGCCGCATAGCGGAGGAGATGCACGTCGTCGGCCTCATGAATATGCAGTATGCGATTGAGGACGACAAGGTATTCGTCCTCGAGGCAAATCCCCGCGCATCCCGGACAGTCCCGCTCGTATCGAAGGTCTGCGGCGTGTCCATGGTTCCGATTGCGACGGACATCATCACAAGCGAGCTCACGGGCCGTCCGTCACCGATACCGCAAATGAAGGAGCGGATTATCCCCTACTACGGGGTTAAGGAAGCCGTCTTCCCGTTCAACATGTTCCAGGAAGTCGACCCGGTCTTAGGACCCGAGATGCGGTCTACCGGCGAAGTCCTTGGCATGGCGAAGACTCCCGGCCTCGCTTTCTACAAGGCCGAGGAAGGAGCCCAGGCGACCCTGCCGACATCCGGCACCGCCCTGCTCTCCGTCAACGACGCGGACAAATTCGAGATCATCACAATTGCGAAGTCCCTCTACGAATCGGGCTTCAAGCTGATGGCGACCGGCGGAACCTGCAAGCTGATCGAGGCGGCAAAACTGCCCGTCAAGAGCGTGAAAAAGCTGTATGAAGGACGGCCGAACATCATTGACTACATGACGAACGGAGAGATCCAGCTAATCATCAACTCGCCGGTCGGCAAGGCCTCGGCCAACGATGACAGCTACCTGCGCAAGTCGGCGATTAAATACAAGATACCTTACATCACCACGATGGCGGCCGCCAAGGCCGCGGCGGACGGCATCGCCTGCGTGAAGAAACATTACAAGGGATCCGTGAGATCCCTGCAGGAGTGGCACTCCATGATAAAGGATAAGTAAGAATTCTGATATAAATAAACGGATCATTCATGTCATCCTGACTTTTCTCTTGTCATCCTGAACGCAGCGAAGGATCTTTTACATAAAACCGCTGTAGATTGTAAAAGATCCTTCGCTTGCGCTCAGGATGACTCTTCCATAAACGGAAGATTCTA
>JAUMWM010000283.1:0-2112 GCA_030529705.1 Lachnospiraceae bacterium
ATGGTCAACAATACGAAAGTCTACATCACGGACAGAAGCAGCTCGGAGGCCATGAAATTTCGGGCAATAAAGAACGCCGACGGGACATGGAAGTTCATCAATGCCAAATGCGACCTGGCCCTGGCCGTTCAGCAGAACAGCCCGGAAGTCGGGAAAGGGCTGGTGCTGTATAGGCAGACGACGAAAGAAGCACAAAATTGGAAGCTCGCGAGGAAATCGGACAATTCATTTGCTATAATGAACGCCGTGACGGGCTATTCCGTCGCCATGTCCGATCCATCGGCGGTCAAGGGGACGACCCTCAGCATGGCGGAATCCGCCACCAGCGGTCTGCAGCGGTTTTATGTAGTTGAGACGGATCCGGTGAATAACCAGTATGACGGGACTTACGTGGTGAGGGCTTCGTCAAATAATGCATATGCCCTTAATATCGCATCCTCCTCCAAAGAAGATGGGGCAAATGTAAACCTTTACAAATACAGCAATACGGGCGCCCGGAAATTCGAGATTGCCTACAGCGGGGGCGGATATTACCGGCTCATCAATGTGAATTCCGGCCTGGTCGTCACCGTGAAGGGGAATACGAAAGCAAATGGGACAAATGTCATCCAAAGCGCCTGGGCGGCCGAGAGCGGCCAGAGGTGGAAGATTTCGGTTAATGCCGATGGTACCGTGACGTTTACAAATGCGCTGGGCACGGCGCTTCATCTCGTCAGCAACAGCGTGAAGAATAACAGCAACATTGTCGCGAGAAACGCGATGACGACAAAGGCCCAGATGTGGTATCTGGACCGCGTGGCTTGATAAAGCATAATCGGGAGAGGGCAACCGATTAACAGGATTCTTGAATCCTTGTCATCCTGAGCGCAAGCGAAGGATCTTAATGTAACGCATACGAAAATAGTAAAGATTCTTCACTGATGCGCTTAAATGACAGGGAGTGCTGAGCGGTCACCTTGAGAAAACAATGAATAGGATAGAGGAGACGTAACATGTCTGATAGAAAAAAGAAAATACTGGCTATAAATCCGGGCTCCACCTCGACGAAAGTGACCCTCTTTCTGGACGAGGAGGAACTCTTCGAGAGAAATATCTTCCACGATGCCCCGGAACTTCTGAAATATCCCCATGTGAACGACCAGCTTCCTTTCCGCTGCGAAGTCATACTAAAGACGCTTAAAGAGGAGAGGGTCGATCCGGCAGAGATAGATGCATTTGTCGGGCGCGGGGGCAGCGCCTGCACGCAGCCCGGAGGACTGACCAGGATTGACCAGAAGCTATATGACGATACGGTCGCCGCAGTGGGAGGATCCGAACATCCGGCGAAATTGGGGGTCATGATAGCGTGGACATTTGCCCAAAAATACGGCAAGGAAGCATATACGCTCAATCCGACAAATGTAGACGAATACTGCGACCTGGCCAGGCTCACCGGAATCAAGGGGATTTACAGGGTATCCCACTCCCATGTGCTAAACCAGAAAGCGGTGGCGGACCATCATGCCGGGCTTATGGGAAAGCGGTATGAGGACTGTAATTTCATCGTCGCCCACATTGACGGCGGCATTACGGTCAGCGCGCATGACCATGGCCGCATGGTGGACGGGAACATGGGGGCGGACGGAGAGGGCGCTTTCACGCCGACTCGAATCGGATCCCTGCCGATACTTCAGCTCCTGGACTATCTTAAGACGCATGAGCTTGGCGAGGTGCGGCTTGCCTGCGCAAGGTCGGGCGGATTTGTCCAGTACTTCGGCACGGCCAATTCCGACACGATTCATGAACTCGTGGAGAAGGGGGACAAGAAGGCTTCCCTTGTATGGAATACGATGATTTATCAGATTTGCAAAATGATCGGCGAGATGAGCGCAGTGCTCTGCGGAAAGGTGGATGCGATTCTCCTGACGGGCGGCCTCATGCGGTTTGACGACATTCGGGAGGGGATTGAGAGACGGTGCGGATTTATCGCGCCAATCAGCGTCTATCCCGGCGAGATGGAGCAGGAGGCGCTGGCGCTTCCGGTGCTGCAGGCACTGAGAGGAGAGAGGGAGGCGCAGGCCTATTCCGGAGAGAACGTATGGAACGGGTTTGATGGGACGGATTTGTGATGAG
>JAUMWM010000283.1:2212-3383 GCA_030529705.1 Lachnospiraceae bacterium
TGATGAGAGGGTATGTGCTATGAGCATGATTGAGAGAGTTAAGGAAAAGGCGCGGTCCGACAGAAAGTCGATTGCGTTTCCGGAAGGGTCCGAGGAGAGGACGATTCTGGCAGCGGGGGAACTCGTGCGGGAAGGGATTGCCGATCCGATTCTGATTGGGAACGCGGATGAGATAAGGGCTGAGGCGGAGCGGCTGGGGGTTGGCCTTGCCGGAATCCGTATAGAAGATCCGAGTGGGAATGAGGCAGGCAGCCCTGACAAAGTTCAGGCTGATGCTTTGCAAGGTAGCCCAGAGGCTGTTTCTGCCGGAAGCCTCATGGAACGCAGCGATAGCAGCACAAAGGCTAAAAAATATGCGGATCTTCTGTATGAACTTCGCAAATCGAAAGGCATGACGCCGGAAGCCGCCAGAGAGCAGGTTGCAGATCCGATGTATTATGGCATCATGATGGTCAAGGCCGGGGATGCGGACGGCCTGGTTTCAGGGGCGGTTCACACGACGGGGGACATGCTCCGGCCCGCTCTGCAGATTATTAAGACGAAGCCGGGCATGAAGATTGTGTCATCGAGTTTTCTCATGGATTGTCCGGACAAAAATATCGGCGCAGACGGTCTTCTGGTATACGCCGACTGCGTTGTCGTGCCCTGTCCAAATGCGGAGGAGCTTGCCTGCATCGCGATTGCCGCAGCCGACACGGCCCGCACGCTCTGCGGTATAGAAGAACCGCGGGTAGCCATGCTCTCTTTCTCGACGAAGGGCAGTGCGAAACATGAGATGGTATCGAAGGTTCAAAGGGCGGTGGAGATTGCGCATGAAATGGCTCCCGACCTCCTGCTGGACGGAGAAATGCAGTTTGATGCAGCCCTGGTGCCTGAAATTGCCGCAAGCAAGGCGAAAGGAAGCTCCGTGGCCGGCCGAGCCAACGTCCTTATCTTTCCGGACCTTCAAGCTGGCAACATAGGCTATAAGATTACTCAGAGAATCGGCAAGGCGGACTGTTTTGCCGTGCTGCAGGGGCTTCAGAGACCGTGTAATGACCTGTCCAGAGGGTGTACGGTAGAGGACATTGTGAACACGGCCGCAATGACGGCGGTACAGGCGCAGGGTATGTAATTAATGATTCCAGTGCAAAATGGGCCTTTTTCCCTGTGCGGTCTTTTTGTCCCATCA
>JAUMWM010000284.1 GCA_030529705.1 Lachnospiraceae bacterium
AAAATTCGACCCAAAAGGACCGTCCCCGCGGGCCGAAACCGCCCAATCGAGCCGAAACCACTGCCGATTACTTATTTCGCCACAAAGTTCAAAATCTTGCCGGCCCGATAGATGACCTTCACAATCTTCTTGCCTGCGACCAGCTTCGCAATCTTCTCGAGCGCAAGGCCAGCCGCCTCCGCAGTCGCCTGGTCGGCATCCACCTCGATCATGAGCACCTCCCGAGGCTTTCCGTTCACCTGGACGCTGATCTCTACGGCTTTATCGATCGTCTTCGCCTCATCATACTCCGGCCATGCCGAAACGGACAGGAAGCCCGCTCCGCCGAGATACTGCCAGATTTCCTCCGTCAGGTGCGGAGCAAATGGATTCAGAAGCTTCAAGAAAGCAATATACTGGTTCCGTCCAATCTTTCCGGCCGCCTCAAAATCATTGAGCAACGCCATCATAGCGGCGATAGCCGTATTGAACTTCATATCCTCGATATCGTTCGTGACCTTCTTGATCGTCTTATGCAGCTTTCCTTCCAAAGAGGCTACATCCTCGTCCGTGAGATTGTCAGCCAGGCGCGCAATCCTGTCAAGGAAACGCTTGCAGCCCCGCATGGAACTCTCGTTCCAAGGCGACGATGCGCCGTAATCGCCCATAAAGAGGACATAGGTGCGGAGCGTATCAGCCCCGAACTCTTCCACGACTTCCAGAGGATCGACGACGTTGCCTTTGGATTTGGACATCTTTGCATTGTCGGAACCGAGTACCATGCCCTGGGCAGTCCTCTTCGCATACGGCTCAAATGTATTGACCGCCCCGATATCATACAGGAAATGATGCCAGAACCTGGAATAAATCATATGCCTCGTGACATGTTCCATGCCGCCGTTGTACCAGTCGACATTCATCCAGTATTTCAGCTTGTCCATATCCGCAAGCGCTTCGTCATTCCTCGGATCCACGTAGCGCAGATAATACCAGGAAGATCCGGCCCACTGCGGCATGGTATCCGTCTCGCGCTTCGCGGCGCCGCCGCACTTCGGGCAGGTGCAGTTCACGAAACTGTCAATCTTAGCCAGCGGAGACTGGCCGTCCTCGCCCGGCATGAACTGTTCGACCTCGGGCAGCCTAAGCGGCAGTTCCTCGTACGGCACGCCGACCATCCCGCAGGTCGGGCAGTGGATAATCGGAATCGGCTCGCCCCAGTATCTCTGGCGATTGAAAGCCCAGTCCTTCATCTTATACTGAACGCCGGCCTCGCCGATCCCCTTCTCCTCGAGGAAGGCAATCATGCGGTCGATGGAATCCTTCTTATTTGTATAGCCGTTCAGGAATTCCGAGTTGATCATCTCTCCGTCGCCCGCATAGGCTTCCACCGAGAGATCTCCGCCCTTAATGACTTCGATAATGTCAAGGCCGAATGCTTTTGCAAATTCATAGTCCCTCTGGTCATGTCCCGGCACGGCCATAATCGCTCCCGTCCCATAGCCCATCATGACGTAATCCGCTATGAACAGCGGGATTTTCTTCCCGTTCACCGGGTTGACCGCCATAAGCCCTTCGATGCAGACGCCGGTCTTATCCTTCACAAGATTGACGCGCTCAAATTCGCTCTTCTTCCTGCACTCCTCGCGGTATGCCTCGATGGCTTCCATATTGGAAATCTTGTCTGCGTATTTGTCGATGAGCGGGTGCTCCGGCGCTATGACCATGAACGTCACGCCGAACAGCGTATCCGGCCTCGTCGTATAAATACGAAGCTCTTCGTCCGCTCCGTCAATTGTGAAGTTGACAAATGCCCCCTTCGATTTCCCAATCCAATTCTCCTCCTGGATGCGGATGGGTTCCGGGAAATCGACCGTGTCCAGGCCTTCGAGCAGCTTGTCCGCATATTTCGTGATCCGAAGGTACCAAACCTCTTTTTCCTTCTGCACAATTTCGCTGCCGCAGACGTCGCATTTGCCGTTCTGGCTGTCTTCATTTGAAAGGATGACCTTGCAGGACGGGCAGTAATTGACCAGCGTCTTGTCGCGATACGCAAGGCCATGGTCGAAGAGTTTCAGGAAGATCCACTGAGTCCATTTGTAATAATTTTCATCCGTCGTGTCAATGACGCGGCTCCAGTCAAATGAAAACCCCACCCTTTTAAGCTGCTCCGAAAAATGGGCGATGTTCTCGTCCGTGACGACGCGCGGATGCTTGTTGTTCTTGATTGCGTAATTCTCGGCCGGGAGGCCAAATGCGTCAAATCCGATTGGGAAAAGGACGTTGTAGCCCTGCATGCGGCGCTTTCTGGCTATGATTTCAAGACCGGAATAGGCTTTGATGTGCCCGACGTGCATGCCCGCCCCCGAGGGGTACGGGAACTCTACGAGGCCGTAGAATTTCGGCTTGTCCGTACTGTCCTGCGCTTCGAAAATGCCCGCTTCTTCCCAGGCATTCTGCCACTTCTGCTCAATGTGTCTGAAATTGTATTTCATATTCAACCACCCCTGCCTTCTCATTAAACACTAGTTTTAGGTTCTTTAGATAATAGCATTTCAGATTCTTTTTGTAAAGGAACATTTCGGCTCGCGGGGACGGTCCTTTTGGGTCAAGAATCATCGTTCTGTACGGTTAGACTTTAGTTTTGTCATCCTGAGCTTTTTTTGTCATCCTGAGCGTCAGCGAAGGATCTTTTTTATGCACAGATAAACTTCAATTTTGTCATCCTGAACGTTAGCGAAAAATCCTTTACATGTACAGTTGAACCTCAGTCTTGTCATCCTGAGCGTTAGCGAAGGATCTTTTACATCTACAGCGTATTATATTAGTAGAAGATCCTTCGCTACGC
Source organism: Lachnospiraceae bacterium (assembly GCA_030529705.1). Lineage (GTDB taxonomy): Bacteria > Bacillota > Clostridia > Lachnospirales > Lachnospiraceae > Chordicoccus. The sequence continues at coordinate 2,825 of JAUMWM010000284.1, forward strand.
TCAGGATGACAAAGAGTCAGACTATCGCAAGAAATGCGCCAAGGTTTCCCCGCCTCCCCTTAGAAGCCCTGTGGGAAAACAGCAGGTCGCTATTGCATGCCGTACACAGATTCGGCAGCGTGATGTTCTCCTCGCGTACCCCTGCGCCTAGCAAGATGGCCTTATTCGCTTCCCAGAGGTCAAGGTAATACTTATCCGAATCCGTCTCCGATGCGCAAAGGCAGGATGCCGTGAAATAACGAGCCACATCCTCCCCCACCTCATAACAATCCCTGCAGATGGACGGCCCGATTCCGCAAATTAGGTCTGCCGGGTTCGTTCCGAACTCCCTCGTCATTGCATCCACCGTAACCATGCCGATTCCATTTGCCGTCCCCCGCCAGCCGGAATGGGAAAGGCCGATTGCCCTGTGAACCGGGTCGGCAAAAAAGAGCGGCACGCAGTCCGCATAAAAAGTCGAAAGGACGCAGCCAGGCTCGTCCGTGATAAACCCATCGACATCCCTCCACGCAAGCGGCCGCAAGAACCCGCTTCCGCAGTCGCCCCGCCCCACTTTCCT
>JAUMWM010000058.1 GCA_030529705.1 Lachnospiraceae bacterium
CCTGCGGATTCGGCCCGTGAGTCCGTTCCATGGGTTCGGTCCGTGGGTTCGGCCAATTTTTCGGCCCGTGGGGACGGTCCTTTTGGACCAAAAAATTTTGACCCAAAAGGACCGTCCCCACGGGCCGAAAAAAATTGGTCCAAAAGGACCGTCCCCACGGGCCGAAATTCCTCTCAAGTGCGCAGATAGAAAAATTAATTTACTATAACCCTCATACATGGTACAATTCCTTTATTAGAAATCCCAATAAAGGAGACCATTTCCATGCCGGTAAAAAAGACCCAAAAAGGTTTAAAGAAAGAACAGAAGCTCCTCGAGCCCCTGAATACAGAAATTGAACTTCAGGTCAAAGGTACGTCCCACCTCGGTCTCGGATCATACGGCTTCATCGTTGTTGGCGACAAGGGCTTTGAGTACTATAACGAGAGAACAATTGCGGACTATATCCAGATTCCATGGACGGAAGTGGAGTACATCATCGCCTCCATCTACTTTGGAGGCAGATACATCCCCCGCTACGCTTTCCGCACAAAAAACAACGGAGACTTTGCTTTCTCTTCCAAGAAACCCAGGGCAGTGCTTCGGGCTTGCAGGGAGCATATACCCGCAGACAAAATTGTCCGCTCCATGACATTCGGACAGGTGTTAAAACGGAACACGATATGGCTCATCGATAAAATCAAAGGAAAAAAATAAGGGACTTATGTCCCTTATTTTTTGGGGTCATATAAACTTTCTTAGCGTTGGGTTATCTGCCCAGTACTCCCGATTCTCCTTATATTCATCTCCTTCCGGCAAAGTCTCCCCCATCAGCTTCAAAATATCCATCACGACTTCCTGCGAGACTCCCATGTCATTTGCAACCTCATCTACAGTCGGCTTTGTCCCTAAAGTTTCCGTCAGGGAATCAATGCTGCGATTCAGCAGTTCCGCCTGGACAAGCAGCCGGTCGTCCCGCCTGATGAGTTCCTGCTGCTCTTCCTTGGCAATTAGAATCTGTTCACGGATCGCCCTCTCCAGGACATCGTCTAGAGCCATCCCTTTCGCATCCTCATCATAACGTTCCAGTATATTAAGCCCCGCCACAAGGCCGACGAAGGCTTCCTGCGTCAAGTCCTCCAGCGGCATGATTCCATCATCCATCTGCGCAGCAAGCCGCATGGCAAGCGGCATATATTTTTCGGTCAGTTCCGCTTTTTTCCTATCGTCCATAAACACTCCTCGTATCATAATTATCACATTCTTCCGGCGGCCGCGCAATTTTAGCATTTTCCTCATCATATTCGCACTAAATGCCGGCCATACCCCGCTTTGCTGCAGGATACTCTTTCGGAACCGGAAGAACGCTTTCACATTATACAATATTCTTAGTATTTTTAACAGAAAAATGAGATATAATTCATTTGTAAAAATTCAGATGCCAGTTACGCAACATTTCGTTGACATGCTTTTTTCCTCCTGATACACTCGTGATTGTTCATGATTATTGGCACTAAGAAGTATTTTCTGCGTAAAAAAGCAAAACACCGCATGAAAAGGAACGTCTCCGCACAAGCGAAAGTCCTGCCTCATGCAGGATTGGGAGAATGATATGAGATTTGTAATTCAATGCGTAAGCAGCGCCAAAGTTGACGTAGAAGGAAAAACGGTTGGAGAGATTGGCAAAGGCTTCCTTGTCCTGGCAGGCATCTCGGACACGGACGATGAAAAGACAGCGGATGCCATGGTCCGGAAAATGCTGGGGCTTCGCGTCTTCGAAGATTCGGAGGGAAAGACGAACCTTAACCTGGAAACGGTCGGCGGCAATCTCCTGATTATATCCCAGTTCACCCTCTACGCCGACTGCAGGAAGGGAAACCGACCCTCGTTCATCAAGGCCGGCTCGCCCGAACATGCCGAAAAGCTCTACCAATATATTTTGAAGAAGGTCAGAGACCAGTTCCCCGATACGCAGGAGGGCGTATTCGGAGCATATATGAATGTGTCGCTCGTCAACGAGGGACCATTTACCGTAATCCTAGACTCAGATGAACTATTGAAGAAAAAGGGCTGAGACTATTTAGCTTAAAAACAATGATTGTTCACGCTTCCGCACCGAATTAGTCTTTGATCGTGATAAATTTGGCGTCATCCTGAGCACAGCGAAGGATCTTTTATCCCTTCATGTAAAGATCCTTCGCTGACGCTCAGGATGACAAAGAAGACGAATGTGGCGTGAACAGCCAATTTGACTCGCTGTCCTTCCCGGTGCGACAGTAAAGAATGGCGAAAAAACTGCCATTCTTAGATAAGCAACGCTGAAATCGCAATAAAGTTCAAATTCGTACAATTTATTATTGTCTAACCAGCAATTTCGTGCTTAAATAGAGTTTGACTTTTTTATTGGTCATAAATTTTTCTTTTATTGAGGAGGTTATTATGGAAGAAAAGAAAGGACTTGTAGCTGAGTTTAAAGAGTTTATCATGCGCGGCAACGTAATTGATATGGCTGTCGGCGTTATCATCGGCGGCGCTTTCGGAAGCATCGTCAGTTCCGTGGTCGATGATATCCTCATGCCGGTCATCACCCTGATTACGGGCGGCATCAACTTCGAAAACTGGTTCATCGCTCTTGACGGCGGAAGCTACTCAACCCTTGCACAGGCCAAGGAGGCGGGCGCATCCACGCTGAACTACGGCGTATTTCTCACGAATGTAATCAACTTTCTGATTGTCGCATTCTGCATCTTCATGATGATCAAAGCCGTCAATAAGGCCACTTCCATCGCAAAGAAGGAAGAGCCGGTTGAAGAAGCGCCGAAAACAAAGGTCTGCCCGTTCTGCAAGAACGAGATTCCGATTGATGCAGTCCGCTGCGGCCACTGCACGTCTATCGTGGATCCGGAGGGCGAAAAAGAGGCTCTTCTCGCTTCCAAATAATTCGATATTGATAAAAACCCGGTCGCAAGACCGGGTTTTTTATCCCATAGAGACAGATTATTTTATTCTGTACGGTTGCCCTTTAACAGATATCTGACCGCCTTGTCATCCAGAACGGAGCGAAGGCTCTTGCTTAAACTGTTATCTGATGCCTTGTCATCCTAAACGGAGCGAAGGCTCTTGCTTTAACTGTTATCCAATGCCTTGTCATCCTGAGCGAAGCGAAGGAGCTTATACCAACAGCATCTGTTATGCCAAAGAAGATCCTTCGCTAACGCTCAGGATGACAAAACCTCCATTAATCGGTTTCAAAAGGACCGTCCTCACGGGCCGATTTTTCGGCCCAAAAGGACCGTCCCCACGGGCCGATTTTACTTTTTCTTCTTCCCGAATGCCTTGAGCGCGATCAGCACGCACAGGGCGGCGACAACCGCATCGGCCACGTACATCATGACCTTCCAGGACGCCATGCCCTCGCTCAGGTTCTCCGGATAGTAAGCGCGGCTGTTGGCCACGACGTAAATGATGTTCTTTGCCGCATCACGCATGGCCTTCTTCGCGCCATTCGTGTCACGGAACTGGACGTCGTTTGTCGCGGTCGGATAGTTGACAAGCATCAGATCCGAGCCGTTGCGGATTGCCTGGTCAGAACTCATATAGCCGTAGACGCCAAAGTAGTCCGTCTCGACGAATCCCTTGAAGCCCCACTCATCGCGGAGGACGTTCTTGCAGAGCGTGCTGCTGCCGCCCGCCCAGCGGTTTCCGATATAGTTAAATGCAGACATGACCGCAAGGCAGTTCGCATCCTTGACGCACATCTCGAACGGCTTCAGGTAGATTTCTCGGATCGCCTGTTCATCCGCCCACGTGCAGACCATGTCGCAACGGTTCTGCTCCTGGTCGTTCAGCGCGAAGTGCTTCATGTAAGCATAGACGCCGTTCTCCTGGGAACCCTTGACCGCCTCTTCCGCGATAACGCCGGAGAGGAATCCGTCTTCCGAATAGTACTCGAAGTTACGTCCGGCAAATGCCGTCCTGTGATTGTTCATCGCCGGCGCATACCAGCCGGATACGTCCATCTCGTTCGCCATCTTGCCGATGGAATCGCCAAATGCATGAGCCAGTTCCTTGTTCCAGGTAGCCGCAATAACAACGCCGACCGGGAAGCCGATGGAGCCGACGCCCGTGAAGTTGTTGTTGATGGAAGCCGGGCCGTCGCAGTCATTCGTGCGGACCTTGCCAACGGAATCAATGGAATTTGTCTGATATCCGCCGAGAGAAATCACCGCATTCATCTCGTCAAGCGTAAGCTGATCCATGAACTCATCCCACTTCGGATCGTCCTTATCGAGTCCGACCAGGTCTTTCACCTTGATTCCGGAGTTCTTCCCGACCGTGATTTCGCCCGCATCCGGATCTTCATCCTCCGCAGTCGCCTCCGCGGTCAGATAGTTGCTGATGTTGTAGAACGTAGCCTTGGACTCTTCCGGCATCTCGAAAGAGGTCGGGGCGGCCGTTGCCTTGTCGTAATTCGCAAACTTGTCCTTGCGGGAAAGCTTCTCGAAATTGCCCTTCGCATAGTCGAACTGGTTCTCGGCCGTTACAATGTCGCTCTCCCTCCTATTGTCGCCGGTGTACTCAACCGTGTCAGCCACCTTATAAGTCTTCTTATCAATGACGTTGTGTGCATCGGAATTGATGGAAATGACGTAGTCGCCCTTCTCGAGCACATAGCCGCCGACTCCGTCCGCATCGTAAGATGCCATGTCTTCCACGGCAAATGTCACCGTAACCGTCTCGGATGCGCCCGGGTCAAGGAGACCGGTCTTCTCAAAGCCGATGAGGTTTGCGGAAGCTTTCTCAATGCCGCCATTTGTATAAGGCGGATTATAGTAGACTTCTACGACTTCCTTGCCTGCCGCATCGCCTGTATTTGTCACTTCCACATCGACGCTGATCTTGCCGTCAGCCTCCTTCAGGTCGCCCATCTTCTGCTCGAACGTCGTGTAGGAGAGACCGTAGCCGAACGGATACTGGACCACTTTATCATAGTCGATGAAGCCATCCGCCGCTGCAGTCTCATAGAACTTGTAACCGACATAGATGCCTTCCACATAGTTTACAAATCCCGGAACGGATGTGGACTCGTTGCCGCCGAAATTCACAGAGGTATACTCGAACTCCTGCATGTTCGTGTAATTGAAGTCGCCGAAGTTGTTCCACCACGGAGTATCCTTAAGGCTGTAAACGTATGTGTCAATCGTCTTGCCGGACGGATTCACCTCGCCGGTCACGATCTTGCCGAGGGCTTTCATGCCGATATGGCCCTGGCCCGCAGTCCAGAGGACGGATTTAATCTGCGGATAATCTTTGACAAATCCAAGCTCGAACGCATTTGCGCCATTGTACACAAGCACGACGTTATCGAAATTCTTGCATACAAGGTCCACCATCTCTTCTTCCCTGTTGGAGAGCTGCAGATAATGATCTCCCTCGTCCCAGTCGCTTCCTTCATTCAGGGAGTCATCATACACGCCCGCCGTATACGTCGTCCCGTCCTGATACGAACCGTCTATTACTGCATTCATGTCCGATGGGAGGTCAGCGCCCTCGCCGCCGGATCTGGAGATGACGATCATGGCCGTGTCGGAGAAGTCCTTTGCATTTGCCATAAGGTCATCAGTATAAAGGGAAACGTTCGGCTCCGGAAGCGTCCAGTCCTGATTCCACATGCCGACCGTAGGACGATCCGCTTTATACTCCGTGTAGAACTGTGTCAGTTCGGCATTTGTCTCGATGCCCGCATCTGCAAGGCTGGTCAAGATATCCGTCGTCGGATAAGCATCATTCAGCGCGCCGGAACCGGCTCCGCCGAGGATCGGGTTTATGGAAGCCCATCCGAAAACGTTAAGCTTCGCGTCATTTGCAAGCGGAAGCAAGTTCTTATCATTGTTAAGAAGGACGATGCCTTCCTCGCCGATTTCCACTGCGAGCGCCTGCGCCTCCTCCGAAGTCTCATCGGTAATCGTGCCAGACCCGCTGATAAGGTCGAGCATCGTGTTCATCGGGCCCGTACAAATCAGATTGACAATGATGCAGAGACCGGCAAGCAGGGCGATCAAGGCGGCGCCCCTGACTTTGCCCCTGGTCGGCTTGGCAATCTTCGCCGCCAGAATCATGACAATGATAAAGGCGACAAGGAGAACGGCGGCCGCGACCAGATAAGACTGAATCGAGCTGATGACGTTCATAACATCATCCATGTTGATAGATAACATACTTTTTCCTCCCTTTCCGGTATTTGCCCTCCCGCCCATCATCGGAACAAGAAGGGCATGTGAATAGATTATTAGTAACACATTAACACGCCCGCACGAGCCGTGCGGTCCGTGTCATAAACATTTTTTTATATGATTCCAGTGCAAAATGAGCCTTTTCCCTCGTGCGGTCTCTTTACCCCATCTTGGACCGCAGCATCTATGAACGATGTGCAGGTATCGCAAAAACGCCTCACTTCTTGTCCGGCTCTCCCTCCGGGAAAATGATCTTGTTGACGATAAAGAACACGACCATCGATACGCCGCCGTTGAGCAGGGTCGTCCCGATATTGTAAATTGCGCTCGGCACGAATTTTCCCGCGACCGCGACCCAGATGCAGTTTATCGAATTCACGATGCACGTGACGACGCAGAATGCGATGGCATACCACATGATCTGATACCAGATATTCCCCTTGCTGCGGAAGACGAAATTTCTCTGGATCGGGAAGTTGATGCACTCGCCGATGACCATGGCCACCATATAAGCGCAGAAGTACGGAAGCCCGCCGTGCGCCGCATCGTAGCCGATGATGTTCCACTTGAACGTCTCCCCGAAAAGGGTCAGGTCGATGCCCGGAAACCCGAAATCGACTTTGGGCAGGGAGGCAAATGCCTTCGGCAGGAACTGCAGAAGAATATATTTCAGAACCGTAATCAGGTTGCTGACGATGAAAAACAAACCGCCCTCGCGAATCCATTTGGCCGCCCCCGGATGTTTTTCGGCGAAATTATTCCAAAAATTCATGATACCTCTCCTCTCGGATATTATTTCAACCAGTCGGTTGGACTGGCAGTTTTGTCATCCTGATGATGCTTTGTCATCCTGAGCGTAGCGAAGGATCTTAAGATTCTTCGCTAACGCTCAGAATGACACGGGGGCTTACAATCAATTCCCCCTACTGCTTTTTCAGGCTCTTCTCGTAAGCCTTGTTCAGCCTCCCGTTCCGGAAATAACCGCCAATCACGGTCCCCATCCCGGCAAAGAAATGCCCGTTTGCGACCTTCACCATGCCTCCGACCATTTCCTGGCTGACCGCGCCGCCCGCCATCTTTCCGATAGCCCTAAATGGCATGTTATAGATAAAGAGGACGTTGAGATCCGGTTTCCCGGCCGCCTCAGCTTTCTTCCTCTTGCCCTCCAAGACTGCATACGCCCTGCGGCAAATCCAGCTCTTGGAGTTCTTCAGCTGGCAAATGGCGTCATTTTCCGTCAGCTCGCTCTTCCAGGATCCATCCGGTATCTTCCGCCCGAGGAGCGTTTCGAATTGTCCGTCCGGCACCCTCGTGATGTCGCCACTGTAATAAGCCGCCAGCTTCGCCCTGTCATACGGGTTGGCCTCTCCGGACGCGGCGACCTCCAGGTTCGCCGTCAGGCGGATGTCCGCCGAACTAGCCCCCACAAGGATCCTGTAGGTTCCGCCCTCGACGGCCCAGTCATCGGAACCCGTATTCCAGTAGCGGAAAGTCATGTCATTGAACGCGATCCGAACGGTCTTGGTCTCGCCCGCCGCAAGGAATACCTTTGCAAATCCCTTCAGTTCTTTCTCCGGCCTGAACACTTCGGCGTTCGGAAGCGACACATAGAGCTGGGCTATCTCCGCGCCATCCGCCTTCCCGATATTCGTGATGCTGAACTCAGCGCCCTCCGTATCCACCCGAAGACCTGAATACTCAAAAGTCGTATAGGACTGGCCGTATCCGAACGGGTACTTCACCGGGACATTTGCCGTGTCATAATACCTGTAGCCGATGTAAAGGCCCTCCCGATACTCGGACGTCCTCTCTTTGGCCGGATAATAATGAAAGGCCGGCGTATCCTCATGGGCAACCGGGTAAGTCTCCGCCAGCTTGCCGGACGGATTGACGGCTCCCGTGATAATGTCATAAATTGCTCCGCCCCCGGCCTGGCCGGTCAGATAGCCGTGAAGGATCGCCTTCAGATTCGAATCCCAGTCCATCTCGATGGAGGAGCCTCCGGAGAGAATGCCAACGATGTTCGGGTTGGCGGCAGAGAGCGCCGAAAGAAGGTCAATCTGAACCTTCGGCAGCTTCATGTGCTGGCGGTCCAGGCCCTCGGACTCGCTCATCTCGTCCAGCCCGAAGAAATACAGCACGACGTCCGCCTGCTTTGCGGCCTCCACAGCCTCATTCTTCATATCCTCATCCGGGTCTCCGTTCCTCATGTAGCCCCTTGCGGAGGAAACAATCTCAAGCCCTGCGCCATCCCCGGCAATCTCGTAGAACGACTCAAGCTTCGTCGTGTTGACCACGGAGGATCCCGCGCCCTGATAACGGGGGACAAATGCGAAATCGCCGATCACGGCTACCTTCGTACCGGGCGCAAGAGGGAGAATCTTCCCTTCGTTCTTTAGCAAAACGGCGCAATTTGCCGCCGCCTCCCTGGCCAGCACATGGTGGCCTTCGATGTCAAATTCGGTAGAATGCCCCTTGGCGGCCTGCGTCGTCTCCAGGATGGCATCCAGCAGGTCGTCTACACAGAGGTCGAGTTCCTCTTTCGTAAGCCTTCCCTCATCGATTGCCGCAATGACCTGGCGGGCGGAATCGAGGCCCGGGTTCGGCATCTCCAGGTTGCTGCGGCATTTGATGCCGGCCACGTGGTCGTTCGAGCCGCCCCAGTCCGTCACGACCATCCCATCATAGCCCCAGTCCTTTCGAAGGATGTCGAGGAGCAGGTGGCTGTTTTCATTTGCATACTCCCCATTGACCTCGTTGTAGCTGGTCATGAGGCATTTCGCCTTGCCCTCCTTGACGGCTATTTCAAATGCCGTCAGGTAAATCTCCCGCAATGTCCTCTCATCGACGACGGCGTCCATCGCCATGCGCCGCTCCTCCTGGCTGTTCACTGCGAAGTGCTTGATGCAGGAGCGCACGCCCTTGCTCTGGATGCCGCGGACATAGGCCGCCGCCATCTTGCCGGCAAGGTACGGATCCTCCGCGAAATACTCAAAGTTACGGCCGCACAGAGGACTCCGCTTCATGTTCATGCCAGGTCCCAGCAGGATGTGGACATCCTCTGCCATGGCTTCCTCGCCGAGCGCCTGCCCGATCCTCTCGCCGAGCTCTACATCCCAGCTGTTCGCAACCGTCGCGGCCGTCGGGAAGCAGGTCGCCTTCAGTGACTCGTTCAGCCCCAGGTGGTCGCCCGCGCCCGCCTGCTTGCGGATCCCATGCGGCCCGTCGGAACAGTACATCGACGGGATGCCTAGGCGAGGAATCGGCCAAGTCTGCCATTCTCCCTGGCCGCCAACGATGGCGGCTTTCTCGATCAGGCTCATCTTGTCCAGAATGTCTTTGTGTTTCATATCATCCCTCCTCAATAAAAGCGGTTTTCTTCCCGCTTTTTATTTCTGATTTACAGATCCCACTCTAAATGGCGCCTGTACAAAAGCGGTTTTCTTCCCGCCTTTTATTTCTGACTTACGGATGCCAATCTTAGTGTCTCCTGTAAAAAGGCGATTTTTGAGCCGTCCTTTTCGGCTCTAAGGATTCGTTTATAATATTGTCTGAACCCCAAGCGCCTCCTCCTGCAAAACAAAAAAACACAATACTCTGCCATTATTCTAGCAGAATATTGTGCCTTTATCCGTCCATGACATAAACTGTATCTTATACGGCATAATCCGCAGTTACTGTTCGCGCAGACTGCGTCGTCCTTGTCATCCTGAGCGTCAGCGAAGGATCTTTTACCATCTGCGGCGGCCGCATCGGCAGCCTGCCTTAAAAGCCAGTCACTGCTTTGGTATAAGTATCTTCAGCTCCAGCATGTCGTCCTTCTGCGTCCACACGGCGCTACCGCCGTATTTGCCGGCAGCCTCCCTGATAGACCTGGCCCCGAATCCGTGATACCTTGTATCCGCTTTGGACGTGACGGGGAGGCCATTTGCAAATGCAAGCTTCTCCCCGCAGTAATTCGATATCAGGGCGAATACGAATCCTTTCTTCTCGCTCAGCGCAAAGTGCAGCACCCTCTTGTCCGCATCCGGCACCTGCACGAGGCATTCCAGGGCATTGTCCAGGGCATTTCCAAATATCGTGCAAATGTCCGTGACATGCATAAATCCAATCAGCTTCCCGTCCGCAACGCAGGTAAACTGGATGTCCATGTTCCGGATGACAGGGGTCTTCCCCGCAATAATCGTATCGAGAACCGGGTTTCCGGTTTCCTTCTCCGGGCGGTAAGCTTCGACTTCCTTCTCCAGCCGTTCAATCCACTCTGTCCTTTTTTCCGGATCCGCCTCCGCCTTCATCCCCTGTATCTGGTGCTTTAAATCATGGTACTTGATATTAATCATGTCGATGCTGTCCTGATAGCTGCGGTACTGGTCGTACTGCATTTTCAGGACGGACTCCATGCGGATGACTTCCGCCTCCGTCCGCATCTTCGTGACCTGCATCTCATAGGCATATATGATGACGATGCCGACAAAATCCACGATTGTACGAATGAACAGGATATCGCCCGGATCCTGGCCCGAGAACGGAGTGTTCGGCAGGACTATGCTGAGATTGCTGAGCAGAAAAGTCAGGAAGACGATGAGCACGACGCTGAGCATCTCCTGCCAGGATACTTCGAACTCGCTGAAATCTGAATGGCTGCGGCGACCCAATTTCGACAGGCCGCCGAAAATCAGCGTATACAGGATGGACACCGTTAATAGAGACCAGATATTGATATGGTGGGAATGCTCCATGGACGAAGCCGACGAGCCGGTTCCATAATACTGATAGCGCCCAATCTGCCAGCAGAGGGATGCCGCAAATTCCGCCGCAAGAAATGAGACCGCGCACCGATACACGGCCTTCCAAAGACTGATGTCGCACGTGACAAATATAAACGTATACATGGCAAGGACGGCCACGGCGATACAGGGAATAAGGAACGCTTTCGGCAAATAGGCTATAAGCGACAGAAACAGACATTGGAAAACCAGAAAAACAATCGATGACAGGGCAAATTTAAGATTGCTCTCTCGCCGGGGCAGGGTAAGGCAGCCCGCCATGCAGGCTCCCCACTCGGCGAGCGCAATATACAGAAGTGGTATCTCATTGAATTGCATATCAAAAAACCTGTTTTCGCTGCTATGTAAGCTTAATTCGAGCGGTATCGAGAAAAACAGCCAGTTGAATCTTTTATGGATAAATCCTTAGACCATGCTCCCGATATAATCCGCCATCGCCGCCATGAACTCGGCCTTCCGGCTCCGGCTGATGAGAAGCCTCTGGCCCGCAAGCAGGCAGCAACCATCCTGCACCCCGTCAACATGCCTCATGTTCACGAGATATCCCTTATTGCTTCGAAAGAATCCATGCCGTCCCAGCTCTTCCTCCGCCTCAGACATCTTCTGCCGGATTTTATAATCCCCATGGACTGTATGGTATACCAGATTATGCCCCTCGCTTTCGGCATAAAAAATGTCATCTATGCGTATTTTCCGAATGCCCTGCGGTATATTCAGCGTAATCACGGCATCCTTGTCCTGCGGAATCCGCCCAATCGCCCGTTCAAGCTTCCGGGCAAACGCAAAATAGTTGACAGGTTTTACAATATAGTCCAGGGCGTCCACCTCATAACCCCGAATCGCGTAATCCGTCCGGTTCGTGATAAACATGATGATGACGTCCCTGTCCCTCTTTCGAATTTCTTCCGCCGCAGACATGCCATCCATGAATTTCATCTGGATATCCATGAGGATGATGTCATAAGAACCGTCATAATTTTCCACTATCTCGTCACCGTCCCGAAACCTTTCGGAACAGATGGCCGTCCCCGACTCTGCCTGAAACCTATCGAGAAACTCAGACAGCACTTTCACGTATAAATCTTCGTCTTCAACAATCGCTATCTTAATCACTTATACTAGTCCTTACTCATCCCAGCCGTCATAAAACCTCACGTTCACCCCTATATTTCGGGCGATCTCCCCCTCTGCGAGCACGAGATCCTCCAGGTCCGACACCGGCGGGAAGGACGGATAATCCTCCTCCAGTTCAAGGCGAATCCAGTCTGCCTCCGCTTCGATCGCATTGCGGATCGCGTCATCCAGGCTGTAACCGCTCACTTCGCAGCAGGCCAGGTCGACGAACCGGCCGTCATAACCGCCTTCCTCGTTTTTTTTAAAGATTGCCGGATATGTAAATTTCATAATAATCTCCCATTCCAACTTTTTCTAAAGATTGCCGGATATGTAAATTTCAAAATATTCTCCCATTCAAACGCTCTGATTCCCGGGCGACCTCAAACTGACGCCCGGCAGCCTGTCATCCTGCGTTCCATTTTATCACATTTGCCGCAAATATAGCAGTCCTAATTTCAATCTGCCGCATTTCGCCATGATGAGC
>JAUMWM010000285.1 GCA_030529705.1 Lachnospiraceae bacterium
GGACGTTCCTTTTCATGCATACGGCATCCGAACATCCGGCAAGTACTATTTTTTGAATCAGGTTTATCATGAACTGCATCCCATTCATATGGAGGTAGCTTATCCCGTCACAATCTCTCCAGTCCAGTCATTGATGCCGCCAAATTCGTAGATGTTCGTATAGCCCATGTCTGCCAACTTCTCGGAAGCTTGCTTGCTGCGGTTCCCGCTTCGGCAGTAGATTAAAATAATCTGGTCCAAATCCGGAAGTTCCTTCGGCTGCTCCGTCCCAATGCTTTCATTGGGAATCAGGATTGCGCCGGGAATATGTCCGGCATCGAATTCATCCTGCCTTCGAACATCAACGATTACATGGTCGTCCTCCTTCGCCATCATCTCTTTGGCTTCGTCCTGGGTAATCTGCATATAGCTTCGCTCCACGCTGTCCCCGCTCGCTTTCTGTGCACAACCGTTCATAAGGATTAGAATGAACGCCAACAGCATTAAAAAACTCTTATTCATAGTCCGCTCGCTTCCTAATCTTTGAACAACAAATTCCAAGAATCACTTAGAGGATTTCTTGAACATGGGACTATTATATAGCATATCTAACAGTTCAGACAGCCCTTAAATAAGGATTGTCTGAACTGTTACAAAAATACTGGTCTTGTACAGGTACCAGCAGAACAGGTGGAAGTGTTGCAACAAGCTGCGCAATCTGATCAACTGTTGTTTCAGTGTTCACCTGCAGCAATCTGCAAAATTCCAAAACGGCAGTTTTGGAGGATAGATATATGGCAACCACAATCGTAGCACTTATCAGCGTAGTAACTCTCGGACTCCTTGCAGCAAAGACGATTTCCAGCTATACACTTGAGGCGGTCGGCACCCGCGCATAACCGCAGATCCGGCGAATGCAGGAAAGACAAAGCATAATAATTTCAAGGCAGATACCATGAAAAGAGGACGGAAATCCGTCCTCTTTTCATGTTCGTTGCATGGGGAAAAATAAATGCCATTTTTTCGGGAATAATACTTGCTGTTTACAATGGGTACGCGACTCGAATTTTAAAGATAGGGGGCCTAATTGGAATCTCCCATCTTTAAACGTTAGGGCATCTTGCTCGGTTTTGGGTTGGTGTCAAATGAGCCAGCCTTATTCGGTTTAGACGATAGCGTACTCCTTATAAAGAGAAGCCCTGTATTCCTGATCGCTTGCCACACGCGCAATATCTTCAATCCTACCGTTCGCGATTAATACATTCAAAAGATCTGCCAGCTTCTGCTCGCCTTCAGCCTTGCCCTCAGCCTTGCCTTTGGCTTCTCCTATAGCTACGCCTTCAGTTTTCCCAGCGTCATAATATTTATCGGCGCTGAATTCAAGAATCTTCCCGCCCATAATGCTCTTTACCTCCTTTTCCGCTTTGTTTGTCTTACCAAGCGCCTCAAAAACCGCCTTCAAGGCATCATAGAGCGTACTTGCCTCGTATGCGGTAATAATTCTAGATTTCTCCAGTTCTTTCAGCCTGTCCAGGATTGTGTCATACAGGGACAGGATTTCCTCGTACAGGGACTTGTCATCCGGCACTTTCTCGAGCTGCTTCTCATAATTGAAGAACAGGAACGGGAGCAGTATAAACAGCTTGTTATCGATGATGTATCCCAAAGTGTAGTCCTGCATCCTGACCACGGGAATCTGGTAAGACACGGATTTGCCCTGCGGCACTTCCAGAATCACGGTCATGACTTTGGGCGTGTTCCTTGTACTCCGCAGGAACACTATGCCGGAGTCGTCAATCTTCACGCGGATACAAAATGCGTCATAGTCCGCTTCTTCCAGTGCTGACCTCGTATCATACTGAATCATTTTAAGAATGACCGTCCCATCAGAGGTGGACTGGCATTCCAAATGGAAAGTCCTCCTCGTGCTCTTGTAGACCGCAAGGCGCAGGTCAAGTTCCAGGTTTCCGAATTCCAGGTCGGGTAGCTCCTTGTCGAGAAGTTCCACCCTCTCGGTACCATCGTACTCTTCATCAATGAGGCCGGGTTTGTAGAACATCTCGTTGATTAGAAAGAGCGACATCCTCGGACACTTTTTGACGATGCTTTTGAATGCGCTGTCATACGGCGTGTTTAATCCTTTCTGCGATTCTTCATTCATAGCGGTAACCCCTCCTTAAAACTAATTCTGAGCGATTCGTGACTGAACTGCTCGGACAATAGCATATTTCTCATAAAGAGAGGTCTTGTGTTCCTGATTGCTGCTTTCGCGCACGACTTCATCGATCTTGCCGTTAGCCGTTAGCATGTTTAGAAGGTTTGCAAATTTCCAAATTCCTTCAGCTATGCCTTTAGACCAACTTTTAGTCCCAATCTTCCCTGCGTCAAATTATTTATCGGCCCTGATACAAAAATCTTCCCGCCCATGATATTCTCTATCCTTTGATATAATTTTATGCGAAAGGAGAGCGTAATTCAAGATGATTTTGTAAAGAAGAATATTGGTATGGGCATAAAAAAGATTCTTGGTTTGTATTCACGGTGACAGGCATGCGTAATTTTGTTATGCATAAAAAGGCATGCGGATAGATTGTGTTTCAGGAAAAATAAAAAGAATATTGGATTGGGTGCCAAAAGGATGATGTGTGCTTTTGAACTGTTATCAGCAAAGATTTCTTCGTCCATCTCGCTCGTGTCGGACGAACGTTCTTTGTGGAAACACCCCTTCTTGTTTTGCTCTTTATGAGAAAATGATTCTATGAATCGCATTGTGCCACTTATTAGAAAGCTTGTCAACCAATCAGAATAAATGTTTATAAAATCTTCACGTATTTGCCGTAAGTGTTTATGTCACATCATCCCCACCGCAGCATGTCATTAAGCTTCCAGTATAAAATAAAGCATTCTTCCGGATTATAAAAAACGATGAATGTAAGTTATCCAAACGCAGACAGCAGGTCTCGATCCTGCATTCCGGTCGCCCGGACCTTCCTTAGCGGGGAAGCGCTTTTGCCAATTCAGCCATGTCTGCAGAGCGCTGTGAGAGGGACTCGAACCCCCAGTCCGCCTATGCGGATCACCGGTTGGGGGGATCGGTCCATTACCAATTGTGGCATCACAGCGTAGTACCCAGGACGGGGCGCTGGATGTCCAGTGGACAGTCCGCCCCGCGCCGACCGGAGCGGAGCGGAGACCGAACCCGTAAGCCCGTGAAGGCACATGAGTCTGAGTCATGTTCGTTTTCCAGTTTCGCACCTGGGTAAGAAGTACAGGAGAAGGGACTCGAACCAGGGGTATCTTCTTGACCAGAGGTCAAGAAGCATCGCGGACAAGCCGCTCAACTCTGTATTTGAAGCAGATACGTATTCCAGTTCCGTCACTCCTGCGCAAGTGC
>JAUMWM010000286.1 GCA_030529705.1 Lachnospiraceae bacterium
GCCTTCTTTGTTGCCGTCTCCTCCAAAAACGCCTCTTCCTTATGAACCAACGCTTTTTCATACTCAGAGTCTATAGCGAACTCTTCTCTGGAATACTTGATATAACATTTGAGGAATTATAATGCAATTTCTTTGGGATAATTCCTCAAAACACCCCATTTTTGATGCATTTTGAGGAATTATAATGCAATTTCTTCGAGATAATTCCTCAAAACACCCCATTTTTGATGCGTTTTGGGGAATTATCTCCAAGTTTCATCAAGAATTCTCACTATCAGGAGACAACTTTAGCAAGCGAAAAATCTTTTATCATCTACAGCGATTTTATGTAGACGATCCTTCGCTACGCTCAGGATAACATCCATTTTCTCGTAAAAACAGGCGACTTCTGAGCAGAAGCGTGAACAGTAACCGAGCAGAATTTTTTTAATGGATTGCAAATGGTTTTTTCTTGACTTTTATGGTGTTTTTATGGTAACATAATGGTAACGCAATGGTGACATAATGGTGACAGAAATGCGCCACTTCCAGAAAAGGGAAGAAGGTCTAATTGTGTTACGGACAAGTTGAATCATTTATGGTGGGATTCTTATGACGATTGGCGAGATGAACGAAATATTATGGAGGGATTCCTATGACGATTGACGAGATGAACGAGATAAAAAGAAAACTCGGCTACACCGATATCCGAATTGCCGAAATATCGGGCGTGCCGCTCAGCACCGTGAGGAAAGTCCTGGGAGGAATCACGAAAACTCCCCGCTTTGAGACCTTAAAGGCTCTCTCCGATGCCCTGGAAAAATCCGCCCAAGTCCCTGCGGGGCAGGATGGCACGGTCACAGTCCGCACAGCAGAATCCGAAGCCCCAAAAGCTTTCAGTTATAGCGACTCCCCGGCATCCCCGATCCAAACGGTTCGGGAAGCGATGCCGGCGTATAAAGTGAAAAAACAGGGCGAATACACATTGGAAGACTACCTTGCCATCCCGGATGAGCGTCGGGTGGAACTGATTGACGGCGTTATCTACGATATGAGTTCCCCTCTCGGCCATCATCAGATCATCGCCGGCCAGATTTATGCAGACCTGCTTGCATTTATTTCCCGCCAGGGCGGTCCATGCATCCCGTTCATCGCCCCTGTCGACGTGCAGCTTGATTGCGATAACAAGACCATCGTCCAGCCCGATGTACTAATTCTCTGCGACCGGGACAAGTATACTCCGCAGCGCATCGTCGGCGCGCCTGACTTTGTCGTCGAGGTCTTATCGAAATCAACCAGAAAAAAGGATATGTTTATCAAGTTGAACAAATACAAGTTCGCAGGGGTGCGGGAGTACTGGCTTGTAGATCCGGACAGCAAAACAATTTTGGTCTACCTTTTTGAGCAGGGAGACGAAATCCATTTCTACTCCTTCCGCGACAAGGTTCCGGTTGGCATTTATGAGGGCCGCTGTGTGATTGATTTCGCCCCGATGGATGATTTTGTTTCGCAGCTTCCCCACTGAGCGCAAGGCATCAGGGGCGCATTAATCAAATCGTCGATATCCTCGGCGTTATGTCCTCCAGCACCTCCAGCAATATGCGGACCGTGTCAAGGGATGTGAACATCGTCACGCCGTTCATGATCGCGCACCTTCGAATCGCCACGCCGTCATCGTAATGAACCCCGGACAAGATCGCCCGCGTGTTAATGATGTAGCTGACATAGCCGGCGCGGATGGACTGCAGAATCTCGTCGCTCCCCTCGCTGATCTTCCCCCGAATCCTGGTCCGGATTCCATGCTTCTTCATATAAAGGCCGGTCCCGACCGTCGCCTCGATATTGAAGCCAAGCTCGTAGAACCGCTTCACGAGGGGCAAGGCCTCCTCCTTGTCCTCGTCCGCCAGCGTCACTATGACGGTTCCATACTCCTTCATCTTGACGCCCGATGCTTGCAAGGCTTTGTAGAATGCCCGCTTGAGGCTCCGGTCGTATCCGATGGCCTCCCCCGTCGATTTCATTTCCGGCGACAGGTAGGCATCCATCCCGTTTAGTTTTTCAAATGAAAATGCCGGTGCCTTCACATACCAGAATTCCTTCTCGGGCAGCCGCACATCGGCAAATCCCATCTCGACCAGCGACGTGCCCAGCATCACCCTCGTTGCGATATCAACCAGGGAAACGCCGGTCGACTTGGACAGGAACGGGACGCTCCTCGAAGCCCTCGGATTGACCTCGATAATATACACGTTGTCCTTGTCATCCACGATGAACTGGATGTTGTAGAGGCCGACAATCCCGATTCCGACTCCGAGCTTTCTGGTGTATTCCCAAATCGTCTCCTTCACGCGGTCCGAAACGGAGAAGGGCGGGTACACGCTGGTGCTGTCCCCGGAATGCACGCCCGTCCTCTCTACCAGCTCCATGATTCCCGGCAGGAAGACATTTGTTCCGTCACAGATGGCATCCACCTCGACCTCCTTGCCGACGATGTAGCGGTCGACAAGCACCGGGCTGTCCTCGTTGACGGAGACGGCACTGGTGAGATACTGCCCTAGCATGGCTGCATTTGCAACAATCTCCATAGCCCTGCCGCCGAGAACATAGGAGGGACGTACCAGCACGGGATAGCCGATTTCCTCCGCCGCCCTCATGCCATCCTCCACGCTCATGACGGCGACGCCCTCCGGGTGCGGAATGTCGAGACTTTTGATTACATTTTCAAATGCATCCCGGTCCTCCGCCCTGTATATAGCCATAGGGCCGGTGCCGATGATTCGGACGCCCCTCGCCGCCAGCGGCTCCGCGAGGTTCACGGCCGTCTGGCCGCCCAGGGTGGCAATCACGCCCAGAGGCTTTTCAAGGTCGATGATATTCATGATGTCTTCCACGGTGAGCGGCTCGAAGTAAAGCTTGTCGGCAGTCGTATAGTCCGTGGAGACCGTTTCGGGGTTATTATTGATGACGATCGCCTCATAGCCCATCTTCCGGATGGTTTTGACCGCATGGACGGTGGAATAGTCGAACTCCACGCCCTGCCCGATACGGATCGGGCCGGAGCCGAGGACGATAATCTTCTCCTTATCGGATACGATCGACTCGTTTTCATCCTCGTAGGTGGAGTAGAAGTACGGCACGTAGCTTTCAAATTCACTCGCGCAGGTGTCAATCATCTTGTAGACCGGGCGGATGGCATGTTTCCTGCGGAAGAGCCGGATGTCTTCTTCCTCACAGCGGAGGAGTTCGGCGATGTAGGAGTCAGAGAACCCCATTCTTTTCGCATCTGAAATTAAATAAAATAAATCACTAATCCCAGGGTCTTCATTCATGAATCCAAGCTGTTTTTCCTGGCTTATGTCATTCCGCGCTTCCGTGTCATCTTGAGTG
>JAUMWM010000287.1 GCA_030529705.1 Lachnospiraceae bacterium
ACCCCAATTGCCGCAAAAACAGGCGATTTTGTGCGGAAGTGTGAACAGTAACTAACAACTTATGAAACACTGTACTAGACACTTGAATATTAGCCGGTTCTTTACTATAATTAATATAAGTTCTTCATGAGACGCAAATTATGCTTGCATCCCATTTCCTACATTATATTCATTACATAAAGGCAGGCGCAACCACATGTCTACGCAAAAATCATCCAAGGAACTTCTCATCGACTCCGTCATCGAGCTTCTTTCCAAATATCCAATCGAGAAGCTGACGGTTTCAAAAATCGCCGAGAGCTGTTCCCTTTCAAAAAGGACCTTTTACTATCATTTTTCAGACAAATATGACCTCGCAAATAAAGCCTACTATTACCAGATGCGCAAGTACTGCGAGAACCACAAGGATTCTCTGTCCCTGCATGGCTTTATGACTCATATGGCAGAATTCATCCACAACCATCCTCACTATATCAAACATATTGTAATGTATAAGGGGCAGAACAATCTTGCGGACTCCAATGTACTCTATATGCGCAAAATATTTGTCTATATAATTGAAAACAGCTTTGGCGACCGGGTCACGGATGAGCTGTTCAACATAATCACATTTTATATCGGCGGAATGACGCAGTATGCTACTACGATTTTCCTGGAAGGAACGGAAATGAACCGCGAGGAAGCTATCAGCTTATTTGAGAAATGCATTCCTATGCCCTTGCAGAAATACCTTTAAGAATGCAATCGTAAAATCCCGTGATGCTACCAGCTTTTCGGCAGACATCGCTACCCAGGAATGCTTTTCGAGATGCCATCGAGCAATGCCCGTCCGACATGCTCTGCGATGAGCAGCTTCGATTCATGACGGCTTCTTCCGGAAATACCGTCAAGCGAATATCGATACAGGTCGTCCCCGAAAGCAATCGCTAGGTAGACCTGGCCCGGGACGCTGTCCTCATTTGCAGGATCCGTCCTTCCGAGACTGCCGGTAACGCCGATCGCTATATCCGTTTTATAGAATTTTTTGACCGCCTCTGCCATCGCAGCGGCGGTTTCTTCCGAATAGACCCCGTATTTTTCTATCGTTTCCGCCGGCACTCCGCACCGGATCTTCGCTTCGTTGCAATAAGTGACAAATCCTCCCCGCATGACGGCGGAGGCTCCCTCCGTGTCCGTAAGCAGGGAGGCAATGCAGCCGGACGTGCAGCTCTCCATCACGGAAACAGTCAGTCCCTTCTCTATCAGGGTCCTGGTCAGCTTTTCATACAGCGCCGCAGTTATTTCTTCCATATTATAATCCTTACGATGAAAAAAACTGCCGCAAATTAACATTACTGGTAACTGCTCAGTAGGTTTCCTGAATCCATGTCATCCTGAGCGTAAGCGAAGGATCTTACACGTAAAACATAGGTTATGGTAAAGATTCTTCGCTAATGCCCAGAATGACAGAAGGATGCCAAGTAGTTGCCTTTGCTAATATGCGACAGTTTCCTATAAAGATTCTTCGCTAACGCTCAGAATGACAAATCACGGAATCAGAAGATAGAAAGCAGCTTGCTGTACGCCGTCAGAGCGCCGTCCGTATCCTTCGCAAGGACCTTCTTTGCAAGCAACTTGCCGAGCTGCACGCCCTCCTGGTCGAAGCTGTTGACGTTCCATACGAATCCCTGGAACATAATCTTGTTCTCAAAGTGGGCAAGCAGCGCGCCGAGCGTCTCCGGCACTACCTTGTCGGCTACGATGATGCTGGACGGCCTGCCACCGGCAAAGTATTTGTTCGGGTTCTCGTCATCTTTTCCGAGGGCAAATGCGACGATCTGGGCGGCGACATTTGCAGAAAGCTTCTGCTGGCTCGAGCTTCCCTGGATATCAAGGTCGTTGTCCATCTGGTTGTTCTTGAAGCCGATGAACTGCATCGGGATAACGTCCGTGCCCTGATGCAGGAGCTGGTAGAAGGAGTGCTGGCCGTTCGTTCCCGGCTCGCCGAAAATGACCGGGCCGGTCACATAATTCACCGGCTCGCCAAAGCGGTTGACGCTCTTGCCGTTCGATTCCATGTCAGCCTGCTGCAGATGGGCCGGGAAGCGGCTTAACGCCTGGGAATACGGAAGGACTGCCGTGATGCCGTATCCGAGGAAGTTGCGCTCGTAAACGCCAATCAGGGCATCGAGCATGGCCGGATTCTCCCTGATGTTGGGGTTCTTGGCCTTGATGTCTTCCGCAGCCGCGCCATCGAGGAATCGGGCGAATACTTCCGGACCGAAAGCCAGGGAAAGAACCGCGCCGCCGACTGCCGAGGAGGACGAGTATCTTCCGCCGATGAAGTCATCCATGTAGAAGGAATCGAGGTACTCCGGGTTGCCTGCGAGCGGAGATGTCGCGCTCGTGACTGCCGCCATATGTTTTGATACCTCGCATCCCGCCGCCTTGATTGCATTCTTTACAAATGTCTCGTTCGTCAAGGTCTCAAGCGTCGTGCCGGATTTGGAGACAACGATAAAAATAGATCTGGCAATGTCAACCGTGGCAAGGACTGCGGAAGCGTCATCCGGATCAACGTTGCTGATGAACCTTGCTTCCATCTTGAGGGTGTTATTGACCCTTGCCCAGTTCTCAAGGGCCAGGTACAGGGCGCGTGGTCCGAGGTCCGATCCGCCGATACCGATCTGGACGACCGTTGTGTACTTTTCGCCCTTCTCGTTCACGATTTCTCCGTTGTGGACTTTATTTGCAAATTCAGCAATGCGATTCTGCTGCTCCACATAGAACTCCCTCTTGTTCTCCCCGTCTTTTACGACGTCATCGCCAAGCTGGCCGCGGCAGAGCTGGTGCAGAACCATGCGCTTCTCGCCGGTATTGATGACTTCGCCGTTATAAAGAGCCGCATACTTCTCCGTGAGCTCCGCCTCGTCAGCCAACGCCTGAAGGGCATCCAGCGTCTTGTCATCGACCTGCTTGGCCGCATAATTGTAGACCATGCCATTCGACATCGGAACCTGATACTCGGCAACGCGCTTTGCGCCGTTCTCTCCCGCCATGGCAGTCTTGACATCAACCTTGTCCAGGGCTTTCAGGGCTTCATAGGATTCCAGTAAATCAAAGTTTTTCCAGACCATTAATTGTATCCTCCCGTCATTGTATTCCCGCCCGTCCTTAGAAACCTTTTCCTTTATACGGGCAAATCCTTCCTGCCCATCTTTTATCCGTCCGGGCAGAACCGTTCACAGGGCATAATCCCTCTTATCATAGTATACTAAAATTCACAAAAATTTCAATCATGAACTCATATTTTGGTGCGTTTTCTCCATAAGTTACTGTTCACACCTCCACACAAAATCGCCTGTTTTTGCGGCAATTGGGGT
>JAUMWM010000288.1 GCA_030529705.1 Lachnospiraceae bacterium
CTTACAAAACTATAAAAAGGCGATTGACTATCACGAGATCCAGGCGTTCTATCAGCCGGTCATTCGCACCTCCACGAGGCAATTGTGCAGCTTCGAAGCGCTCGCTCGGTGGATTGATCCGAGGATAGGCATGATTTATCCCGATGAGTTCATTCCCGTACTGGAAAGGGCAGGGCTGATCCATCTGCTGGATACCGAAATCCTCCGGCAGGTCTGCGCGCGGATTCGAAGCTCTATCGCCAACGGGGAAACGCCGATCCCGGTATCCGTCAATCTCTCCCGGCTCGATTTCAGGCTGTGCGATATCTTCGCTCTCGCGGACAGCATTGTCAGTGATTACCGGATTCCGCACGACTTTGTCTATTTCGAGATCACGGAGAGCGTGATGGCGGAGCAGAAAGAAATGCTGATGGGGATTGTGGACAGGTTCCGCGCCGCCGGTTACCAGATATGGATGGACGATTTCGGCAGCGCTTATTCGTCCCTGAACGTCCTCCATGAGTTTTCTTTCGATGAGCTAAAGCTGGATATGAGCTTTCTCAAAACGTTTAATCTGCGGTCGAAGCGCATTATGACCGCCATCGTGAAGATGGCCAAGATTATTGACATCCACACGCTTGCGGAAGGGGTGGAGACGGAGGAACAATTTGTCCACCTCCGCGATATCGGATGCGAAAAGGTGCAGGGCTATTATTTTGGGAAACCTATGCCTTATGGAGAGGCTTTGGACCATTTGCAGGAAAAAGGGATCAGTATCGAAGCGCCAAAAGACCGGAATTATTACGACGTGATTGGGAAAATCGATTATTTCAGCGCGGTTCCGTTCATGACGCGGGAAGAGTATAATGCCATCGACTCGGCGAGGGAGCTAAGCAGCATCCCCTTGGCGCTGGCTGAATTCTCCGCCGACAGTTTCAAGGTGCTGTTCTATAACTCGGCTTTTGAGGAAACGGCCCACAGCGCCGGGATGTTTACCCGGGTGTTTACCCAGGAGATGCGGAACCAGCCGCAGCCTTATCACATGCTCACCCGCAATATTCTGAATCTGTTGGATTCCGTCAAGGTTGACGGGGAAGGCAAGATGCTCTTCACGATCAATGATTATTACTATGAGATCAGGGCTCGCCTCATGGCCCGGACGGAAGATAAACTCTGCGTCATGGTAAGAATCACGAATCTCACAAAGGATACGCAGATGGAAAAGACGGGTTATCTGGACGATTCGATCCGTCAGATTTATGCCCTGTATGAGCGTATCACGTTGCTTAATCGTTCGGAGGACAGCATCAGGCCTCTGTACACGGACACGCGGGAGGATTTGCTGGGGAGCAGGAAGGGCGTCAAAAACCTGGTCGAGGAATATGCCATAAGATACATCTATCCGGAGGATAAGGATCGGTTTGTCCGCACCTTTGATCCCGACACGGCAAGGGCGCATCTTGGAGAAAGCGGAAGCATCAGCTTTTCCGAGATATTCAGGACTGACGTCCGTCATGGGCAATATGCATGGAAAGAGTATACCCTGCTAAAGATAGACGAGGACAACGACCTTCTTCTTGTCAGGAACGTCCATGACATTGTAAAGGGTTTTATAGCAGACAACATGGAGAAGTTCCACGAGGGCGGGCCGTACTCGCCGGAGCAGCTCTGGCATAATCTGATTCATTCCGGACTTATACGCCTTTTCTGGAAGGATAATGACCGCCGTTTCCTCGGCGTGAGCCAGAGTTTCCTGGATTTCTACGATTTTTCGTCTGCCGAGGAACTCATCGGCAAGAACGATGAGGAGATGGGCTGGCACGTTCATCCAGATCTCTATATGAACGACGAATACAAGGTCATTCATGAGGGAAGAACGTTCCGCAATGTGCACGGGAAATGCATGAGCCATGGAGAAAACGTAGATATCTTCGCCAGCAAGGCGCCGCTCTACGATGTCAACGGCGAGATTATGGGACTCCTCGGGTTCTTTATCGACATAGACGCGCTGGATGTCAACGAAGAGAAAGGTACTGAAAGCCTGCGCCGGGACGTTCTCACGGGCCTGCTCAATTCCCGCGGGATTTCGGAGGACGCAGAGGCTCTCCGCGATGAATACTATCTGCGGGGGAAGGACTTTGTCCGCATGCATATCGGAATAAATGATTTTAACACGATCAACTCGCAGTATGGCTATGATTTTGGAGACAAGGTTCTCAAAGTCTTCGGCGACGCTCTAAAGAAAGGGTTGGGGCTGAAAAGCAGCGTTGGCCGGTATGCGGGGCAAAAGTTCACGGTCCTATCGCAGATAGAGAACAGAAATGAAGCCCGCGCACTTCGCGAGAAGATAAAGGCAATCGGCGATTCCGTCCGGGAGGTGGACGGCAAAACCGTTACCCTGTATCTTTCCGTGGGCTATGCGTTCTATTCGGAATTTCTTGATATGGAAGAACTGGCGAAAAAGACCGAGATGCGCCTGCTTGCGGATTACGACCTGAATATCTCGGCAGAGAGCCGGATCGAGCATGCGCTGGAACTCTTCTGCATGTTCGACGATCTCCCTGTCCCATACGTCGTGTTCCGCATGACGCGCGAAGAGCGCAGCGGGCGTTACGATGCGGTTTTCTTTTACGTCAACCATAAATATGAGGAGTTCGCCCATCTTCCGGCAAAGGCGATGCTTGGTCATACCGTCCGGGAAATCTTCCCGGTCCTCGGGGATGACTGGTATCTGGACATCAAGATCGCGGCGCTCGATGGAAAAGTCATGGAGATGGAAAATTTCAATCCGCTGGACGGAAAGCATTACCGGTTCACGGCGCGCCAGATTATCTATCCGGGATACTGCGCGATTACCTGCGTGGAATCGCCCGTTATCAAGGAGAGAAAGCAGCTCCTGATAGCTGATGATGTTGAGACCAATCGGGAGATACTGGGCGATCTGCTTTGCGACGAATATGATATTTGTTACGCTTCCGACGGCGTCGAAGCGCTGGAAACGCTCCGGAGCCAGAAGGGCATGATTGACCTCCTGCTTCTGGACCTTTATATGCCGAATATGTCGGGCCAGGAAGTAATGGCCGAGATGCAGAAGGACAAAGGCCTTAAGGATATTCCGGTGATCGTCTTGACCATCGATAAGGAAGCAGAACTTATGAGCCTGAAAATGGGCGCGATGGATTTCATTCCCAAACCGTATCCGGACATCGAAATCGTCAAGACGCGCATAGCCAAATGCATCACGCTGTCCCAGAGGCGTTGAGTTTGTTGTGCTTGTACTGGCAATTCTGTCATCCTGAGCGTTAGCGAAGGATCTTTTTGTACAGCAAATGATTCAGTATAAGATCTTTTCTTGCGCTCAG
>JAUMWM010000009.1 GCA_030529705.1 Lachnospiraceae bacterium
AAGACCCGGCCCGAACCCACGGGCCGAGGAGGCCCGCCCCACGGGGCGAAAAGACCCGGCCCAAACCGCGGGTCAAGAATAAATCACGAGGAATAGGACAGTGGCAAATAACAATCTCAGAGAAATAATTCTGGACATATTGCTCGCAATCTTTCGGGATGGCGTATACAGCCATACTGCGATTCATGCCGCTCTCGGGAAAGTGCAGTATTTCTCGAAGAGGGACAGGGCATTCATCACGAAAGTGTGCGAGGGAACCGTAGAGCGCCTCATCGAACTGGATTATGTCATTGATAAGTTTTCAACGGTTCCCGTGGCGCGAATGAAGCCGGTCATCCAGAACATCCTTCGCAGCGCGACATATCAGATCAGATATATGGACAGCGTCCCGGACGCCTCGGCCGTCAACGAAGCGGTTAAGCTGGCCCAGGCCAGGGGCTTCTATAATCTGAAAGGATTCGTGAACGGAATCCTGAGAAATATTGCAAGGGATGGAAATAATGTAGAATTTCCAGACCGGGAGCTTGAGATAGTACGGTATCTCTCCGTCCGTTATTCCATGCCGGAATGGCTGGTTTCGGACTGGATGCTGGAATACGGGGAATTTGTCACGGTCCGTATGCTGGAGAGCTTTCTTCGGGAGAGGCCGACGACGGTTCGTTTCAAGACGACGAGAATCAACAAGAAGGAAATCCTTGCCAGCCTGAGGGGGCAGGGCGTCATGGCAAAGCGCGCCCCGTATCTGCCATATGCCTACAATATATCAAATTATAACTATCTGCCCGCGCTGGACGCCTTTATGAAAGGCTGGATATTCCCTCAGGATGTCAGCTCTATGCTGGTAGCGGAAGTGGCATCCCCGAGGCAGGGAGACCTGGTCATCGACATGTGCGCGGCTCCCGGAGGGAAAAGCCTCCATCTGGCGGATAAGATGGCGGGGTTCGGCATGATCGAGGCCAGGGACATCTCGGAAGAGAAAGTCAGCCTCATTTCGGGGAGCGCCGCCAGGGCGGATCTCATTAATATCCATCCTGTCATTATGGATGCGCTGACATTTGACGCCGCATCCGAGGGGAAAGCTGACATCGTGATATGCGACGTCCCCTGTTCCGGCCTGGGTGTAATCGGGAGGAAGCCGGATATCAAATACCGCGTCACAAGTTCGAAAATTCTGGAATTGGTGGAGCTGCAGCGCAGAATCCTGCACAACGCGGCTTCCTACGTGAAGCCGGGGGGCATACTGATTTACAGTACCTGCACGGTAAGCCGCAAGGAGAATCAGGAAAATGTCGCCTGGTTCACGGACAATTACCCGTACCATACGGAGAGCTTGAACGACTATCTGCCCAGGGAGCTCTGGAGGCTGACGACGGAGCAGGGATATCTGCAGCTCATGCCGGGGATTCACGAGGCGGACGGGTTCTTCCTGGCGAAATTCCGCAAAGACTGAACTTTTCTGCTGGAGAACGTATGAACTATATTGACATGACGCTGCCCGAAATGACGGAGGCAGTCGCCCGGATGGGCGAGAAGGCATTCCGGGCGAAACAGATTTACGAGTGGATCAATCTCAAAAATGCCGTATCCTGGGATGAAATGACCAATCTCTCAAAAGCACTGAGGCAGCGTTTAGAACGGGAAGAGCCGCTTCACTCGCCCCGGAAAAGAGAAGTCCTGATATCTAAGATCGACGGGACGAGGAAGTACCTTTTTGAGATGTATGACGGAAGCCTCGTTGAGAGCGTGCTGATGAAATACAGGCATGGGAATACGGTCTGCATCTCCTCACAGGTAGGCTGCAGGATGGGGTGTGCGTTCTGCGCATCGACCATCGGAGGGCTGACAAGAAACCTGACGGCCGGCGAGATGCTCGGCCAGGTCTATGCCGTAGAGTCGGATCTCGGGGAGAGGATATCCAATGTCGTCGTCATGGGGACGGGAGAGCCCTTGGACAATTATGACAACCTGGTCAGGTTCATCCGCATGCTGACGGATGAAGACGGCCATCATATCAGCGAACGGAACGTTACGGTATCGACCTGCGGGATCGTGCCTGGCATTAAAAAGCTTAAGGAAGAGAAGCTTATGATCAACCTGGCTCTCTCCCTGCACGCGCCGAACGACGAACTGAGGCGGACAATCATGCCGATTGCCAAGTCCTATCCTTTGCGGGAGGTCCTTGGGGCCATGGACGAGTACTATCAATCGACCGGGAGGCGGCTGACATTTGAATACAGCCTCATAGAGGGCGTGAATGATTCGGACAAATGTGCGGCGCAACTGGCGGAAAAAATAAAAAAATTCAACTGCCTGGTCAATTTGATACCGGTAAACCCTGTCAGAGAGAGGAAATTTACGCCGCCTGATAGGTTAGCGGCATTTGCCTTTCAGAAAAAACTTGAAAAAAATGGAATAAATGTTACTATTAGAAGGGAAATGGGCCGTGATATCGATGGGGCCTGTGGACAATTGAGAAAAAGATATTTAGAAACGGATAACCTATGAAAGCATTTGCACTCACGGATGTGGGACAGAAAAGGAAAATAAATCAGGATAGCGTATTTGCTTCCGATAAGCCCGTCGGGAATCTGCCGAATTTGTTCATCGTGGCAGACGGGATGGGGGGACACAATGCGGGCGATTTCGCATCCCGATATGCAGTCAACACGGTAAGGGAGTCCATTGCGACAAGCAGCGGGCAAAACCCTGTCAAACTGATTCGGGAGGCCATAGAGCTTGCCAATCAGGGGATTCTCGATGAAGCGGCCGCGCATGAAGAGATGCGGGGCATGGGGACGACGATTGTCGTGACTACGATAGTGGGGAATTATGCATACACGGCAAATGTCGGCGACAGCCGCCTGTACCTCTATGACGGGGAACTCAGGCAGATTACGAAAGACCACTCCCTTGTTGAAGAAATGGTCAGGCTGGGGGAGATCAGCGAGGACGATGCCCGGAACCATCCGGACAAACATATCATCACAAGGGCCCTTGGCGCTACCAGGACGGTCGAGTCGGATTTTTTTGATTTCAAGATCGAGCCGGACAGCAAGATTCTGATGTGTTCGGACGGCCTTTCCAATATGGTGGATGACGGCCAGATCAGAAGAATCCTTGAAAAGCCGCAGGATGCGGGACAGACGGCGGCGGAACTGGTAAACACAGCCAATCTGAACGGCGGAATCGATAACATCGCAGTCATCATAATTGAGCCGGATACGGACGAGGAGGAGTAATGTTAAAATCGGGGACAGTACTAGGGGAGAGATATGAGATAGTTGGCAGAGTCGGTTCCGGCGGCATGGCAGACGTCTACAAAGCAACCGACCATAAGTTGAACAGATATGTCGCCGTCAAGGTCATGAAGCCTGAATTCCGCGAGGACGGAACCTTTATTTCCAAGTTCCGCAGGGAAGCCCAGGCCGCTGCCGGCCTTGCGAACCCGAACATCGTCAATGTCTTCGACGTGGGCGAGGACCAGGGGAATTATTACATCGTGATGGAACTCGTGGAGGGCATCACGCTGAAGGATTATATCGGAAAGAAGGGCAAGCTGTCCGTCCGAGAGGCGACCAGCATCGCCATCCAGGTCTGCATGGGCCTTGCTGCGGCTCATTCTTCGGGAATCGTCCATCGGGACGTCAAGCCGCAGAACATCATCATTTCGACGGATGGGAAGGTCAAGGTGACGGACTTCGGCATTGCGCGCGCGGCGTCTTCGAACACGATCAGTGCGAATGCCATGGGGTCGGTCCACTACAGCTCCCCGGAGCAGGTTCGAGGAGGTTATTCGGACTCCCGTTCGGATATTTACTCCCTCGGCATTACGCTCTACGAGATGGTCACGGGGCGCGTGCCCTTTGACGGGGAGACGACCGTTGCGATCGCCATCAAGCATTTGCAGGACGCGATGGAGCCGCCCTCAAAGTACACGCCGGAACTGCCGCACGCCCTTGAGCAGATTATTTACAAATGTACGCAGAAGAGCGTGGACAGAAGATACCAGACGATGGACGACGTGATTGCGGACCTCAAGCATTCGCTGGTCGAGCCGGACGGGGATTTCGTCAATCTGTCCTCCATGGTGAATCATTCCGCGACGGTCGCGATTACGGATGACGAGCGGGAGAAGCTTCGGAAAATTAAGAAGAATGGGCCCGGCGGCGCTAAGGGTACCGCCTCGGCCATCAAGACAATGCGCCCGGAAGAGCCTGAGGATGAGCCGGAAGAGGAAACGGACGATATTGACGATGGCGGCGAGGGCATCAGCTCGAAGCTTGAAAAGGCCATGACGATCGGCGGATTCGTCATCGGCGCCATCATTATCTGCGTACTGATTTACTTTATCGGCAGGGCAGCGGGACTATTCGGGACAGGCAAGCAGAGCAGCCAGGGCCAGGGCGCGTCGCCTACGGCCGCCGTGGAGAATACTTCTTCCACCGCAAGCGGCACTGCGGTCGAAGCGACAGCAACCCCTGCCATCACGGCGGCAGCGGATGCGGACGGCGCGAAGGTGACCGTGCCGCAGATCGTCGGCCTCACGGAGGAAGCGGCGCAGGCGAAGGCGAATGAAGCCGGACTTGGCATCAAGAAAGCCGGGGAGGAAGGGTCCGAGCAGTACCCGGCCGGCCAGATTACGCGTCAGGAGCCGGCGGCAAATGAGACGGTTGACCGCAATTCGACCATCACGTTCTATGTCAGCAAAGGCTCTGTAAAGACGACGATACCGGATGTCTCCAACATGTCCCTTGCCGATGCGCAGGCGGCGCTTGCGGCAGCGGGATTTACGAATATCACGGTCGAGAACGTGGCCAGCAGCGATGTGGCGACCGGAAATGTCATTTCTGTGAACCCGGCCGCCGGACAGGAAGCCGATCCGGATACCCAGATTACGATTACCGTCAGCAACGGTCCGGATGACGCGAAGCAGGTGACGGTTGAATCCTGGGGCGGCCTCGATCAGGAGACGGCAACGAGACTGGCCGAGGAGCTTGGCCTTGTCGTCAAAATCGAATACGGAACTTCAACCAGGCTGAACGAGGGCGACGTCATCTCCCAGAGCATATCCAGCGGCACGGAGGTTGCTCAGGGAACGGAGATCGTGTTCACAATCAACGACCCGTCCAAAGCATCGACTGAGTCAGAGTCATCCACCCAGACGGAAGAGACAAGCGCCCAGCCTGTGAATACCATGAGCAGCTGGTCCACGTCGTCCATGCTCGGAGAGCCGTCCAACTACATGGGAGGCGCATACAGGCTCGTCCTGCAGCAGACCGTGGATGGGGACCTTGTGGAATCCGTGATTGCCGAGGGAAGTTCTATTGAGTTCCCGTATCAGGTAACATGTAACGGCGCTGAGGGCGTATCGGATGGCAATATCGTCATGTACGAGCTCTCGGACGGTGAATATCAGCTCCGCGTTTCATGGCCGGTAGTATTTACAGCAGGTTCATGATGCAGGGAAAGATTATGAAAGGTATTGCCGGATTCTACTATGTCGACACAGTAGAATCCGGCATTTATGAATGTAAGGCAAAAGGCATTTTCCGAAAGGAAAAGAAAAAGCCGCTCGTCGGCGATAATGTCGAGATCGTCGTGACCCATGAGGGGGACCGGGAGGGCAATATTATTTCAATCCTTCCGAGGGAGAACGAGATGGTAAGGCCCGCGGCGGCAAATGTCGACCAGGCCCTCGTCCTGTTCGCACTGAAGAGCCCGGATCCGAATCTTCTTCTGCTCGACCGGTTTCTGCTCTCCATGGAAAAGCGGGGGATTTCTGCCGCCATCCTCTTCAATAAGGCGGACCTGGTGGACGGACCGGAGCGGGAAAAGCATCGGAAAATATATAGCGGGAGTGGTTATAAGGTGTTCTTTTCCTCTTTGAAAGCCGGAGTCGGCCTTGCCGAGATCAGGGAATACCTGGAAGGAAAGACGACCCTTCTCGCGGGACCGTCCGGGGCGGGGAAGTCCACTTTGACAAATGCCTGCCAGGACAATGTCCGCATGGAAGTAGGGGAGATTTCCGCAAAACTCATGCGGGGGAAAAACACGACACGCCACACGCAGCTTATCCCGTGCGGCGGCCGCACATACCTGATGGATACGCCGGGGTTTACAAGCTTCGACATCGAGGATATAGAGAAGGAGGAACTGCGGTTTTATTATAACGAGTTTGCTCCTTTTGAGGGGAAGTGCCGGTTCGATGGCTGCGTCCATGTGCACGAGCCGGACTGCGCCGTCAAGGCGGCGCTCGACGAGGGCCGCATAAACTCTGACAGATACAAGAATTATTGCGAGATATACGAGGCTTTGAAGGGAAAGCAACGCTATTGATTTTCGGCTCATGGGGACGGTCCTTTTGGGTCAAAATTTTTTGGTCCAAAAGGACCGTCCCCATGAGCCGATAGTATGCAGAAGGAGGGAAATATGGATTATATACTGTCACCATCGCTCTTAGCGGCGGACTTTGGAGACCTGAAAAGCGCATTTGAAGCGCTTAAAAAGGCTGATACAAAATGGCTGCACCTCGACGTCATGGACGGGGTATTCGTACCGAACTTGTCTATGGGGATTACCGTCATCTCGTCCATCAGGAAGTCCACGGATCTTTTTTTCGACGTACACCTGATGATTACGGATCCGATCCGCTATGTGAAGGATTTTGCAAATGCAGGCGCCGATCTGATTAACTTCCACCTGGAAGCCTGTGAGGACCCCTTAGCGGTCATCGACGAGATCCGGAAGACCGGGAAGAAAGTCGGTATCACGATAAAGCCGAAAACTCCGGTGGAGGAGCTTGCGCCTTATCTTGGCCTGGTGGACATGATACTCATCATGTCCGTGGAACCGGGATTCGGCGGGCAGTCCTTCATTCCGACCTCGACGGAAAAGGTCAGGACGCTTCGGGCGATGCTGACGGAGAGGGGGCTTGAGACGGATATTGAAATTGATGGCGGAATCGGCCTGGGGAATATCCGGGAAGTGCTTGACGCGGGCTGCAACATCATCGTCATCGGCAGCGCGGTGTTCAAGGGGGACATTGCGGAATCCGCAGCCGAATTCAATCGGATTCTGGAGACTTATTAAGGGAGGATAAACATGCAGGATGCGGCGAGG
Organism: Lachnospiraceae bacterium; assembly: GCA_030529705.1. Taxonomy (GTDB): domain Bacteria; phylum Bacillota; class Clostridia; order Lachnospirales; family Lachnospiraceae; genus Chordicoccus. The sequence continues at coordinate 7,120 of JAUMWM010000009.1, forward strand.
ACCTACCAGGAATGGCTGAGCGATCCGTATTTTGATAAAAACACGAAAGCGGAGCTGCTCGGTATAGCGGAAGATGAGGCGGAAATAACGGATCGGTTCTATCGAAACCTGGCGTTCGGTACGGGCGGCCTTCGGGGGATTTTGGGAGCCGGCACGAACCGGATGAATATCTATACCGTAAGAAAAGCCACGCAGGGCCTGGCAAATTACATCCTGACCCAGGAGGGCTGGGAGGGGGGAGTGGCGATTGCCTACGACTCCCGCATCATGTCGCCGGAATTTGCCCAGGAAGCGGCTCTGGTGCTGAACGCGAATGGGATTGGCACCTATCGGTTCGAGTCGCTCCGCCCGACGCCGGAGCTTTCATTTGCCATAAGGAAGCTTCACTGCATTGCGGGAGTCGTCATAACGGCAAGCCACAACCCGAGGGAATACAACGGATATAAAGTGTATTGGAAGGACGGCGTGCAGATTGTGCCGCCCCATGACAGGAACATCATGGACGAGGTCGCCAAAGTGGCGGGATTTGACCAGGTTAAGATGATATCCCTTGAGGAGGCAGAGCAATCGGGACTCTATCATACGATAGGCCAGGAGATTGATGATGCCTATATCTCGGAAATCATGGCCCTGGCAATCAACAAGGATATGATCAGGAAGTATGCTTCCGACCTTAAAGTAGCCTATTCCCCGCTTCACGGAACCGGGAATATCCCTGTTCGCAGGATCCTGTCCGAACTCGGCTTTACCCAGGTCGCCGTGGAACCCCGCCAGGCAATTCCTGACGGGACTTTCCCGACGGCGCCGTTCCCGAATCCGGAAGATAAAAGGGCGTGGGAGCTTCCTCTGAAGCTGGCGAAGGAAATCGATGCGGACATTGTCCTCGCGACAGACCCGGATGCGGACAGGCTCGGCGTTTACGCGAAAGATGCAAAGACCGGGGAGTACGTTGGCTTCACGGGCAATACCCTGGGGACTTTGATTGCGGCTTACATTCTAAGAGAGAGGACGAAAAACGGCACGATGCCGGAAAAGCCGGCGCTGGTCACGACGATCGTCTCCACGGACATGGTAAAGCCGCTGGCGAAAGAATTTCATGCGGCCTTGGTGGAAACCCTGACCGGTTTTAAGTATATAGGGGAGAAAATCGGGGAATTCGAGCAGACGGGCGAATATGATTACGTGTTCGGCCTGGAAGAAAGCTACGGATGCCTGCCGGGGACGCACGCCAGGGACAAGGATGCCTGCGCGGCGGTCATGATGCTGTGCGAGATAGCGGCGTTTTGCAGGTCCAGGGGGAGGACGCTGGTAGACGCGCTGGATGACCTGTATCGGATGTACGGATACTACCGGGAGGACCAGGTTTCCGTGGATATGAAGGGCATGGAAGGCGAGGAGAAAATCAGGAATCTAATGGGGAGCCTTCGAGGCCATTCCGTGGATGAGATAGGCGGTTTTAAGGTTCTCGCATTGAGGGATTACGGATCCGGCGTTCGCAGGTCATATGCAGATCTGAGCGAGACGCCCACCGGCCTTCCGAAATCAAACGTCCTGTATTACGAGCTGGATGAAGGCAGCTGGTGCGCGGCCCGCCCTTCCGGGACGGAGCCCAAGATCAAGTTTTATTTTGGCGTGCGCGGCGAGAGTGCGGCGGATGCCGAAGACAGGGCAGAAAGGCTGAGGAAGGGCTTGCTGGAGCTGGCCGGATTGGCATAAGGCATTTGTAAGGGGGAAAATATGGGAGTTAAAGGTGGGTTTCATGGGATTGCTCTATGTTTTTTTGTGATGGCCCTTGTGATGGCAACGGCTGTTTCAGCATTTGCGGGGGAGAGCAAGGGAGACTTTGACAGTGTCACCGTCATTCCGATGCATAACGGCTACTGCGCCCTGTCGTTTTCTGTGCCGGGCACTACAAAGGAGGTATTTGTCACTGGAATCCGGGAGGACAAAGCCGAAGATATCTATAATAAGCTGATCAGCGGCTGGAAGGATGGGGAGGAATTTGAAATCACCGATGAATCCATTATTGATGCGGAAAAAACGATGGATTCAGACGATGGGAAGCTGTGTTTTGCGGCTTCGGGCTGCAATATGCTTATCTACTCCGGATGGGCTGGGCAGATTGATCCCACCCTGGGGCTTGTGACGGAGGATGATTTGTTTGAAGAAATCATACCCGAGTTTAATAATACACCTGACAATATCTATTTTACCGGTATAGATACTTATGGCTTCCTGGAATGGTTTTTCAGCGGTACGCTATCCAGCGAGTCCGGAGCGGAGACAAAGTATAAGCGCAGCTTACGTAACTTTCCGGGAAACGGAGGATATCTTACGGACTATGATATTTCCTCACTGGGTGAGAGGGGAGAGTTTGTCTCAGGGTCATATCCGCAGAAGCTAAAAAGGATCCTTTCGGCTTTGAAGGAAGGAATGGCAGTGGAAGTCGGGAACAAAGGTCATGCGGTGACCTGTTTTGGAATGGTGACCGATACGGTCCTCCCTGATACGGACGAAGCGCATTATCAGGCGTTTATCGTTGCAGACAGTGACAATGATAAATATGTCACAGGGACAGACCGTCGGACCCTGCCGAACAGGTTGACTGCGGTGCCGATTGCGAATCGGAAGCTCTTTAATGATGATCTGAGAGAATACGCCCTGCTGAGGCCGTATGACGGCCAGGCAGGAATTGAATCGAACCCGGACGCTTCGAGGAACAGGAGGCAGGATCCGGATTTGAGGATTCAGGGATTGAATGTGGCGGCAGAACAGGGACCGGCCCTGCTTCCCGGTTCCGTGATTTCAGAAGGGGGAGGCTGCTTCCTCAATATCGGGATTCAGGCGTACGATGATGTCGGATTTGACGGTAAGGTGACGATTCACGTGACAGTCTATCGGGACGGATCGGAAATCGCCGAAAGGGAGATGCCGGCTGTGATTTCCCTGGAAAAATATGATGCGGAATCATTTTCGATGGATTTTTCATCTGAGAAATTCCCGGCGGGGGATTACAGGGCGGAAGCGTTGATAACGGCGGCTCCTCCGGTCGTGGAAGCCTTTTTGTGCAATAATAAGGCGGAGCTTTCTTTCAAGGTGATCGGGAAGGGTGAAATGGTTCCGCCAAGCCCAACTGTCGATCTTGAAATTGAAAATATTATCACGGATCATACTGCAAATGCGTACATGGTCTATAACGAGGAGGACTTGGATTTTCTGAGAAAGAATGATATGGCATCTGTCGCCATAGCAAATTATGACGAGGGAGAAGAACCTGTTTACAGGGCAGCGGTTTCTAGTTTTGGTGATTATGGACTTCCGCGATATGTTAGAGTCGAAAAGGAAAAGGAATTTACCAGAGTCTGTGTAACAGTGCAATCCGGCGGAAGGGTATACTATCTGTATTCGCCTGTGTACCGTGTTCCGTTTGCGCAGTTATCCGTGACCCTGGATGCGGATACGACGGAGGAGTTTTCACCCGTTCCCTATATGAGCACGCATTTTAACGGGGAGGAGAAAATATCCTTCACGCTCAGGAACGAGTCTGTCGCTTATGATGAGGCATTTGACGGAGAGTATTTTCTGACGGCTGACAGATTCACCGGCAAGCCGCTTTCGGATTATGTAAGTTTCACGATAGAGCCGGGAGAGGTCATAACAGGGGTTGTTATTACAGGCTGGAAAACCTCTTTGACGAACAGTGTCAGCCTTTACCTCGCCTGGCGGCAGGAAGGTGAGGACTATATCTACACGAACTCCATTCCCATCGGAAGGCTTGAAGTACTCCCGGCAGGGTATAGTACCGTCAGCTTTGAGCCGGGGGATGGCACGGGCGGGATGGAGGATGTCCGTGTGGATGTCGGGAAGCAGATTAGGCTGCCGGACTGCCGGTTTACGGCTCCTTCGGGAAAGGTCTTTTACACATGGAAGGAAACCAAATCTTCAAAACATGCTGATCCCGGAGAAGAAATTCCGATAGAGAGCAATCGGGTTTTCAAAGCAATCTATCGCGACGCGCTTCTAAAGGGGCATTCCGTTGATTTTGATGAGGAGGCTGTCCGGGTTCATTTCTTTCTGGATCTTGCGGATGAAGCTGTTTCAGACGGGGTATCTATAAATTTGCGTTGGGCAGATAAGGAAGAAAGCGTATCGGTTTCCAATGACAATTATGATTCTGAAAGAGGCGCTTACCGAGTGACCTGCCCTCTTGACTGGGAGAATAAGAATGAGACGATTACGGCTGAGGTTTACCGAAACGGGCAGATGATTGCTGTTAGGACCTATTCCATAGCAAAGTATTATGACGATTTGACTTCAAACTATTCTGAATACGAATTGAACGAATACGATGGAGATAGTCTGTATACAGTTTTAATCTCATATACTTCCCTTCTTGACGGATCGGGATTTGATGATACATCAGGCGCTGAAAGTTACGCATTCTTTCCGTCCTGCTATGATTCGGAAGATTTGGGAGCCATGGATATACCGTACTCCGGCGAGAGCCAGGAGGATTTTGAGGGTGCCATCGTATCGGAGGGATATACGGGGACCTATGATGCAAATGCGCACGGGATCACCGTGACGGTTCCGGAAGGAGCGGAAGTCCGATATGGGACGGAGGAAGGGTTCTATGACCTTGTGGATAACCCGACCTATGTCAATGCCGGAATCTATAGGACTTACTATGAAGCATCGAAGGCGGGGCTTTCACCCGTGGTCGGGAGCGAGACGGTAGAGATTCTTAAGGCAGATGTGGAGGTGACGGCTCCGCTGGCAAATAGCCTTCTCTATGACGGGTCAGCCCAGAAGCTCGTGACAGCCGGCGCGGCCGAAGCCGGCGGCATGCTGTACGCTTTAGGCGAGGATGCTGAGAATGTCCCGAAGGAAGATAGTTTTTCCGGCTCGATTCCCACGGGCATCTCCGCCGGGACATATTACGTATGGTACAAGGCGGCCGGCGATGAGAATCACAATGAGGGGAAGCCCGAAGTGGTGCCGGTCGTGATCGGGAGGAAGGATCTCAGCGGGGCAATCGTAAAGCTCAGTGCGGACGAGTTGCCCTACACCGGGAAAGAGCAGATTGTCACCATCGTATCCGCAATCCTGGATGGCATGATACTTCCCCAGGATGCGTATAAACTGACTGGAGACATATTCGGAACGGAACCGGGTACGTATACCGTGACCCTTGAGGGCGTGGGCAATTATAAAGGCGAGGTTTCCGCATCATGGACGATCAAGGCCGCGCCGACCGGCCTGCCGATTGCTACGGAGACCCCGATTCCTACTACAGTGCCGGTCGACACGGTAACGCCGACCCCGATTCCGACTACAGTGCCGATTGACACGGTAACGCCGACAATCACGCCGGCGCTCACCCTGACGCCAACGGCTACTTCGGCTGTGATCGTGCTCACGCCGAGGCCTGCAAAGAATCCCGTGGCAACGGCTACGCCGGCCAGCACGGCCTCGCCGAGCAAGACCGTTTCCCCGTCACCGAAGGCGTCCGATGCTTCGGGCTCGGGTTCCGGCGGCGGTTCTTCTTCCTCCGGGAAGAACGGATCCGGTTCATCGGTGTCCACGGGCGATGAGACCCATGCGGATATCTGGATTATACTTATGGCTTTGGCTATGGCCAGCATTGCCATGGCTTCCGGCAGGAAGAAGCCATCCTAAAAAAACGCAGGAGAGGGGTGTTCCCTCTCCTGCGTTTTTTCAATTCAGTGTTAAAAATTTCAACGACTCGGTTGCCATGATTTGACGGTTATCTGATGCCTTGTCATCCTGAGCGAAGCGAAGGATCTTTTACCAACGGCGTCTGCTATACATAAAAGATCCTTCGCTTGCGCTCAGGATGACAAAACTGCCAATTCAACCGTATAATTCGAAAAAAATAGCGCAGGAGAGGGACGTTCCATCTCCTGCGTTTTTCAAGTCAGGTTTAAAATTTCAACAGTTCGGTTGCCTTGCTTTAGCGGTTATTTAATGCCTTGTCATCCTGAGCGATACCCTACCGCTTCCGGTTTATCAGGACGCAGAGCAGGATTGTCACCGCCATGTCCGGCACCGTGCTGCCCACCGGAATATCCACATGCATCAACAGGCGGTAGATTACGAACCCGGCAAGCCAGATCACGAGATTTTTCACATCAAAGGCTTTTCCGCCGCTATCCCGCCCTAGCAAGAAGTAATCCGCAATCAAAATGGCGATCATAGGGGCAAATACCGAACCGATCAGGTACAGAAAGTCCGTGATGTCATCCATCGGGAATATGATTGCGCCGAGCGTGCCGAGGACCGCGGCTGCGATAGCAACCCATTTGCCGGGCAAATGCGCAGATAGTGATTCGCTGGACACGCCTGCGGAATAGGCATCCATAAACGTGGTCGTCACCGTGGAAAGGACGATGACGAGCAGGCCGGCAACGCCGATCCCCGCTTTCAGGATGATTTGTGGGAGGTCGCTGTCTCCGATGAAGATGGCGGATCCCATGCCGATCACGTACATCCAGCAACTGACCAGTCCGTAGACGATGGCGCTGGCCGCCGTTGCCGCGACAGGCTTTTCGGCGCTTCTGGTATAGTCGCTGATCAGCGGGAGCCATGAAAGCGGCATCGCCACCGCCAGTTCGACCGCAGCTCCGAAGCTCATGCCATCGCTGCTGGCGGGAGCAGTTCCGCGTTCCCGGAAGATGACGATGCTCAGTACGATGGTCAGGATAAACAGGGCAGACATGGCTACTGTGTTAAGCTTCCCCAGGTTCTGGATGCCGATGAGAAGCCATACCACAATAAGCGCCCCGATCACAATGCACCACAGCCAGCGTCCCGCTGCGACGACACCGTCTGCCGCCAGGGCGCCGTCATAAATCATGATGGCCGTCCAGCCAACGAGCTGCAGGATATTCAGAATCACAAAGAAAAGCGTCCCTTTAACCCCGAAACTAAGCTTGACCGTTTCCATGGCGCTTTTGCCGGTATTTCCGCCAATCAGTCCGGCGGCGAAAAGCAGAGCGCATCCGATGACATGGCCCAGCAGGATTGCTGCCAGCCCCGGCCCAAATCCCAGCGGTGCAAAGTATGTCCCCGTCAGGATCTCTGCAAGCGACACGCCGGCACCGAACCAGATCAGGCCGTTTTCAAATACAGATGTCTTTCGATTTTCCATATCATTCCGCCTCCTCGCAGGCTCGCTCTTCGCCAGTGCCGAAATGCAGTTCCGATTCCGGGAGGGTCGCAACCGCCTCCTCCGCAAAGTATCCGGTCAAAGCGAAATTATGCGCCATCGGGCCGCTTCCCTGGCCTAGATCCAGCATGGCGGAGAGGGCGCCGGAGATGTATTCTTTTGCCCGCTTGACGGCCTCTTCCATGCTAAAGCCTTTTGCCAGATTGGCTGCGATGGCAGAGGAGAGCGTGCAGCCGGTGCCATGGGTGTTGGGATTGTCAATCCGTTTCCCATAGAACCATCTGAGGGACCCGTCACTGTAGAGCAGGTCGTTGGCATCATTTACCGTGTGGCCGCCTTTTAGCAGCACGGCGCTTCCGAATTTCTCCCCGATTTCCCTGGCGGCAGATTCCATATCCTGCGCGGTTTCAATGTGCCGGCCGCTCAGCACCTCTGCCTCGGGAATGTTGGGGGTCAGCACGGCGGCGAGTGGGAACAGGCAGCGAGTCAGTGTTTCCACTGCGTCCTCCTCGATGAGCCGGGCTCCGCTGGTCGCCACCATGACCGGATCCACGACGATATTCTTCGCGTGGTAGAATTTCAATCGCTCGGCAATCGTCTCAGCAAGAGGCGAGGACGAGACCATGCCGATTTTTACGGCGTCCGGAAACAAATCGGCAAATACGCTGTCGAGCTGCTGCGCGAGAAACGCAGGCGTGACTTCAAAAATCCCCTGAACGCCGGTCGTATTCTGGGCTGTGAGGGCCGTGACCGCGCTCATGGCAAATACGCCATTCATGGTCATGGTCTTGATATCAGCCTGGATGCCGGCGCCTCCGCCGGAATCGCTTCCGGCGATTGTCAATACCTTTTTCATTGTTTTTTCCTCCTTCGAAAATGAAAGTATTGTTTTATAGAGCGACAGGGAGTGGTGCCCCCGGCCTGCCGCTTGGTTGCCATAAGTTGCTTTCGCCTGACGTTTTGTCATCCTGAGCGTAAGCGAAGGATCTTTTACATAAAGCCGCTGTAGAAGGAAAAAGATCCTTCGCTACGCTCAGGATGACAACTGCTTTTTTCGCACACTCAGGCGATTTCTGAGCAGAAGCTTGAACAGTAACTGATTGAGTCGGCAGGTTATTTTATAGAGCCGCAAGGATGGCGGAAAAATCGGAATAATCCCTCAAGTAGAAGTCGCAGTCAGCCCTTAGCGCATCCTGCCTGTCGGCGCTCGCCTCGTCGTAAATGCCGACGGTGCGGAAATTCCCCCGTTTCGCAGTTGCGATCGCATGGGGAGCATCCTCGAAAACCAGCGTCTTCTCCGGCGGACTGCCGAGCAGGTCTGCCGCTCGAAGGTAAATATCCGGCTGGTTCTTTCCCACCCCCACGTCATCGGTTGTGACGATGGCGGCGAAAGAGGATAGCAAGCCAAACCTTGATAGCGCTTTCTCCACCAGGTACCTGTCCGTGACGCTGGCTATGGCGCATGGGATGCCCCTGTCATTCAGCGCTCGGATCAGATTCTGAATGCCGGCTTTCAGCGGTACGTCATGGAGGTAAAAGGATTCCATCGCATCATTGATTCCTCTGATAATCTCCCCCGGCGATTGCCTAAGCCCATACTCCCCAATCAGGTAGTCCGTCGCCTCGGGGAGCGTCATGGTGAAGATCGTCTTGGCCAGATCCGGCTTCGCCCGCTTTCCCAGCTTTGTCAGCCAGGCGGCGGGCGCCTTGTCCCAATAGGGATTGGAATCCAGCAGCGTGCCGTCCATATCGAAAATAGCAGCTTGAATCATAGGTTAAGCTCCTTTCGGACGGTTTCCCGCAAGTCCCTCGCGGCGGCCTCCGCATCCTGTGCGGCAAATATGGCGCTCACGACGGCAACACCGTCTATTCCGGTACCGGCAAGCTTGCCGAGGTTTTCCCTGTTGATGCCGCCGATGGCGACGACGGGAATAGAGACCGCCTGGCAAATGCTCCGCAGCGTTTCCCAGTTCACATCGTCCGCGTCCAACTTGGTGCCGGTAGAGAAAACGGCTCCGACGCCGAGGTAATCTGCGCCGTCCCGTTCGGCCTTAACTGCCTGCTCCGCCGTCTGGGCGGATACGCCGAGCAGCATGCCAGGTCCGATACGTTTCCTGACTTCTGCGGCCGGTTCGTCGTGCTGCCCGATGTGGACTCCGTCCGCATGGCTTGCGATGGCAATCTCCACGTCGTCGTTTATAATGAGCGGCGTATGGTTTCGGGCGCAAAGTTCTTTGAGGGCCATAGCCTCCTTAAGGAATGCGTCATGGTCCAGGTCTTTTTCCCGAAGCTGCATGCAGGTCGCGCCGCCCCTCAAGGCCTCCTCGACCACGTCCAGAAGGTTCCGTCCATTCAGCCATGCTCTGTCAGTGACGGCGTAGAGCGGCATCCATTTCTTATCGCATTTCATATTTTCCTCTTTTCTGGCTCTGCGCATATGCGCAGGTGCCATTAATGGTAGATTTAAAAATATATTTCGTAACTACTCAGCCCTCCCTGTCATTCTGAGCGTAAGCGAAGAATCTTTACCATAAAGGTATGCTTTGGGTTTAAGATCCTTCGCTTAGGCTCAGGATGACAGGCATCACGGTGACTTGCTGAGCAGTTACAAAATTTCAAACTTTGCGCCTTCCTCCATCTGTCCTGCGGTCAAGTTGTAGACCGCGTCGATGATATAATTTCGGTAGCTGCTGTTCCCATCCAGCTCGCCCAGGCGGGCATGTGCAATCTCGCCGCAAAGGCCCATGGCTATGACTGCTGCGCAAACGGCCTCAAATGGATCCTCCGGGTTAGCCGTCACGAAGGCGGTGGTCATGGCGGAGAGCATGCATCCCGTGCCGGTAATCTTGCTCATCATCGGATGCCCGTTTCGGATTAAGCAGGTGCGGGATTTGTCAACGATGATGTCCGTGGGTCCCGTGATGGCGATAATCGCCCCGGTCTGTTCGGAGAAAGACTTCGCAAAGGAGATGACGCTGTCGATATTTGCAGCATTCACCTGGTCCGCCTCGTTCGCATCCACGCCGTTCGTGCTGCTAGTCCCCTGGGCTAAGGCTTTTATCTCGGAAATGTTTCCGCGGATAACAGAAAAGCGCACGTCCCTGATCAGATTTACCGCCGTTTCGGTACGAAGCTTCGAGGCGCCTGCGCCGACCGGATCGAGGAGGACGGGGTGACCTAGTTCATTTGCCCGCCTGCCGGCAAGGAACATGGACGGGATGGTGTTCTTATTCAGTGTGCCGATGTTGATATTCAGGCCGCCGCAGATGGAAGTGATGTCCTCCACGTCCTCGGCGTCATCTGACATGATGGGCGAGCCTCCGCAGGCCAGCAGGATGTTGGCGCAGTCATTGACCGTGACATAGTTGGTGATGTTGTGGACCAGCGGCACATTGCCGCGAACGTTCGATAGAATTTGTTCAAAATTGATCATATATGTTCCCCTTTCCGTAATTTCGATTGCATGACGAGCAGGATTCCGCTTTGGACGGAAATCTCTGCCATGTCAAGAGCCCACGAGTTGCTGACTCCGAGCGGGAAAGCATTTGTAAGCGTCACATTCTCACAAGCATATTTTGTTCCGCAAATGGAAACGCCCCGGCAGACGTCGGATAGTGCAAATACCGACAGCGACCAGCCGTCTTTTTTCGGAAAACGCTCCGAGCTATTTGCATAGACGTATGCATCGGTGTCCGTCCCGACCAGGCGCGCCTTCGCCCCATGCGCGGCGATATACGCGGCCGCCTGGAGGTTGGCAAATGCATGGTCGAGGCGGACGCCAAATGCGCAGCAAATCAGGATGTTGCCGTAGCCCATCTCAAGAGCCCTGCGCACCGCCAGCATGGTGTCGGTGTCGTCTTTTCGGGTCGGAACGCGCTCGATTGGAATCTCTGTAGTTGGAAGCGGAGAAGAGTCAAAGTCCCCGATGATCAGATTGGGTGACAGACCCAGATCCTTCGCATAGAGCCAGCCTTTGTCGCACGCAATCACAAAATCGGCGCTGCGGAACGCATCCGGAATCTGTGAAAATTCGCCGCCTGAGATTATCAAACATGTCCCATTCATCTGCCTACCTCAAAAAAAGAAAGCTTCCCCACAAAGGAAAGCTCGCAAAATAAACCAATATCCTCTCCCTACGCCGGCATTACCCGGATCAGGTAAAGGGTCGAAGCTTTTGCTTCCTCTCAGCCTGCCACACAAGCTCCCCTGTCATTGCGTTATTATAGCACTGTGGCAAGTAAGGGGCAAGGGGAAGTTTTGAAGCGTTACTGTTCACACCTCATGTACTGCCCTTGTCATCCTGAGCGTAAGCGAAGGATCTTTTACCATCTGCAGCGGCTTTATGTAAAAGATCCTTCGCTTACGCTCAGGATGACACCCCAATTGCCGCAAAAACAGGCGATTTTGTGTGGAGGTGTGAACAGTAACTTTGAAGCCAAAGGAGCAGAAATTACTTTTGACGTATCCTGTGGTTTGAAATAAAATAAGCATAAGGTTCTTCCCGAATAAGCGGATTCCTGTGCGCCCGCTGATATCAATTTTCTGCTTGCGCAGGAAAGAAAGGACGAGGATGAATAAGAGCTTTTTTGACCTGGCCTATACATTGACGTATTTCACTTCGCTTGTTCCCTGGGAGCTCTATGATGCTTAAAGGGAGTTACGGTTACGGGGAAAACGGATGAAAAACAGAGAATGTGAGAGAAGTGGTATTTGGTTCTTCTGTGAAGCGTGTAGCTGGTTATCGCACGAAAATATACAATAATCAGCCGTGAAATAGTCTTTACCTCTGTTGACGGCTGAGTATTGTTTTAGTATAATCAAAATCGGTGATAAAAAATCGATTTAGGAGTGATTATTTTCAGAGATTGGAACAGTGGTTATGATAGGCAGGGAAAAAGAAACATTAGAACTCGAAGAACTATATAACCGTGACAAAGCGGAACTGGTTGCGATTTACGGAAGGCGCAGGGTCGGCAAGACCTATCTTGTCGACGAAACATTTAAAGGACGGATAACCTTCAGGCATGCGGGGCTATCCCCGATGGAATTGTCGGAGCAGTACCGGGAACGGCCGATGAAGCAACAGTTGCGTGCATTTTACTATTCATTAATTACACAGGGGATGAAAAAAAGTCATTGTCCGGAGGACTGGCTTGAAGCTTTCTTTTTGCTGGAAATGCACCTTCAACAGATTGATGATGGATCAAGGCAGTTGGTTTTTTTTGATGAATTGCCTTGGATGGATACCCCCAAGTCAGGGTTTGTGACCGGCCTTGAAGCGTTCTGGAATGGATGGGCTTGTCATCGGAATGTGATGGTTATAGTTGCAGGAAGTGCTACGTCCTGGATACAGGATAAACTGATCGATAATCACGGAGGATTATATGGCCGCGTAACATATGAGATCAAGCTTGAGCCTTTCACCTTACGGGAGTGCGAGTCGCTTTTTATGAACCGCGGCGTGCGTCTTTCAAGATATGACATAGTTCAAAGCTATATGATCTTTGGAGGCATTCCTTATTATTTGAACTATTTCCAAAGAGGCAAGAGCCTTGCCCGGATTGTTGATGAGATGTTCTTTATGAAAGGAGCAAGGCTCGTCAAAGAATTTGACAGATTGTTTTCATCTATTTTTTCAAATCCGGATATGATGAAGGCAATTGTCAAAGCACTCAGCGCAAGGAGTATGGGCTGCACAAGAAAAGAAATCTCCGGACAAACCGGATATTCAGAGGGCGGCAGTTTGACAAAAGCGTTGAATGCCCTGATAGCAAGCGACTTCGTAATGAGATATGTTCCTTTCGGCTGCGGAAAAAGAGAGGAACATTACAAGCTGGTAGATTCGTTTTGCATATTCTATCTTAGGTTTGTTGATGATTACAGTGCTTTGCCCGATACTTTCTGGCAGCAGAATACGGCTTCTCAGAGTATCAACGCCTGGCGGGGGTATTTATTTGAAAATGTATGCTTCAATCACATTGAACAAATAAAAAGCTCGCTGGGCATTAGCGGTGTTTCGACGACGCATTCTGCCTGGACAAAGAAAACGGGAGAAGGAGGAGGCACACAGATTGACTTGATTATTTCCCGTAAAGACAATGTTGTTAATATGTGTGAGATTAAGTTCTATGGTGAGTTATTTGCGGTTGACAAAAACTATGACCTGTTGCTTAGACATAGGCGAAACCTTCTTAGTGAAGAGATTTCCCCAAAAAGTGTTGTTCACGCTACGTTGATCACTACATACGGCATTAAAAATAATGAATATCGATGGTCGTTCGATAACGTGATTACTATGGACGATTTATTCGATAATTAGAATGGATTTCCGAATGAGAGTGATGATCGACACCAACATCTTCATCTCCGCAGCACTTTTTCCGAATGGCCGAGCAGCTTAAAGCCTTATGCAAGGCGTTGATCCCGCCGTATGCCTTGGATGTCTGCACCGTTGTCCGAAGTTTTCATTCCGGTAATGAAGCGGGTGTCGATGCGCCCGCAGATGTCATAAATACTATTATACAATGAGGTTCTAAAATGAATTACGTTTTTATTTCACCGGCTTATCCGGTCACTTGTACACACTTCTGCAACCGTCTGCATGAACTTGGCGTAAACGTCCTCGGTATAGGGGATGTCCCTTATGATGCCCTGAATGATTCGCTGAAAGACTCCCTGTCTGAGTATTATTATGTTCAGACCCTTGAAGATTATGATCAGGTTTATCGGGCAGTTGCGTACTTCATCCATAAATACGGTCGGATCGACTGGCTGGAATCGCTCAACGAGTATTGGCTTCCGGTCGACGCCCGGCTTCGCAAGGACTTCAATATTGCTGTCGGGACAAGGGAGGATGGAATCGGGGACTTGGTTCAGAAATCAAAGATGAAAAAAGTCTTTTTGGACTCCGGCATCCCGACTGCGCGCCAGCATATTGTCTCGGACCTTGAAGCGGCAAAGGCCTTCATTGCTCAGGTCGGTTACCCCGTGATAGTCAAGCCTGACATAGGGGTCGGTGCGAACGGAGCCATGAAGATTAAAACAGAGGAGGAGTTGACGGCATTTTACAGGGAGCTTCCCTCCTTGCCTTATGTGATGGAGGAGTTCCTTGACGGGGATATCTGCACATATGATGCCGTGATTGATTCGCACTGCGGACCTTTGTTCGAGTCGATGTGCACATACGCTCCCGTCATCGATTCGGTGCAGAATGATGAAAATATTCATTTCTATACGACTGCGGAAGTGCCTGATATGTTGCGTGAACTTGGCAGGAAGGCAGTGAAGGCTTTTGGGGCGGACCGCCGATTTGTCCATTTTGAATTCATTAAACTGGCCCGGGATTATGACGGAATCGGAAAGGCCGGAGAATATGCCATCATGGAGGTCAATATGCGCCCTGCGGGCGGCCATGATCCCGACATGATGAATTACGCGCAGTCAATCGATGTATTCCGAATCTATGCGGAAATGGTCACATCTGACCGAAGGGCATTCCCTGAATCTGGAGAAAGATACTACTGCGCCTATGCGGCGCGTAAGGATGGCCATGTATTTTCCCACCGCCACGAGGAAATCATGGAACGGTACGGCAGCAGCATTGTGATGCAGGAAGAGATGCCCCCGATAGACTGGCCGTCGATGGGTAGGTACGTGTATATGGCAAAGTTCAGGGAGAAATCGGAGATGGATGAGTATTTCGCCTTTGTGTTGGGGTAAATGCTCAGCCGGTCGTCGTAATGCCTGTCATCCTGAGCGTAAGCGATAGATTTAGATAAAAGCCAGGTTAAGAAACGCATTACCAATGTCATCCTGAGCGTGAGCGAAAGATCTAGATAAAAGCCGAGTTAAGAAACGCATTGCCAATGTCATCCTGAGCGTGAGCGAAGGATCTTAAACTGTCAGATAACATTTATTAAAGGAGGTTTTTATGAGTTTTCCGAAAAATTTCTTATGGGGCGGCGCCACTGCCGCCAATCAGTGCGAAGGCGGCTGGAATGAAGGCGGCAAGGGCCTTAGCACCAACGACGTCATCCCGCACGGCAAGGATCGTTTCCCCATCATCCGAGGCGATGTATGCGTCTCCGCCCCGGACGCAGACCACTATTACCCCGCGCATCTGGGCATTGATTTCTATCACCATTATAAGGAAGATATTGCCATGATGGCGGAGATGGGTTTCAAATGCTTCCGCATGAGCATCAACTGGACCCGCATTTTCCCGAATGGCGACGAGGCGGAACCCAATGAAGAAGGCCTGGCTTTCTACGACAGCGTTTTTGACGAATGCCGCAAATACGGCATCGAGCCGCTGGTGTCCATCGTCCACTTTGATGCCCCCATGCATCTCGTGGATACGATTGGAAGCTGGAAGAGCCGGAAAATGATCGATTACTTCCTGCGCTATGCGACCGTTCTCTTTGAGAGGTTTGGCTCCAAAGTCAAATACTGGCTGACCATCAATGAAATCAACATGTTGCTGGCCTTGCCCTTCATGGCGGCCGGCATCCGCTTCGAAGAGGGCGAAGACCGCAAGAAAGCCATGTATCAGGCGGCGCATCATGAACTCGTCGCCAGCGCTCTGGCAACGAAAATCGGCCATGAGCTGGCTCCCAATGCCCTCATTGGCTGCATGCTGGCAGGCGGGAACTTCTATCCCTACTCATGCAGGCCGGAGGACGTGTGGGAATCCATTTGCAGAGACAGAGATAACTATTTCTTCATCGACGTGCAGAGCCGGGGCGAGTATCCGGCATTTGCCTTGAAGCAGATGGAACGGGAAGGCATCATGCCGGTCATGGAGCCGGATGACCTCAAAATATTGAAGGAGAACACAGTTGATTATATCACGTTCAGCTATTACTCATCGAGATGTGTCAGCACGGATCCGGAAATAGCGGGGAAGCAGACATCCGGAAACGTGTTCGCAAGCACGGCAAATCCATACCTTGCCAGGTCCGAGTGGGGCTGGCAGATTGACCCGCTGGGCCTTCGCATTACCCTGAACTCCCTTTATGACCGCTACCAGAAGCCGGTCTTCATCGTTGAGAACGGCCTTGGCGCGAAAGATGTCATCGAATCGGATGGCTCCATCAACGATGATTACCGCATCGACTACCTGCGGGCCCACATAAAAGCCATGGAAGACGCCGTATGTCTTGACGGGGTGCCGCTGATGGGCTATTTGCCGTGGGGATGCATCGACCTCGTCTCGGCTTCGACCGGCGAGATGTCCAAGCGCTACGGCATGATTTACGTGGACAGGATGGACGACGGCAGCGGGACATTTGCCAGAAGAAAGAAGAAATCTTTTGACTGGTATCGGCATGTTATCGAGACGAACGGGGCGGAGCTGTGACGTATTTTTGTTAGGATTCTGACATAACTGCTTTAAGTTTCTGAGTTTTTGCATCTGCGCGCCAAAAATATACAACATAATACGTAACTACTCAGCAGGCAGTCTGAATCTCTGTCATCCTGAGCGCAAGCGAAGGATCTTAAACGTAACACTTACGCATAAAACAAAGATTCTTCGCTAACGCTCAGAATGACATGAGGTGCTGAGCAGTTACCATAATACAATGTAAGCATTTTGGGGCGAGTGCAGTCGGGAAAAATCCTAGCATCCTTTATACGAATAAACGATGGATATTAAACTGTCAGATCATTTTACATACGGAAAGCTGATCCGCTTCACGCTCCCATCGGTTTCGATGATGATTTTCACGTCCATCTACGGCGTGGTGGACGGCTATTTTGTGTCCAATTATGCGGGGAAGACTTCCTTTGCGGCGGTGAACCTGATTATGCCGTTCATTATGATCCTCGGCGGGCTCGGCTTCATGGTTGGAACGGGGGGCAGCGCGCTCGTGTCCATGACCCTTGGCATGGGCAAGAAGGAAGAGGCCAACCGTATTTTCTCGATGCTGGTCTATGCGTTGATTGGAGCAGGCCTTGTCATCGTGCTGGCAGGGTTCGTCTTTATGCGTCCGGTGTCCGTTTTTTTGGGTGCGACGGATGAGATGTTGCCTACATGCGTTCTGTATGGCAGGCTGAGCCTTATTTCCCTGATACCGTTCATGCTCATGAACATGTTCAACAGTTTCTTTGTCACGGCAGAACGCCCTCAATTCGGATTTTATAATACGGTAGCGGCGGGCGTTGCGAACATGGTTCTTGACTGGCTCTTATTGGGAAAGCTTTCTATGGGAGTTGTCGGCGCGGCCCTGGCAACGGTGGTGAGCGAGTACATAGGCGGGCTGGTTCCGCTTATGTATTTCGCCTTGCCAAACCGGAGCCTGCTCCGCTTGACGAAGACGGGCTTTAACGGAAGGGCGCTGATTCGGACCTGTACAAATGGCGCATCGGAGTTTACGACGAACATCTCTTTTTCGGTCGTCAGCATGATTTATAATGTCCAGCTTATGAAGCTGGCAGGGGAAGACGGCGTTGCGGCTTACGGAGTCATCATGTATGTGTGCTTCATTTTCATCGCCGTGTTTCTGGGGTACTCCATCGGCTGCGCGCCGGTCATCGGTTACCACTACGGAGCGGAAGATAGCGAGGAACTTTCGGGGCTATTAAGGAAGAGCATTGTAATCTCTGCGGTTTCCGCCGCCATCCTCACGTTTTTGGCGGAGGCTTTTTCCGAGCCGTTATCACGGTTGTTCGTGGGGTACGATGCAGACCTCCTTGCCATGACGACGCGCGCATTCCGTCTCTATGGGATTTGTTTCCTGCTGTGCAGTTTCAATATTTTCGGCTCAGGATTCTTTACTGCCTTGAATAACGGTGCGGTATCTGCGGCAATTTCGCTGGGGAGGACATTCGTTTTTCAGGTAATCTTCGTCTTTGCTCTGCCGCTGGTCTTAGGGCTTGACGGGATCTGGCTGGCATCGGCCTTTGCGGAGATGGCAGCGTTCTTTGTGACGGCAGCATGCATCATCAGATATAAAGAGCGGTATCATTATTGAAATTTCTGATTGCCGAACCAGTATCAGTCTGCTCCTTTGTTGCGGAGAAAACAGATGAGCCAAAGATAACTAATGATGGGAAAGGATATACCACGAGTTTAATGACTTTCCTGCACGCATATGTTATTTTATTTCATAAGCATATCGCAGCAGGAGCGTTGAAAAGAATGATGGAGATTAAAGGAAAAATCAATACGGCCATATGCTATGCTTCCGTTATAGAAGAGGAGGCAATCGAACAGATCCGCCGCATGTGTGATTATGAGTTCACCAGGGGCAGCAGGATTCGCATCATGCCGGATGTGCATGCCGGTGCAGGCTGCACGATCGGAACAACGATGACAGTGACGGATAAAGCAGTACCGAACATAGTCGGCGTGGATATTGGGTGCGGCATGTACACGGTCAATCTGGGAAAAGCGGACATAGACTTTGAAAAGGTTGACGAGGCGGCGCATTTCATCCCTTCCGGTATGAATGTATGGGAAGGACGGCAGGAGAAGTTCGACCTTCCGGAACTGCACTGCTACCGCAGTCTGAAGGATACAAAACGCCTGGAGCGCAGCCTGGGAACACTTGGAGGCGGCAACCATTTCATTGAGATTGATGAGGCGGCAGACGGGACAAAGTACCTGGTCATCCACAGCGGAAGCCGCAATCTGGGAAAGCAGGTCGCCGAATTGTATCAGCGGCTTGCGATCGATCTCAATAAGGGCAAAGAGACATATTTTAAAGAGAGAGATGAGATCATCCGAACCTATAAAGCTCAGGGGAGGCGCAAAGAGATTCAGGCTGCCCTGGAAAAGATTTCCTGGGATAAGAGGGAGAGCACAATACCGGAAGATTTATGTTTTCTGTACGGATCCTATCTGGAAGAGTATTTGCATGATGTGGAAATCTGCCAGAGATTTGCCCGCAAAAACCGCGAAAAGATGGCGGAGATCCTGCTTGAACGTACAGGCCTGTCCGGCGGGGACGCATTCCACACCATTCACAACTATATTGATACAGAAGAAATGATTCTCCGGAAAGGGGCGATCGCAGCCCATAAAGGGGAAAAAGTACTGATCCCGATCAATATGAGGGATGGGAGTGTTTTGGCGGTTGGCAAAGGGAATCCGGAGTGGAACTACTCCGCTCCGCACGGTGCCGGAAGAATTATGTCCAGGCGTACTGCTAAGGAACAGCTGAGCATGGAAGAATACCGCGAGACTATGAAAGGCGTTTATACTACAAGCGTGAATACATCGACGCTGGATGAGGCTCCGATGGCATACAAATCACTGGAAGACATCATTGACGTGATCCGTGATTCTGTAGATATTATCGATGTTATGAAGCCGATTTATAATTTTAAGGCATCTGATTGAGATCATTGATGTAGTGAAACCGATTTATTACTCTATGGCATTTTACAGAGGCAGGCGTTTTGTTCCGGAAGCTACCGGTACAAATGCCTGCCTCTGTTTTTTGCTGTCATCCGGCCTTATCCTTAAAACTATCAATCCGCACGCGGATATTTTGCTGAAGATTCCGGTAGAAGAAATTCAAATCATACAGGTGGTAATCACCTGATGGGAATACACCGTTGTCACCCTGATAAAGCTCATCCTGATTTTCTATATCTGTTACTATGAGACGTCCGCTCTTTTCATCCAGATAAGCGCCGCAGTATTCCGGTGTTTCCTCCGTGATTTCTCCGGCAGTGTCGGTTATGACACAGCCGGCATTTTCCGTTTTGGCTGCCGGCGTATTGTCTGTCTTCCAATTCAGAGGATTAATTGAATATTCTTTCTCATCCGGCAGATCGGCTCTGGCATCCATTGCCGTAAAGCTGATAATTGAACCGGTATCTGTCTCCCCCTGCGCCATTTTCAGCCAGGGATAATCAGAAAGAGTTTTGCCGGTAATCGGGAAGCCGATTGCATAGGCAGCAATGAGCCGGTTTGAAAAATCCTCTTCCTGCCCGAATTCTTCAAGAAGGCGGACCACTTCCTCCCCACCCTGTGAAAAACCGAACAGGACAAAGGGACGGCCGTTGCTGCATTTTTCCATATAATACTGGAATGCGTTTCGAATATCAGCGTAGGCAATATCATCGTAATAACTTCTTTCATCCTCCTCATACCAGTTATCCCGGACCATACCGTCTTCCGTAAGATGACTGCCGATGGTGGTCTGCCTGTAATATGGCGCGAAAATATCGCCGGCTTCCTGTACAATGCCTTTTTCCATGGCAAAGGTTTTGACAAATCTTGAAGCGGTGCGAAGATTATAAATATCCTCATTATCCGCCGTCGTGGATTTCATGTTCACAGTAGGAAGAATAAAGAAAATATCCGCATCCATGGCAGGGGAATCGGGTTTTGAGATCCAGTTGTCGTCGAGCGAATAATCCAGTGCGGGATTATTGCGTGCCATGTCATAGACATATACCTCATGGATCTCATGATCATATCCCTCGTAAAATCCCTGCGGCATGCCCAAAACGATCTGGGCTCCGCGGTTATAGCTGACAAGCATTTGCTTTCTGTTCTTATCAAATGAAATTCCCTCGATCTCACCCTGAAGGTCAACATCATCCAGCGTCTTTTCCAGAGTCATCGCAGAGGATGTCGCGCTGATATCTACCCGGCAGCGATAGACATGGTCAGGTTCTCCGAGATCCGCCGTACCGTCATCCGCGCTCATGTAAATCCATCCGTCATAATAGGCAATACCCTGGATCCACTGGGGAGGAGCCTGCAAATGAACCTTTCCCAGATATTCCCCCGTCGTAAGGTCATAGCGGTAAAGATATCTGCCGCTTTCCCCATCCGCCCAGGAACACAGCCAAATGGATTTGTTGTCAGGATCCACTGCGATGCCTGACACCTCGGACTGCATGCTCTCATTTGCGAAGGGGATGCTGCGAACCAGTTTGAGTGTTTTTGCGTCATAGACAGCTATCTGGATATTCGATGCCTCTCCGTCCATGAAATACTCTATGCCGGCGAAGATTTCGTCATTATAGACATCGATATCCCCGATATGGTTGACTTCATCTGTAAAACCTTCAAAAGGGGAATCAGCGGATTTAATCAGATTCCAGTCCGCATCGTATGCGGACAGTGACGTGCTGCCGCTTACATAATAAACGCCGTCTCCGCAGGCAATCCCCTGCCGGCCGTCCACCTCATGAGATTCCGCCATGCTGTAAGTAAATCCCGGAAGCATCATCACCCGGTTGTCTTCATATCTCCCCTGAACCGTTATCGGCGCAGGAATCTGCTCCGTTTCAGATTCAGTGGAGGTCTCCTGAGTTTCTTCTGTCGGCTGAACCTCTGACGCTGTACTTTCGTTATTAACCGGTGCGGACGATTGACCGCACGACATAAGTACGAACGTGCTGAGCAATGCGGCAATAATTTTAACTGATATCTTTGACTTCACGCGAATACCTCCTCAGGTACCTTTTTATAGGTGCTTCTTATTATTTGTAGTTATTATAGCAGAAAAATAAAAATAAAGCAGAAAAATAAAAATAAATCGGACAATATTGGTTCAAATTCAAGTTGCCTCTTTGAACCTTCAGCCCTTTTTAATGCTTTTTTGCAGATGAAGTTCTCGCCGATATTCTCTTTCATGAGTTTCATCAATGCATTCAAACACAGCAAAATAATGTTAACAATGAGCAATAAGCCATCACCGTGTTATTGCTTGTACATTCAGGCTGTAATCGCCTGTACCTGAGATTATGGACACTTGGCCGTGAGCAGTAACCAAAGAAGCGGATCGCTCTGATGCAGTCTAAATAGTGGTGTAATGGATGAGGCGGCTGTGATATAATCGACAGCAGAAACAGAAGCAGAAGCCAGTTAGAAAACCGCCATTTTTAGATACGAGGTACACAGTTTTGACGGAAGCGGAAAGAAGAGAAGCTGCAAGAAAATTCATTAACCACTGGAGGGCTAAGGGAAATGAGAGGCAGGACAGCCAGCTTTTCTGGGTGTCCTTGCTGCAGGACGTTTATGGGATGGAGAATGTCAGGGAAAATGTGCAGTTTGAACGCCCCGTTCTGGTGGATGGACAGCAGAAATATATAGACGTTTACCTTCCTGAGACGAGGGTGATGATTGAACAGAAAAGCATGACGAAGGATCTGGAGAAGCCTGAGCCGCAATCCGGCGGGATTTTGCTAACGCCCTACCAGCAGGCGAAGCGGTACGCCAATAACATGCCTCTTGACGAGATGCCCAGGTACATCGTGACCTGTAATTTCCAGGAGTTCCGCATACATGACCAGAACAAGCCGGGGCAGGAGCCAGAGGTCATCAAGCTGGATGCCCTGCAGGATGCGGCTTACCGCATGGAGTTCCTTGTGAAGAAAGAACACGCCTCCCTCTCGGAAGAGATGAAGATTTCCATGCAGGCCGGCGAGATTGTCGGGAAGCTCTATGACGCATTCTACAGACAGTATAAGGATCCGACCACCGAACAGGCACTGAAGGGCTTGAACGCTCTCTGTGTCCGTCTGGTGTTCTGTCTTTATGCCGAGGACAGCGGCCTTTTCGGAAGTCACGCCATGTTCCATGACTATCTTGAGTCCTATCCCACGAAGCACATGCGTGATGCTTTGATCAAGCTGTTTAAGGTACTCGACCAGCCTGAGAGTGAACGCGACCCGTACTTGAACGAGGATCTTGCAGCGTTCCCTTACGTGAACGGCGGTCTGTTTTCAGACGAGAATATTGAGATTCCGCATTTCACGGAAGAAATCCGAAGTCTGCTCCTTGAAAACGCCAGCGAGGATTTCGACTGGAGCAGCATATCCCCGACCATCTTCGGAGCCGTCTTCGAAAGCACGTTAAACCCGGAGACAAGGCGTGCCGGCGGGATGCATTATACGTCCATAGAGAATATTCATAAGGTTATTGACCCTCTGTTCCTTGATGACCTGCGAGCGGAATTGGCGGTAATTGAAGAAATCCCCGTTGTCAGGAAAAGGAAAGAGCGGCTGGAAGAATTTCAGGACAAGCTGGCCGCACCTGCGTTCCTCGACCCCGCCTGCGGTTCCGGCAACTTCCTCACGGAGGCTTACCTTTCCCTTCGAAGAATGGAGAACGAGGTCATCAGACAGCGCATCGCCGCCGACCGGGGTGAGGTGGCCGGACAAATCATGCTGGGATTCGGCAGCCGTTATTCCGTAAAGGTGTCCATCGGGCAGTTCTACGGGATAGAAATAAACGATTTCGCCGTAACGGTCGCCAAGACGGCTCTCTGGATTTCCGAAGAACAGATGCTCCGCGAGACGCAGGAGATCATTCATACAAATATCGACTTCCTGCCCCTGAAATCCTATGCGAATATCGTTTGCGGGAACGCTCTGCGCATGGACTGGGAGGAGGTCGTGCCGAAAGGGAGCCTTCATTATATTATGGGAAACCCACCCTTCGTCGGTGCGCAGTATATGAACAAGGTTCAAAAGGCAGAACTTATGTCTCTATTTGATGCAAACAGCCGTGCCGGCGTATTGGATTATGTAGCTGGATGGTACGCTAAAGCTGCAAGCTTTTTGGATAAGACGAATATTAGGGCTGCATTTGTCTCAACTAATTCCATAACGCAGGGGGAACAGGTCTCTGCCTTGTGGAAAAACCTGCTGAATAAGGGCATTCATTTCGACTTTGCGCATACGGCATTTGTGTGGGACAGTGAAGCTTCTGCCAAAGCCCACGTTCATTGCGTAATTATTGGCTTTTCTGCTGATGAAAGCAAAAGTCGCAAAATGATATTTACAGATGGCACATGTCGGTTCGTGAACAACATCTCTCCCTATCTGCATGACGGGCCTACTGTTTTTGTCGAGAGCAGAAAAAAGCCTCTGTGTGACGTACCGCCGATTACGAAAGGATGCCAGCCTACAGACGGAGGTAACCTCATAATAGAAGATGATGATTTAGGAGAATTCCTTCTCAAAGAGCCTCGCGCAGAAAAATATATCAAAAGACTGATAGGTGCAAAGGAGTTTATCAACAATAAGAAACGATGGTGTCTGTGGCTGGTTGGCGCAAGCCCGGCGGAGATAAGAAAGATGCCTTTGGTTATGGAACGGGTAGAAAAAGTTCGGCAAATGCGGTTAGCCAGTTCTGACAAGCGTACCCGTATGCTCGCAGAGACCCCAACCGTATTTCGGGAAACCTACAATCCTGAGACGTACATTGTTATTCCCAGCACTTCGTCTGAAAGGCGAAGGTATATTCCGCTTGGGTTCATGGATAGCCATACAATTTCAACAAACCTTAACCTGATCGTACCAGAAGCCAAAATCTATCACTTTGGAGTACTGATGTCAAACGTCCACATGTCTTGGGTGCGGGTCGTCTGCGGAAGGTTGAAAAGCGACTATCGCTACTCGAAAGACATTGTTTACAACAACTTCCCCTGGCCGTCCCCGACATCAGATCAGATGGAGCGAATTTGTCAGACTGCGCAGGGAATCCTCGATGCCCGGACACTTTATCCGGACAGCAGCCTTGCGGACTTGTATGACCCGCTGACCATGCCGCTGGAGCTTCGGAAGGCTCACGACAGGAATAATGCGGCCGTCATGCGGGCCTACGGGTTTCCGACCAGCATGTCGGAGGCAGACTGCGTCGCGGCACTCATGAAGATGTATCAGGAGCTTGCCGAAAAGGGATAGACCATCCCATATCGGAATCAGGCATTTGACAACCGCCACTCGGGTTAGGTGGCGGTTGTAATTATATTAGCTTTAAAAGGATTGGGTCAAAAAGCAATGTCCCAAATTTTTCAGCATATAGTTAGACATCAGGACGTTAATATATGACTCAATCCTAAGGATTTCTTTTCGGCTTACGCCGGAATGCGGTATGCAAGAAGAGGCAGAAGCCAGAAAGGCTCACTTCTACCTTGTTTTCTCATATCTGCACGAAAGGATGTGCATCCTTAACTCATTTTGCTTACAAGATTGGCATAGGTGGCCTGCTGTGCCGGAGGTATCTTAAGGGCGTTCATTGCATTATCCATGGTCAGACCAAGGGTTTCCATTATGTTTCTGATTGCTGAAATATTATATTCCTGCTCCTTTTCCATTACGGCATCACGCACTTTTTCGTCTATATCTTCCTTCATGAGTTCCATCAATGCATCTTTCATAATTTTACTCTTGCTCCTTATTTCATCGAATGTGTCTGGATTCTTCATATAGCGGAATATGGACATTGCCACCTGGTCTGACGGAACATCTCCTTCATGTTCGGCGGTTCCAATCAATAAGTTGGCATACCCGGCAATTTTGTGTATTGTACGCTCGTTTAGCGAATCGTAAGGATTCTTGTACTCTAAGATATTAAACTTCCTGAAAATACTGAAGATAGACTCTTCAAATATATCTGTCCCGTCATCCCTTATGATAACGTAGTCCGACCTTGGCACATCCGCTCCGATTTCCACCTCCGTCTGGATGGTTACGCCTTTGTATCGGTATGTCGTAAACCGCAAAAACGCTTCAAATGCCGTGTGCCAGTCGCTTTTCGGTATAGCCTGGAGCTCTTTCAGTTCGCTTTTTTACCATGCTATACGTTTTTTCTTCTCTTGTTCAGTCATCGAAAATCCTTTCTTAACGGATTGTTTCATTGATTGGATTGATTGCTTCGTTTGACTACAAAAGAATGCGCATCCTTATAGTATAGATTATAGTCTGTGAGAGGTTTGAACACAATAAAAATAATGTTAACAATGCGCAACAATCCATCGTCCCACACCTCACGTTTGTGGGGTGGTTTCATCTACGCTGTCCAAATCACAGTCGGTGACAAGTCTGTTTATCCTTGCCTGGGTCTCTATTCGATTTCCTGACTCAACGTGGTATCATGTAGGAAATCATGCTTTCTGGGAGCGTGACGTTGAACAAGTTTGAGAGAATCCCTTAAGTGCCGCAAATGCTGGCGATATCAAACGTATTAGTCGAGAAGTCACAGATTTTATTTAAAGACGAGATTTCTGATTTTACATCAACGTATGCGTTCGCACTTTTTTGGACGCTTGTCGAATAGTTTTGGAAATATGCTACAAGATATTCCCATTCTCAGAGGCGAAACACTGAGAATGAGCAAAAAAAAAGAAACTCCAAGGTTACTGTTCACACCTCATGTACTGCCCTTGTCATCCTGAGCGTAAGCGAAG
>JAUMWM010000289.1:0-1244 GCA_030529705.1 Lachnospiraceae bacterium
AAATGGAACTGGAAGGTGGGTGAAAATATGATAGCTGCTTATGAAGGGGATCTTCCCTATATTTTTGTCAGTTACGCGCATAAGGACAGCCGCGAGGTCTTCGACCTGATCGAGAAGCTTGCGGCACGCGGTTACCGCATCTGGTATGATGAGGGAATAGAACCGGGATCGGAATGGCCGGAGAATATCGCTGCCCATCTTTTGAAGGCGGATATGTTTCTGGCGATAATCACGAATGATTCGATGAATTCTGTAAATTGCCGGAGAGAAATCAATTACGCCTTGTCCAAAAACAAACCTTTCCTTTCCGTGGTTCTGGAGCAAACGGCGATTCCCGCCGGTATGGAGCTTCAGATGTCCTCCCAGCAGAGCGTGCTTCGCTACAATTACAGTGACGAGAAACGCTTTCTGGATAAAATTGAGTCCTGCTCTGCCATGGGTTCCTGTAAGGGCGAGCAGATTCCGAGTGATACGGGGGCGGCAAATGTCTCGGCCGCAGTGCCGTCTATGCCGAAGAGCAAATCTCCGAAGCCCTTAATCATTGCAGTCGTCGCAGCCTTTCTTGTGGGAGCATTCTATTATATCGGCACATCACAAAATACGACAACGACAAATCCCCCTGCGGAGTCCAAGGTTTCTGATATATCGGATGATGGAAGCAATGAGGGCGGGTCGACGGTCGATACAACAACGGATGGCAGTACGCCATCCACAGAAATCACGGTGACGCCGGAAATCTCGAATCCGCGGTGGAAATACGCTGTTTCAGAGGATGATGCGAATCTGATCTATACCTTCAGTAGCGGACCGGTTGTCGTCATGCCTGTTTCCTGGAGGGATAAGGTCATGGTCATGGATCAGGGAGACTATTTCAGTTTCTACCACTACATCAGCAATTACGAATGGAGAATAGATGGGATGGATCGCGGAGGCGAGCTTTTTAGTCTCTGTTATAGAGAGACCCAGGATTATAAAGATAATCCGTCTTACAGAGAACTGGGAGGTTCTTCCGCTGATGGGTATTATTTCTTGATGTTCCCGACCGATTACCCGGGGTATGCCGAGGATGAGCGGGCATGCGAGGAGTACGACGAGATGTATCAGGAACTGAATTTTGTAAAGAAAAATTCACATTTTGTATTTCAATAGGGAGAAACTCACTGTCATCTTGAGAGTTATGGCACTGTCATCCTGAGCGTAAGCGAAGGATCTTTACCCTCATAATACGCTATAGGTAAAGATCC
>JAUMWM010000289.1:1254-3290 GCA_030529705.1 Lachnospiraceae bacterium
AGATCCTTCGCTTCGCTCAGGATGACATAGTTTGTTGTTCGGAATGACTTTTTTTGTCCGGGGTGGTATTTTGTACCTCTCAAGTGACGCGGCAAGTCGAGAAAGCAACATGCTCACTCAAGCAGCTTTGGTATCAAGAATATCGTATGGCGGTTCATCTCCTGATAGTCCGGATCGATCCCCGTAACTGCCATCTCCCGCAAGTCCTGCTCCGGAAGCTCCTCCCACGGAATCAGGCACGCGTGCGTCCTGTTGCGCCGGTTTTTTCCGATGGCTAGATTGGAATAGCCCTTCTCCTTCTTTTCGCTGCGGTACATCTCCGCCCGCGCATTCCACTCTTCCTCCGTCATTGTCCGGTAACGGTGGGCGAAGTGGAACGCGCACCAGCGCTCGTGCTCGGTCCGGCACAAGGCCTTTTCCTGTGCGGGCGTAAGCTCCCACCCATCCTTTTTCACTTCCTCGCTTGTCTTTCCGGCCATGTACAGAAATGCCGGCGTAAAATCGGCGGAAGCCTCCGAACTCAGGCGGCTGAAATAATCGCAGGCCATCCAGTTTTCCCTGGCGGATTTCCCATTTCCTCCGCAGTATTGATTATTCAATTCCATGGCCACCCGGTCCAGGGCTTCTCCGGATACGATGGCCTCGTTGTATAACGGCCAGGTTTTTCGGACGATCCCATCGGTATCGGTGCGGATTTCCGTCACCTCTGATGACCGGCAGGAAACGAGGTAGGCTTTGGGATTTGCGGCGTGGAGGATATTTGCATACGAGAATTCGAGATCGGAGTCCGTATGGCCGCCGGTGGCGATCACAACGTAGCGCAGTTCATTTACATGATGATACAGAAAGTCAAATGCCTCTGCGCTCCGCCCGTCCTTCTCCGAGAAGGTGATGTCATAATGGCTAAGGAGCCCTTGGTACATCATCTTAAAAGAACCGTCGATTTTATCGCCGGCCGGGTCAAATATCATGGCGGAAAAATGGCTTCCGTAAAATTGCCCATGCATGACCAGCGCTTTCAAAACCGCCTGTCCCATGTTTCCGAACCCGACGATCATCACGTGGAAATCCTCTTTCGCGCATGCATTTTCATCGAAGGAGATCGTTTTATAGGGAGGACAGGACGTGGTCATGATCCGCGCGGCGAGGGCGGGCTCGTCGAAGGCGCGTACATTTTCAAATCCGTAATGCGTCCCGGTATTTATGAGGGTGGACAGGTCAAAATATTCATTTGCGCAGAGAATGAGCCGCTTGCCGGAAGTCGGGACGGAAAGATTTTTCATCGATTTGCGGAAGGCCTGGGCGTAGGCGATATTGTCTGATGCAGTCTTTCCGATCGCGAAAACCGTGACGGGACGGTTTGGCTTGTTAAGCCCCAAACTTCTGACAAATGATTCGGATGCCGCAAGCGCGGAATCGCGGGAGGAGTGCACTGCCCGCATGGAGCGAATCTTCTCGAGGACTTCCTCGGAGGTGCCTTTATCGCAAATGAAAAGGACTCTTTCTCCCTGGCGGCACAGCTCTTTGCCCAGCTGCAGCGTGTGGTCGTTCACGCACGGGAAGATGTTGAGTTCCCCCGTGCGGAGCATCACGCGCCGGATGCGGTTGACTAGCCCGGCGCCGAAAGCAGTCATCGCGGCGCTGGCGGTGACATAAAGGGCCAGGATTTGAGCGAGATAAAAGAAGAACTGGACGGGAGCGAGTTTAAAGAATTCCAGATCGGACATGTCGCCGAAGGAATCTTTTCCGACGAACATTCGAAGGACTGCGAATACGGTTTTGAAAACAGCCATGGGAATGTTGTCTTCCATGATGGAATAGCCGTAACCATAGAGAAAGAAGCCGAGGACATTTGCCGTGCCGCCGGCTATTAAAAAGAATTTTTTTGTTGCCTGCGGCTTCAGGAGCAGGTTCGCGATTAAAAGCAGCATGATGATGCATGCGGCAAGTGCAACAATAATAAGTTTCATTTCAAAGTTCCCCTCTTATGTGCTGGTGGCTGACAGGATACCTACATTATAGTAAAGTTGCGGGTG
>JAUMWM010000290.1 GCA_030529705.1 Lachnospiraceae bacterium
CTGTTGGAAGAAAGATTACGGTGGGAGCATATCACCTTTCCCAGCGCGTTTTCGGGTTTAATTGACATTTGTCATTCTGAGCGTAAGCGAAGAATCTTTAACTTGTGATATTAAGATCCTTCGCTTACGCTCAGGATGACAATATTCTGATAATCTGCTGAAACTTCAATTTGCGACAAAAGATCCTTCGCTAACGCTCAGGATGACATGGATTGTAGCTGTCTGCTGACCAGTTCAGATAGATTTTCACAACGCCCAGGATGACATTTCTATAATAGCAGCGCCTATCCGGTAATCACCCTTAGCCTTTCTTTTTCCAGTCCTGCATGGATCCGGCTGCGCACTCCGCCCGACTCCCCGTCCAGATGAACCGCCAATTCGCGGCTGCACGTTATCGTCACGTCTTTGCATTTGATAAAATGAAGCCCCTTTGCTTTCGTGTGTTTTCCGAAAAAAGCCATCGGGAGGACTCTCGATATTTTGCCTCGGGACATGTCGCTTGCAACAATGACGTCAAGCAGTCCGTCGTTTGGCTCCGCTTCCGGTGTCATTTTGACGCCCCCGCCTTCGTATTTCTGATTCATGACGGCGGTGAAGTAGGCTTTCGGGAAATCGAAATGACTGCCGTCATCGGTATCAATCGATATGATGCAAGGCTCATAGAGCGCAAGCTGCTTTAAGCAAATGACGGCGTATGTGAGGTTTCCAAGG
Source organism: Lachnospiraceae bacterium (assembly GCA_030529705.1). Lineage (GTDB taxonomy): Bacteria > Bacillota > Clostridia > Lachnospirales > Lachnospiraceae > Chordicoccus. Next base: position 712 of record JAUMWM010000290.1, read on the forward strand.
CCGACATGGTTGAGGAAGTTCTTTATGGGAGATTCCAGGGCCTCGTGGCAGACCGAGGCGTCAAATCCGATGCCGCAGCTTACGCCAAAACGTTCCGTTGTTTTGTCAGTCAGCACGCCGATATCCATTTCCGTAAAAGCTTTCGGCGAAATGACTGCCGAGATGGCTTTTTGGGGCGATGCAGGAATATGCATTCCCCTTGCGAAATCATTTCCGGAACCATATGGGATCACCCCGAAAGTGACCGTGCTTATATTTGTCAGCCCGCTCAGGATGTCATGAATCGTCCCGTCCCCTCCTATCGCGATGATGGTGGCATGCGGGTCGCGGGAGGAGATTGCGCGGGAAAGCTCCCTGCCGTGTCCAGGACGCCGGGTCGCGTATAATTTGTATTCAATGCCGCTTTGTTTCAACTGGCCTATTAATTTGCTCCGAAAGGTTCGGCTGCCGAAAGACTGGGAGCCTGGGTTCAGGATAAAGTAGTGCATGGAAGTCCCCCCTTGCTTATTCAGATATCGCTTTTCAAGCCAACAGTTTACTCCCATATATGGTGAAATGCAAATCCTTTACTATCAGATATAGTATTTGAGAGGATGTGTCGGGCGCTTAGGATCCAAATGGAGCAACTGCAACGAAAAAGTAACTTGTGTTAATTATTGCGTAACACAATTGAAACAATAATCGGTAGGATTTAACATTAAGAATGTGGTAGAATACGCATATCTATATTATTTACGGATACTTTCTTGTGCCATAGAAGGAGAGGAGAGTTTGTATGAATAAGAAAACAGTCCATCGTGCGGGAAGCCTGCTTGCGGCGGGAGTACTCGCTGTAAATCTGGGCGCGTCCTGCCAGTCGGAGGTATTTGCAAAGACATCCGGGTGGAGGGCTTACAGCCTGATGGTTGATGCCAGGGAAGATTTCCTGTATGGCGATTATGATATGGAATCCGAAGAAGGGGCTTCCTTTTCCGTCAAGTTGAAGCCGAACGAGATTCCGAAAGCCGAGGATTGGGGTGAAAATGAATCTGACGGCATGGAATCGGAAAGCTCGGAAGAGTCCGATTATAATGATTATGCCAATGAGGCTCCCGTTCCGGTGCCGGAAGAGCCGGTTGATGACGAGGGGCGCGAAGACGATTTCTCGGATGAAGGACCTGAATACGAAGAATATTCGGGAGAGGAATCAGAGGGAAATGGGAACGAAGATTTGGACGAAGAATCTGAGGAAGACGGAAGCGAAAATCTGTACGAAGAGCCTGATGGAAGCGGAAGCGAGGAAGAGTCCGGAAATCATTGCGAGGATTCCGAGGGAGACGGAAGCGAAGAATCTGGAGAAGGCGGAAGCGAGGAAGAGTCCGAAGACTGGTTTGAAGATTCTGAGGAAAACGGAGGCGAAGACTGGCACGAAGAATCTGGTGAAGGCGGAAGCGAAGATTGGTATGGAGAAAGCGGAAGCGAGGAAGAGTCCGATAATCTGTACGAGAAATCTGAGGGGGACGCAAACGAAGACCAGTATGGAGAATCTGAACAAGGCGGGATAGTCGATGGAGGATCCCAAGGCTGTGCACTAGAAAATGGGGCTTCGGTAGAAGATTCATTGGACGTTGCTTTAGAAGGCGAGATGCCGGGAGAAGCGGTTAGTTCGGAAGGCATGCAGACAGCGGAGAACGCTTCCGAAGGAGAAAACTCTTACAGCGAAACAAGTTCGGAAAATATCGGCGAGGATAATCAGCCGTATATTCCGGGCGCTAACTTGCTGATCAATCTGGCGAGGAAGGAGAAGGCCTCCATACCGCCGCGGTCGACTGCCGAGCAGTCGGAACTTAAAGAAGGGGACATGACTGAAAGCGGGTCTGACTATGTAGCCAGAACTTTTGCTTTTTCTGAAAGCGAAGCGGCAGGGGATGGCAATGAAGAAGTCGGCGCCCCGGCAGGGAACGGCATTGAAGAAGTCGGCAATCAGACAGTGGACGGCAATGAAGAAGTCGGCGCCCCGGAGGACGTAAATGCCCCGGATAATGGCCAGCCAGCGTCAATCGACCAGGAAGAGATAGTTGTCGCATCATCGGCTGCCACCACATCCGCTGAGAATTCGGTCATCATTCCGTCAGGCAAGGCCGTGGGCGTGACCGTGGTTGAAAGCGGCGTTATTCTTGCAGGACCTGGAACGAATCAGATTGTCGGAGATACGGATGCAAAGACCGTGGTGAGCGGGGGCGGAAAATCTCCCGGCAATAGTGCCGCGGGAGGCGGGGCGTCCGGCGGCTTCGGCGGGGGCGCTTCCGGAAATTCTGCAGGGAGCGGAGGTTCATCTTCGGGTGGATCATCCGGAGGTTCTTCTTCGGGGGGATCGGCTGGCGGCTCGTCCGGAGGTTCATCTTCGGGTGGATCGGCTGACGGATCGTCCGGGGGCGGATCATCTTCCGGCCGGTCTGGCAGCTCTTCGGGCAACGGTTCGTCCGATGATTATTCGGGCAGCGGCTCATTCGGTGGTTATTCAGGGGGCGGATCGTCCCGGGATGATTCAGGAAGCGGATCGGGCAGTGGCTCTTCCG
>JAUMWM010000291.1 GCA_030529705.1 Lachnospiraceae bacterium
AAAGGACCGTCCCCGCGGGCCGATTTTCTACAGCTTCCGGGGAACAAATATGAACTTATCCTGTATCTTGTATGCCACAAAAAACAGGAGCAAATCAATGACAATCTTAATCGGCACAGCGGCACCGCCTATTAGCATCTCCAGAAAATGCACGCTCATGGCAGATATGCAGCACTGCACGGCTGCCAGCGTGAAGAACTGGCTGAACGACTTGCGCTTGCTTTCATTTGTCTTAAAGACGAGCTTGCGGCTTAGATAATAATTCAGCGACGAGGAAACGATTCGCGCGAGCACGGTCCCGACAATAATCGGGTATCTGACATTTTTTAAGACAAATGTCGTCAGATACCAGAACAAAAATATATCGACGATGGCCGCTATTATGGATGTCGCGCCAAAAAAGACCAGTTTACGCCAGAGTACCACGTTTATCAGGAAAGTGTGCTTCAAGGCTCTAAAATGCCTCTCCGCTTCCGGATTGGGAGCCGGTATGGTTACCGGCACTTTCTCATACCCATCCTTGGCAAAACCTATGAGCTCTGCCAGGTCGTAGGCATACGTCTTTTCAGGAAACTCCAGGCATTTCGTTACGCAAATGTCCGGGATTCCGCGGAATCCGCACATGACGTCTCTCAGCTTGACGCCGAATATCCACCTGAACACCATCGCCATAAAGCGATTGGCCCGGACATTTACAGGAGAGATATAGGGACTGTCAAAATCCCTTTCTCCCACCACCAGGTGGCCTGTCCCCTCCATTTTTTGCCTGTGAAGAATCTCCCCCACAAGATCGATGTCTTCTATCCGGTCATTTCCATCCGAGTTAACCGTTATCACGCCATCTTTAGCGCCGGAGTACTTTCCCGTATAGTAAAATAAGCCGGTCCTTACGGCAACGCCTTTCCCCCGATTCTTTTCATGGTGCAGGATATGACATCCGCCATCCTCCAGCGTATCGAATATATACTGCTTATCCTCCCTGCTTCCATCATCGACGACGATGATGTCTTCATACCCCGCTTCCATGAGGTCCTCTATATACTGTATCAGGTTATCCGGAGGATCGTACGCAGGAATAAGGATGACACATTCCTTAATCATTCCGCCTGTCACCACGTCTTTCTTAACTGAAGAATATTCTTGCCGTTCTCCCTCTTGTAGGTAACTTCATCCATCAGTTTCCGAACCAGAAATATTCCGAGGCCTCCCGCCACCCGCTCTTCTGCAGACAGGGAAGTATCCGGTTCTCCGGCATCAACAAGCGGGTTGAACGCCACGCCCATATCTTCAAATGTTATAAGCGCCTCGTTGCCGTTCTCCCCTATTTCGACAGAAATAATCGCATCGCCCGGAGATTCCTTCGGATATGCATAGTATGAGATATTGCTGTATATTTCATCCGAGGCTGTATCAATCTGCATCATCGCCTTCATCGGACAATCAGCAGATTCCAACTGCTCTTCAATGAACTGCGTGACAACAGGAAGATTTCCCAGAATGGCAGTAACTTTTATCGTTGCCATATGAAAATCCTTTCTCTATGCCAAAACGTATCTACAAGCAACATGCAGGATACGTTTACTCAATCGTCAAAATGCTGTCAAATCCGGTGACCTCGAAAATCTCCATAATCATCGGCTTAACGTTTTTGACGACCATCGTTCCCTGCTTATTCATGATCTTCTGTGCGGCAAGCAGTACGCGAAGACCTGCGGAAGAGATATACTCAAGCTGGTCAAGGTCAAAAATCAGATCGCTGACTCCGCCTATCTCCGCATGCAGAACGTCATCGAGCTTCGGCGAAGTAATCGTGTCAAGCCTTCCTGTAAGAGCTATTGTAAGTTCGTCATCATTTCTCTGAAGATTAATATCCATTATACCCTCCCTGGCAGCGTGGCTGCCTTTTATTTAATAATCATAGTATACCATGAATTAGGTGCATCGTGAAATCTTTTTTTCATTTCGTGTACATGCATATTTTTAGTTACTGTTCACACTTCCGCACAAAATCGCCTGTTTTTGCGGCAATTGGGGTGTCATCCTGAGCGTAAGCGAAGGATCTTTTACATAAAGCCGCTGCAGATGGTAAAAGATCCTTCGCTTACGCTCAGGATGACAAGGGCAGTACATGAGGTGTGAACAGTAACTATTTTTACCGTTACTGTTCACTTCACCCATTTCTCCCTTGTCATCCTGAGCGTTAGCGAAGGATCTTTCATATATAGCCACCTGTTGATGGTATAAGATCCTTCGCTACGCTCAGGATGACGCCCAATTTTTCACAAGCACAGATAATTTTGCTGTGTAATCGTGGACAGTAATATTCTACCGCCCGAGCAAATGCCTCACATTCTTCTGGATGAATACGAGAATTACATATGTAAGAAGCGTATCTATGGGCAGCATGACGGCATTTGAAACAATCCTTCCGGGAAGGATCGCCCCAAGGCCGTATCCATAGAGCATCACCAGCCAAAGGGAATTAAGGACTAAGTTCACAACGACTTTCACAGTCAGCTGGGCCGCCAGGACCCGCAGCACCGTAATTTTCTGCCGATATAAAAACACTCCGTATATCACTGCCCCGACTATGGCGCTGATTGTGAATCCCGGGAAGAACGGACCGGTTGGATTTAACAGATACTTGATAATATCCATGGCGCCGCCGAAAATGCCTCCGACGACCGGGCCATAAAGAAAATCAATGATGATATTCGGCAGGAACGAAAAACCAACCCTTATATAGTCCCCAATTCTGATTGTCGCGACATACCCCAAGACAATCGCAAGCGCTCCCATAACGCCGCAGATTGCGATGGCCTGCACGCTCCGAAGTTCCCTCACTGAATCTTTGAACATAGACAAAACCTCCTTTCGCAGTCCTCTAACTACATAAGGAGGCATAATCCCTTATTATGTAGCAGTGGGATGCGAAACCGGCACCGCAAGCAAATGCTTTTCGTCCGCATGTCAACTCCCCGTACATGCGGCACTTAAGGATTCAGCCATAAAGTAACGCTTCAACATAGAGCGCTATTTATGTCCGAGGCCTAACGCGCCGGATTCTACTCTGCTTCAACTATTCCTGCGAAGACTTCTCGCCGGAATTCTCCGCAATCTTTATCAGTTTCTTACTATAGCATAGAACCCATCTGCTGACAATCCCCGACAGTAAAATCAGCCCGTGGGGACGGTCCTTTTGAGTTACTGTTCACACCTCATGTACTGCCCTTGTCATCCTGAGCGTAAGCG
>JAUMWM010000059.1:0-3292 GCA_030529705.1 Lachnospiraceae bacterium
TTTGGGATATGTGTGATATAATAATCATTTGACGGAGACATTTGAAAAGGAAGGTGCCAACTTGGATGCAACGGATATTATTCAGTGCGGTATGCGGGAACAAAAGCGAATGGCGGTACTGGCAGACGGCATTTGCAAAGTGATTGCCGGACATGACAGCAGTGTCCCGGAGATGACCGGCACCGGTGCTGATGAAATAAGGGGATGCATCGCAAGGCTGAACTCCGAGAGAGCCAGGGTCGGGATGGAAGTTAAAATGCTTGTCCGGTATCGGGACGAGCTGCGGCAGCTGCTTAAAGATTTGGAAAGAGAGACGTGTGAGCTTGCCGGCTGTGAAATACCGGAGCTTAGGGAGATTTCTGCGGAGCGAAGGAAAGAACTGGCACTTTCCCAAGTAGTGCATACCCAGACGGCCGCTGCGGCTGAACAGGCAATCCGGCGATACGGCGATTATGCGGAGGCACTAAAGAATGCGGCGAAGGGAATGCAGGCCGCTTTGGTGCAATCGGCTGCCGCAGACTATATTCGCATATTTGCGGCTGTCAGGGAGGCTGCCGAAGCTTGCCGCATAGAGGAATAGTCCCATGGGGACGGTCCTTTTGGGTTGAATTATTTCGGCTTTTGGGGACGGTCCTTTTGGGGCGAAATATTTCGACCCAAAAGGACCGTCCCCACGGGTCGAATGGAGGGTGATTAGATGAAGAAAAAGAGAGGCATCCTGTTATGTCTGGCGGGGGTCATCCTGACTGCCATCGGCATTTTGGGAAGGTTATCAGTCGCTGCGCATAAAAGCGATATTGTTATTTATCAGGGAATATCCACGTTTCGGACGTATATGGGCGGGCTTAACGTAGTTCTGGCCATCGGCCCTCTGCTTAGCGCGATTGGCATCATTCTTATGATAACGTCCCTGGGGTCTAAGAGAGCGGTCGAAAGAAATATAAAAGATGTCGAGGCGGACCGCAGACAGAAGAAGAAATCCTATTCGCCGGATGATATCCGCGAGAGCATCAGGTCGTTTCAGGACAAATATCCGGAGTTTCCGCTGAATCTGTGCGTTCGGCAGCTTGATCAGATGGACGACTATCAGTTAAGGCTCAGGGAGCTGCTTGATAGCAACGAGCTGGAGGCATTTGCCTATACGGAAGATATCTTGAAGGATGTGGAGTCTGAACTTTGCAGGGATATCAAGTCCTTCACGAACTATATGATAGTATCGGATGATGCAAATGTCACGATGGACCGCTACAAAAGCATGTTAGCCCGCAATGAGGAGCGGTTTGGCTATGTGCAGAGCCTTCTTATCACGCTGGCCGACTTCGTGAACGAGAATATCAAGTCGGAGGATGCGGTGGAGAAGATTAAGTTTTGTAACGAGGCGATTCGAGATACATTCAGTGTTTTATAACTTTCCTCAAATATTTCATCAGGAGGTATTGTGAAAATGAAAAGAAGTACAGTATTTACGGTGGGTTTGCGATTTTTTGAAAAAAGAAAGGCTGCCCTGGCAGTCGCCCTGGCGGCCGTCCTTCTCGTCGGATGCGGCAGCAGCGGCGGTGGAAGCAAGGGAAACGGAAAAGATGACGTTGTCTCCGTCAAGAATGATTATGCCCTGTCGTATGATGATGCGGTTGAGGAAGTCAGGACGCTTGCAGATGCGGTGAAGCCGGCCACCCTCACGCCTCAGCTTGACCTTGATGCGGAAGATCTGGCAAGCGATGCCGCTTTGGCTGACATCGATACTTTCGAAATGCCGGTAAAAGGGGATGGGGACATTAACATCGAAATTGCTGCCGCCACGGAGCTCTCTTCCAGCGCCCCGGACGACTGGCTGAACATCGTCGCGCAGAATTTCAACAAATCCGGCCAGACGGTGAACGACAAGCGGGTGAGCGTTTCCATCCGCAAGATGGCATCCGGCGAGGTTCTGACCTACATGGTTGACGGCGGTTACAGGCCGCAGGCTTTCATACCCTCAAATTTTGCATGGGGCAAAATGCTTGATGCATCCGGCATCAATACTATAGAAATTTGCAAACGGATAGCCGGCAACACGGCGGGCATCCTTATGTCGGATGAAATTTATGATACCTATACGGAGAAATACGGCGATGTGACGGTATCAGGAGTGCTGGAAGCTGCAATTGCGGGGGATCTTGTATTTGCCTATACAAACCCATATACGTCCAGCACGGGCCTCAATATTCTAACTGCCATGCTGTATGCGTTTGACTCCGACAATCCTTTATCCCAGATGGCCACCCAGAAGCTGATCGAGTACCAGCAGAATGCCCCGACGGCGGCTTACACGACGGGAGTCCTGAGGAACTCCGCAAAGAAAGGCATCATCGACGCGATGGTCATGGAGGAGCAGGCTTACATCAACACGCCGGAGCTGAAAAGCTACGTCTATGCGCCGGCGGGGATTCGCCATGACCACCCGGTCTATACATTTGACTATGTATCCGATGAGGAGCAGGAGGCCGCCCGAGCGTTTGCGGATTACTGCCTGACCGACGAGAACCAGAAGCTGGCCGCGGACAGGGGCTTCAACAGGCACGAGGACTATGAGGGGCAGGATACCGGGCTTGACGGAGCGGGTTACCTGGCGGCGCAGGACGTGTGGAAGACAAATAAAAACGGCGGCAGGCCGATTATTGCGGTATTTGTGACAGACATCAGCGGTTCCATGAACGGCCTTCCGCTCAACACGTTGAAAGAATCCCTGATTGCCTCGGCCAAATACATCGGCTCCGACAATTACGTGGGGCTCGTCAGTTATTCCGATGATGTCTTTATCAATCTTCCGATTGACAAGTTTGGCAATAAGCAGCGGGCGTATTTTTCCGGCGCAGTGAAGGGGCTTAATGCAAATGGCAGCACGGCCACCTATGACGCGACTGTCGTAGGACTCAAAATGCTGCTCGATAAGGCCGAGGAAGTTCCGGATGCGTCTATGATGCTTTTTGTCCTGAGTGACGGAGAGCAGAATGCCGGCTACAAATTCGCCAGGATCAAGCCGATCGTGGCCGGCCTGCAAATCCCCGTTTACTGCATCGGCTATAATATGAGCGAGACCGAGGAGCTAAAGGAGCTGTCCGAGATTAACGAGGCGACGCTGATCAATGCAGACAGCGATGATATCGTGAACCAGCTGAGGAACCTTTTCAACGTAAACATGTAATACGGGCATTGAGCGGTTTCGGGGGCGGGGGGGCGGGGCGGGTTTGGGGGGTATTTTGTGCCCCAACCCGCCCCCCCCCCCACCCCCCCACGTGATGACCACACAAAA
>JAUMWM010000059.1:3302-12246 GCA_030529705.1 Lachnospiraceae bacterium
GGTTGTGTGGGGTTGGGGTGTTGGGTGCGGTGTATTTGGGTTGTATTTTTTTCCACCAAAAGGCCCCGTCCCCAAGAGCCGAAAGTGTATGACACAAAAGCATAGGTTGAAATATTCTAGAGGAGATTAGTAGATGGACCTAAAAGAGGCAAGAGAAGAAATAGGGAAAATAGATGCCGAGATGGCGGGGCTTTTTGTGCGGCGCATGGAAGCGGCGCGCGAGATTGCATATTATAAGAAGGAACATGGGCTTTTTATAGAGGATTTGGAGCAGGAGGCGCGCGTCCTTGAGTCGCGCGGCCGACTGGTCGAGGACGAGTCGCTCCGTCCGTTCTACTTGAAGTTCCTGCAAAACACCATGGACGTGAGCAAGGAGTGGCAGCGTTCGCTGATATGAGTTAGGGTTAGGCGCTTACAAATGTTTTTCTGCTCATAATGGTAAAAGTGATGGTTACTGTTTACGCTTCCACACTAAAAATGTCTGTACCCATGGTATAATAGGTGTCATCCTGAGCGAAGCGAAGGATCTTTACAAAAAACCATCGTTCTGCTTTATGCAGATTAGATTCGGATATATAAAAAGCGAAGGATCTTATGCCAACTGTAGTTGCTGGACATAAAGATCCTTCGCTTACGCTCAGGATGACAAGCCGAAAAAGCGGCTTGAAACCGGCGGCCTTGATAAAAGCCCTTGTCTACGCCCAGGATGACAAGCCGAAAAAGCGGCTTGAAACCGGCGGCGTTTATAAAAGCCCTTGTCTTACGCTCAGGATGACAAAACTCTCGGTTTAACCGTCCATGTAGGTTATGTTTTAAGAAGCCGTACCCGAAGATGCAGGAATCATTGTCGGGTTGAGCGGCGGAAGCTCTTCGGGGCGGGTCTCTAAGGCATTCTTCTTTACGATTGTTCCGGTTATGTAAGTGATGCCGGAATCGGTATCGGGTATTGAAAGGATGCCGCCGGTCTCTTCGAATACTCCTTGGAGGTATTCGTCAAGGGTTACGGTCCCGTCGCATGTATAGCCGTCCTCCAGATAGAACATAATCAAGGGCATGTACGTCTTGCCGTCCTCAGCAAGGGCGGCCTCCTCGTTTCCTATCTGGATTGGATATAAGGAGTATGTGCCGGTCGTTCCATCTGTAGTCTTGACGCTGAATGCGGCGGAAGCGGACGGACTGTCGGAATTCTTATCAACGGCCTCGTAGGTTTTAAATACCCAGCTCGAACCGTCAGATGCGATGAGCGGTTTCGTCGAATCCGTTTCTTTCAGGCCTTCCTCGGACATTTCCTGCTTGTCCATCCAGAATACGGTTACAGTCCAGCTCTTGCCGTTTTTAGCAGTCGCAGTTGCCGTTGTGTCAAATGGTTCTCCCGCCTTAGGGGAGTCGACATCCGTTATCTGTATGTCTGTCAGGACAGCCAGGTCGCCGGGGATTATGACCGGCGCGGAAGCTGCCTGTATGGGCGTCGGAAGGGCGGAAGTCCAGAGAGCCGCGCCGAGGAGAGCGGAAAGAAGGCATGTAATAGGTTTGTGCATATAAAAAATCCTCCTTGTTTCTATAGGTTACTTATTCTAACACATGGGAGGGTGATTGTCTATCACGGCATTTGTTAGATTTTCACTGTTGCCTACCCATCTTTTGAATGGTAGAATTGTGTTTTGCAATATAACGCAATCCTAAAACTGCAAGAAGCATATTTTTCGCAGGGCGGGGACGTTTCTTCTCCTGCGATTTTTTGCTATTTTGCGCAGAAATTTCTTCTAAGCGCTAATGTGATAAAATCTGCCACGAACGACGCCCGCTCATAAAGCGCGGCGCAAGAAAAGAGGATGATATGATGAAAAGCCCTCATGGAAACTGGACCCGGTTATTTGACCCTGAAACATTAAGCCAAGGCAAGCAGTACTGTGATTCCGGCAAAGCCAAAAAACTCGTCAAGGAATATGAAGGATATTCCCTCGTTGTCCGCGGGGAGCGGAACTATCGCGTCGAGATTGGGATGAACTTTGACGAGGTCGAAGACCTTTCCTGTTCCTGTTCGGATTCCGAGGAAGGCATGTACTGCAAACATATGGCGGCGGGGCTTTTCTATCTGGAAAGGATTCTGAACAAAACCATGAATCTTGCGGCAAATCTGGAAAGAGAGTTGGACGATGAGGAGGATAGCAATGAGGACAAGCCTGGTTTCGGATCAGCCAGCATGGCTGTAGAAAGCAGCAAAGGCAGCAAGCCCGGCGTCGAATCAGCCAGTAAAACTTTAGAAGGAAGCAAAGGCAGCAAGTCCGGCGCCAAATCCGTCGGCATGGCCGCGGAAGGGAAGGAGGGTGTCAAATCATTGCCCCGCGCCCAGAAAAAGAAACCCGGAAAGCAGGGAGGCGGAAAGCCTGATAAATCCGCTGCGCAGGAAGAAGACCTTTTTTCTGACCTTGACGCTCTTCAGAAACAGGAACTGTCGGTTAGGACCGTGGAGGGGGCGGCGACGGCATTTGTCCCATCTGACTACCGCTACTTCCACAGCGAAAACTTTCTGCCCGGTATGAAGACGAAGCAGTCCGACAGAAAGAAAGCCGGGGAATATCTCAGGAAAAACAAGGATGCTGAAATCTCTGTCAAGCTGGGGTATCGGGAGGGCACGAGCTCGGAGGACATGGTGGGGGAGGCCACCTTAAGCGGCGAGACGTATGCATACTATTCCAACTGGACGGTCAGGCTTACTTTTAACCGCGACCACATCCTTTCGTCCACATGTTCGGGATGGAGCTGTAGTTACGGCCGGTATTATGGGAACGACCAGTACGCCTGCGAACACCAGATAGCGGCCATCATGCTCCTCGATGATTACCTGAAAAAGCAAAATCCCGGAGACTCGACCAATCTCTCCGGGGTCAAGTTCCTGCGTGGAATCGCCGGAACTGTGTCTGATGCGGAAGTTGCGCCTACGCTGACCATCGTGCCCTATCTGACGATGGATGAGAACGGGATGTTTGCAAATTTCCGCGCCGGCGCAAAGAAACTCTATAAAGTCAAAGATTTGCGGGAATTTAAGGAGGCAATGCGAAAAGGCGGCCAGATGACATTTGGCTCGAAGACTACCCTGACCTTGGGCAGAGACCATGTCCTTCCGGAATCCATCAAATGGCTGGATTTTATTGACTCCTATCTTCAGGATGAGGACTATCAGATATCGAAATATACTTTAAGGAGCCGATACGGAAGCTATGGCGATCCGGCAATTGCGCCTACAAAGGACAGAGTTGATATCGATGGAACCGAGCTTGACAGCTTTTTCGAGACGGCGGTGGGGGATACGATTGAGTTTACCGATAAAACCATGGGCAGCCGGACGAAATCAAACTTGTTCTTTCAGGATGGCGACTTATCAGTTACGCTTAAAATAGAGGCCAACAGGGGTCCTAAAGGGGTCCTGGACGGCATTATCATGACCGGCGACCTGCCGGAGATGATGAAAGGCATCAGGCATCGGTACTTTATTTCGGAAGGTTCTATGTACCGCATATCCGAAGAACGGTCCGAGGCGCTAGGCACCGTGCTCGACGCGGAGCATGGCGGATACGTGCGCATCATGATAGGCAGGGGGCATTTGTCAGAATTCTACCATAAAGTCCTGCCGGCACTTCGGGAAATCGTGAATATCGAGACGGATTCGGAAACAGAGGCGGCCGTCGCGACGATTCTTCCGCCGGAGCCGGAATATGTCACCTACTTTGACGTGGATTCGGGAGCCCTCATCTGCAGATGCGACGTCTATTATGACAATGCGCGCTGCTCCCTCACGGATGTGTTGGAAGACGGGGGGACGGAGTCCTACCGAAACTGGGAAGATGAGGTGAGCATGCGGGATCTCCTTGGGATGTATTTCACAAGTTATGATCCGACATACAAGATTTTGTTCTCAAAGAAAGACCCAGACCTGACATTCGACCTTCTGGATCGAGGGATTCCCGCCATCATGCAGCGGAGCGAAGTCCGCATGACGGACCGTTTTAAGGCCTTGAAGATCAGGAACAGGAGCAAATTCGACGTCGGCCTGTCCGTGGAGAGCAGCCTCCTCGATCTCTCGGTAACGTCTTCTGATTTAAGTTCGGACGAACTGCTCGACATCCTGTTCAGCTACAAGAAGAAAAAGAAATACGTCACCTTAAAGAACGGTGATTTCTTCAAGCTGGATGAAAATGAATCCATCGCCCGCCTCTCGGAGATGATGGACGCCCTGCACCTTTCGCCGAAGGAATTCGTTACAGGAAAAACGCACATTCCGGCCTATAGGGCGCTTTATCTGGACCGAATGCTGGAGTCGTCGCAGGATATTTATGCGACAAGGGATGCGCATTTCAAATCCCTGATCAAGGAATTCAAGACGATCGAGGATGCCGATTTTATCGTCCCGTCCTCCCTAAAGGGCACGCTCCGCAAATATCAGACGGTCGGATACCGCTGGCTGCGCACCTTGGCCAGCCACAATTTCGGAGGGATTCTGGCGGATGACATGGGGCTTGGCAAGACGCTGCAGGTCATCTCCGTCCTGCTCGCCGACAAGAATGAGAACGCGGCCGCGAATCACACCTCCCTGGTCGTGACTCCCGCCTCCCTGGTATATAATTGGAAGGAAGAGATTGATACGTTTGCCGGCAGCCTGCGGGTCACGCTGGTTACGGGGACGCAGAAGGAGCGGGCGGCCCTGATTGCGTCCTGGGAGGAGGCGGACGTCCTGGTTACGTCCTATGATCTCTTGAAGCGCGACATAACGGAGTACGAGGGAAAGACGTTCCGCTTCCTGGTGGCGGATGAAGCCCAGTACATAAAGAACCGGACGACGGCGGCGGCAAAATCGTTGAAGCTGGTGCGGGCGGAGACGAAATACGCCCTAACTGGCACTCCGATTGAAAACAGGCTCGGGGAGCTGTGGAGCATATTTGACTACCTGATGCCCGGCCTTCTGTATTCGTATGAACAATTCAGGGAAGGTTTTGAGGCGCCGATTGTCAAGGGCGAGAGCGAGGAGGCCATGGACCAGCTGAGGAAGATGGTTACGCCTTTCATCCTCCGAAGGAAGAAGGACGAGGTCCTGAAAGACCTGCCTGACAAGCTGGAGGAAGTGCGTTTTGCCCGGATGGAGAGCAAGCAGCAGAAGCTGTATGACGGCCAGGTCGTGCGGATGCGAAAGAAGCTGCAGTCTTCCAATGAATCAGACTTCCGAAAGGGGAAAATCGAAATTCTCGCCGAGCTTATGCACATCCGGCAGATTTGCTGCGACCCGTCCCTGATGTTTGAGGACTATGACGGGAAGTCTGCCAAGCGGGAGATGTGCCTGGAACTGATTGAATCTCTGATTGATGGAGGCCACAGGGCGCTCATTTTCTCCCAGTTTGCTAAGATGCTCGAAAAGCTGGAAGAGGACCTGAAGGAGAGAGGGATTGAATACTTTAAGATTACCGGTTCCACGCCGAAAGAGAAGCGGGTGTCCATGGTGAAGGCTTTCAACGAGGGGGACGTTCCGATCTTCCTGATTTCCCTCAAGGCGGGCGGCACGGGCCTCAACCTGATCGGGGCGGACGTCGTCATCCATTACGATCCGTGGTGGAACCTCGCCGTGCAGGACCAGGCAACGGACCGCGCCCACCGGATTGGACAGACAAAGGTGGTGAATGTATATAAGCTGATCGTCAAGGGGACGATAGAGGAGAAAATTCTCGAGATGCAGAAGGCGAAGCGCAAGCTTGCGGACGATATCCTGCAGGCCGAGGGAGTGGCCTCGGCGGCAATCAGCAGGGAGGAGCTGCTGGAGCTGCTATCTTAAAATCTCGGCTCGCAGGCGCAGGCGAAATATGACGGATTTATCAGGAAAATACTACCAATTCATGTAGATTTGTGCTAAAATAACAACCAGATGTAGTAACTCGTGAACGCAGGATGCCAAGATTTGTTGAAAGCCTCCTGCATTTGGGATCCCCCTGTGGGGGCGTCAGGGAGGATTCTCGGAGGATAGGATGCTGGCAGCCCGCATCCGGCAGATTTCCAGAAATCCGCAATGTGCCGGATAAGCCTGAAAGCCGGGGCGGACATCGCCGCATATCTTCCAATGGAACGCTCCAGAATGGAGAAATACTTTGAAATCATTTATCTATGAGGTTACGAACGATCTCGGCATCCATGCACGTCCGGCAGCCAACATTGCACAGACATGCGTAAACCTTGCTTCCGCCATCTCCATCAAGTTGGACGGCAAGAAAGCGAACGGCAACAACGTTCTCCAGATTCTTGCCCTTGGCGCAAAGAAAGGCTCCCAGCTTGAAATCTCCGCTGAAGGCGGCGATGAAGAAGCGGCTCTCGCGGCAATAGAAAAGGTTCTTGCTGACGAGTTCAAGGAGAAAAAGAAAGTCGAAGTCCTTAAGATCGCTTTCTTCGGAACGAAGGACTATGACCGCATCTTCTTCAGCGAGCTGGCTAAGGACAAAGGCGAAGGCACATACAACTGCGACATCAAGTATTTCAGTACCCGTCTTACCCCGGAAACAGCGGGCCTTGCGAAAGGTTATGACGCAGTCTGCATCTTCGTCAACGATGAGGCTCCGAGGGAAGTTGTCGAGACCCTCAAGGAATGCGGCGTCAGGCTCATCCTTCTCCGTTGCGCCGGCTTCAACAATGTTGATCTTCAGGCGGCAAAAGAGTGCGGCATCACAGTTATCCGCGTGCCGGCATATTCGCCGTACGCTGTTGCCGAGCATGCTATCTCCATCATCACATGCGCTAACAGAAGGCTGCACAAGGCCGTTCCGAAGGTCAAGGACAACAACTTCGCGCTCAGCGGACTTCTCGGCGTGGACCTTCACAATAAGGTTGCCGGCATCGTCGGAACAGGAAAGATCGGCCAGTGCATGGCAAGGATCTGCAAGGGATTCGGCATGACGGTCATCGCATGGGACGCTTTCCCGAACCAGGGCCTGGTAGACGAAGGCCTCCTCACCTATGTGACCAAGGACGAGCTCTTTGCTAAGTCTGACCTTATTTCCCTGCATGCGCCGCTCATCATGGGCGAAAAAGGCACATATCATCTGATCAATGCTGCCGCAATAGAAAAGATGAAAGATACAGCCATGCTTGTCAACACAGCCCGCGGCGGCCTGATTGATACGGAAGCTCTGATTACCGCCCTGAAGGCAGGCAAGTTCCATGCCGTGGCTCTTGACGTTTATGAAGGCGAAGATGCGAATGTTTACACGGATCACTCCGATGATTATCTGCAGTCTTCCATCACGGCAAGGCTTCTGATGTTCCCGAACCTTGTTCTTACATCGCATCAGGCGTTCTTTACGCGCGAGGCCCTTCAGGCTATCGCTGCCGTAACGCTTGAGAATGCCCGCAACTTCAACGAAGGAAATCCGCTGGGCATGGGCGAGTGCAAGGCCTGATAGCGGGAGATGCCGCGTGTTGACATAGTTCGTAGCGCGGTGGGTATGCCGTTTAGGATTCGGACATAATACATAGGCGCTTCATGCTGAATCGTTATTTTGGAAGGATTCTAAATGCCGGACAGTTGTAATTCAACACAGAGAAAATGCGGGACTGTCGCTAAATAGGATGCGGCAGTCCCCTTTTATGGATGACTTAGATATATGCTTCTATTGAATAAAGATCCTTCGCTTGCGCTCAGGATGACGCGTTTTGGCAAGCTGCGTTCATGGATGCAGCGGTAGAATTTGGAATGCATGAATATAGAATCCGTCTGAAAGGATGTACGTTATGATACAGAACAGAATTGATATTTGGAACCCGGGCGAATACAATTACCCTGCGGCATTTGGATTCATCCCGAATCTCATGACCTATTTGCATGATGAAGATGATGACATAAGGCCGGGCCTGCTCATTATCCCCGGCGGCGGATATGAATTTGTCTCAGCCAGAGAGGGAGAGCTGGTTGCTCTGGAGTTTTTTGACAGGGGGTATAACTGTTTTGTACTGACATATACGGTCAACCTCATGCATGCCGTCCCGCTCCGCATGCAGGCTCTCGAGGATGCGGCGAGGGCCATGCGGCTAATCCGCAGGATTGCTCCCGCCTATCGAATCGATCCGGAGAAAATCGCGGTCATGGGATTCTCGGCTGGCGGCCATCTTGCGGCGAGCCTGTGCGTGCACTATAAGGATACCATCGAGATCGATACCAGATTGTCACAGATAAGCCCGCGCCCGGATGCCGCCATCCTGTGCTACCCGGTTATAACCAGCGGGGAGCTTTCCCATGGCGGGACGATTCGGTCGCTTCTCGGCTTTTCGAGCGTCCAGGATGACTTTGAGCCGGAGGTAGCCGTTCCCGATGCGGAGAAATGGCTTGGCGACAACGTGATTCCCGGCTGTGCTACGCGGGAGGATCAGCTTTACTATGTTTCGGTCGATAAGCATGTGACCAATGATACGCCGCCGACTTTCCTCTGGCATACGATGGACGACCAGACCGTTCCGTTGGAAAACTCGCTCATATACATGAACGCTTTGAGGAGAAACGGCGTGCCGAGGGCGATCCACATTTTTTCAAATGGCCGCCACGGGCTCTCCCTGGCCAATAAAGCCTGGGCGGAGTATGGGCAGAACGGAAGCTTCACCTATGAACAGGTGAACCGGTTCACTCGCATGGCTCTCGATGGCAAGATCGGTGCAACAAATGAAACCAAGAAGGAACTGGTCACGAACAGCCATTTTGGCACAGGGGTGCTGACTCGGGACGATGCGCCGGTTCCGGAGGTTACGGTATGGCCAGAGCTTGCTGACAGGTTCCTTAGGCATACGTATGGCATGGAAGAATGAATCGGTTTGCGGGGTCCTTTCGGCCCATTGGGTCGGTTCTTTCGGCCCGCGGGGGCGGTCCTTTTGGGTGCCAAAATTTAGGCCCCAAAGGTTCGTGCCCCCCGGGCGTTAGGGG
>JAUMWM010000292.1 GCA_030529705.1 Lachnospiraceae bacterium
CGAAGGATCTTTTACATTCACCGGCAAGTGAAAAAAAGATCCTTCGCTGACGCTCAGGATGACAGGCGGATGCAGAGCAATTAAGCAACAAATTTTGGAAAGCTTTATAAGTGACGAAACCATAAGGAGGAATCTTACTCCATGTTTGGCAGAAAAAAGAAAACACAGGAGAGCAAATTCCCCTACGACCCCGCCCTTCATGAGCCGGTCATCCGGTCGAGCATCTGCACGGGAGAGAAGGTCGCCGGATTCAGGGACCGAAAGGGCGGGACCCTTCATGAGGTTTCCCTGGTCAATGACTATCCGGCGATGCAGCGGTTCCTCGACACATACGGCCTGAAAGAAGGAGATGTCAGGACGATTTACTGAGAAGGTGAAAAGACGGCCCAATTTTTATAAAAATCGCCCCTTGACATGTACACGTGATTTTCCTATAATAATTCGTGCGGCGTTCCCGGCCGCACGATATTTTTATGTCTTGGTAAGGCTAGTCGGAGTCGCGACCCGATTTGCCAAAGATATAGCAGGATGGACGCGGAAGAGAAGGTATCGGAAGCGGACTTATCCTGCAAGCATTCGAATTTTCCTTTAGGGGAAAGCGGATGAGGCAGAGTTCATACCATGCCCCGGAATGACGCCCTGCCATGTATATATTCATTTTGACAATTTCATCAGGAGGAAATATCCATGAGCACATTTATGGCGAAGGCGAATGAAGTTGAGCGTAAATGGTATGTGGTCGATGCCGAAGGCGTTACGCTTGGCCATCTGGCTTCAGAAGTCGCCACCATTCTCAGAGGCAAGAAGAAGCCGATTTTCACGCCGCATGTTGATACGGGCGATTATGTAATCATTGTCAACGCTGCTAAGATCAAAGTCACAGGCAAGAAGATGGATCAGAAAATCTACTTCCGCCACTCCGAATATGTCGGCGGTGTAAAGACTGCCACGCTTCGCGAGATGCTTGCAAAACATCCGGAAAGAGTCGTTGAACACGCTGTTCGCGGCATGCTTCCGAAGGGAGCTCTTGGCAAGCAGATGTATTCGAAACTTCATGTCTATGCGGGTCCGGAGCATGAGCAGGCCGCTCAGAAACCGGAAGTCCTTGAAATTAAATTCTGATAGGAGGATACGACGTTGGCAAGCGAAAAGTTTTATGGTACAGGTAGAAGAAAAAGCTCTGTAGCCAGAGTATATGTCGCACCGGGCAACGGCAAGATTACGGTTAATAAGCGCGATATCGATGATTACTTCGGGATGGAGACCCTGAAAGTTGTTGTTCGTCAGCCGCTCGTAGCTGTCGATGGAATCGGCAAATACGACGTGACTGTCTCCGTACGCGGCGGCGGTTACACAGGCCAGGCCGGCGCAATCCGTCACGGACTTGCAAGGGCTCTCTGCAAAATGGATGGAGAACTTCGCCCGACGCTTAAGAAGGCAGGATACCTCACGCGCGATCCGCGTATGAAGGAGAGGAAGAAATACGGTCTCAAGGGCGCTCGCCGCGCTCCGCAGTTCAGCAAGCGTTAAGCAGTGGCAAAACCCCAAAAAAGTATATCAGGCAGGAGATCATCTCTTTGGAGCAGGTCTCCTGTATTTCTTTTATAAGAGGATAATTCCATGAAAATCATGGTCAGCGCCTGCCTTGCAGGTGAAAACTGCAAATACGACGGCGGTAACAACCGAAATGAAAAAGTTCTGAGCCTGATAGCCGAAAACGAGGTTATTCTCGTCTGCCCGGAGCAAATGGGCGGCCTGTCGACCCCTCGCATCCCCTCGGAGATTTGCGGCCATGTTGTCATAGCGAAGGATGGAAGGGTCGTGGACAAAGAGTTCCGGCTTGGCGCGGCCAAATGCTTGGAGATTGCTAAGCGTGAAAAGCCGGATCTGATCGTGCTTCAGTCGAGGAGTCCCAGTTGCGGCGTGAAGCAGCGCTACGATGGAACCTTTTCCGGAACTTTGATCCGTGGATCCGGCATTACAGCAGACCTGTTGATGAAGAATGGGTTTCGATGCGTGGACGTGGAGGACTTGTGAATTTAAGAATCTTACATCATTAATTGATGCAACTTGATGGTCTTTTTCCCTCCTGAATCCGTCCCGAAATGCTTATATAGTTAAGGAGTATTCCGTAAGTGAACGATGCAACTTGCCGGTCTTTTTGCCGCCTGTATGTGCTCAAGAAGACTTACATAATTATGCATACGCATCCAACTCTTTTGACAGCCAATCGACCCAGGCTTCGACGCCGTCCCCCGTCTTGGCGCTTATAGGGATAATTACCGCATTGGGGTTCCGCATGTGGATATTTGCAATACAGCGGTCCATATCGAAATCGAAGTAAGGGATCACGTCTGTCTTGTTAATAAGGACTACGTCGCAGACCGAGAACATCAACGGGTATTTCAGAGGCTTGTCGTCCCCTTCGGGAACAGAAAGAATCATGGCGTTAGCAGATGCCCCCGTGTCAAATTCCGCCGGGCACACCAGGTTGCCGACGTTCTCGAGGATGCACAGGTCGAGGCTTGCCGCATCAATTTCTGACAACCCCTGCCTGGTCATGCCTGCGTCAAGATGGCACATGCCGCCGGTATGAAGCTGGATTGTTCGGATGCCGGTCGTGGCGATGCTTTTCGCGTCCACATCGGAGTCGATGTCCGCCTCCATTACGCCAATCTTATAACGATTTTTCATAGCCTCGATGGTACGCAGCAGCGTGGTGGTTTTTCCCGCGCCGGGAGATGACATCAGGTTCAAAAGGAACGTTCCCTGCTCCCTCAGCTCATTCCGCAGCTGCGCAGCTTCCAGATCATTATCCTCGAAGATGCTTTTCTTTATCTCAATGATTCGCACTTTGTCATGTCTTGTCATTGTAATTCCTCCGTGTTGGGTCGTAGTGTTTTGAATAGAATTTTTATGGAAAAATGCGTAAGCAACGCCCGATAAAAGGCTTGCGCAGCAAGCCTTATTGTGTTATAGGAACATTGTAAGCTTTTCTTATAAAAATGTCTTATCGGAAATTGCATAAGCCATATCCGATAAAAGCTTGCACAGTAAGCCGCATTTGATTATAAGAACCGCATAAGCTGTTCCTATAATAACGCATGGGAAATAGAATGACAACGTAAAAGCAGTTCAAAGGATAGAAGAAATGTTTCTTTCGTTACGGCTCACGCTTTCAGTATCGCCCTTGTCATCCTGAGCGTAGCGAAGGATCTTTTACCATCTACAGCGGC
>JAUMWM010000060.1:0-8366 GCA_030529705.1 Lachnospiraceae bacterium
ATGCTAAATGTCTGTACATCTGCTATAATAAAAGCGTAGTTTTTCGTTATTTTTTCGACAATATAGATAAGTACAGCATTTCATAAGTTCTGTTGCATTAAAACACCTGTCTTTTTCGCCATTGCTTCGTTGTCATCGGTTGGCAATGCCCGCATTGCCGCCCTCTTCCGCCTTGCACTGGCGGAAAATCCAGGCATTTTAATGCATCATTACTTATGAAACACTGTACTGGAAGGAGGCGTTATGAAAATACAGTCACGATTAATATCCGCGATTTTGATTGTCGCCATGAGTCTTTCCTCTTTGCCGACATATGCGGTATTCGCATCGGAACAGAGTATTGCCGCAGAAGAGGTCATGCAGGGGGACGTATCAGGGCAGAGTTTTACGGACGTATCCGAGCAGGGTTTTTCGGGCGATGCCGAGTCAGATGGATTGGCTAAATCGTCCAGGTCCGATGCAGAAAGCGCTGTCGAGGGTTCTTTTGAAAAGGATGATGACGGCATTTCGGCAAGCATTGATATCTCCGAATTGGGAGATAGTGAGATGGAAGCAGGAAGCGATAACCTCGAAAATGAGAGCAGTCTTCCGGCAGAAGTGGGCGCGGTTTCGGAGGAAAGCAATGGCAATCAGGCGGTAGATAATTCTTCCATCGCCCAAGAAGATCTGGCAAATGATGAACCGTCCGTCGGGACAAATGCCGTCATCCAGGCCTCAAAGTCATCGCAGGATCCCCCTTATGTAGGGGCGGCGACTACGTTTGCGACCGGACCGGCCAACCCGCGGCAGCCGAAAACCTATTATCTGGACCTGAATGAAACCGGATATCCGACCGCGGTCAGTTGGGAGCATTATGGCGACTATATGCAGGGCGTCGGCATCCTCTATCCGGGCGACAAACTGGTCATCATCCCGGAGGTGGATCCGCGTCCAGGGCTCGATGGCAGCCATGGGCTGCCGGGAAAAGTCCTGGTAAAGAATGGGGAATGGCAGGATCTGGTCGTTGGAGACCGGCTGGGACCTTTGCTCATTTCGGGATCTGTGACGTTAGGAGCCGCGGTCGTGCACAGTTATGTGACTGAGATCACGGTCGTTGACTGCCCGGTCTTGTTCAATTATTCCGGCAGCGGAAATAGCGGAACCAGCGGCTGGGCCGTCCAATACGAGGCGGATTATCCGGACCATGGCGCAAGCTACTGGTCGGGCGGAACAATGGTATGGGTCGCCCTGCCGAACTACCATCCGATTGAATATACATTTGGAAACTATACGACCTATACGTATGAAACCGGGAAAATAAACGAAGTGCTGGATGAGAATGTCGTGGCGGAATTTGCCAGACAAAACCCATCCGTCCTGTTTGCGGAAGACTTATCCTGCACCTATAACCCCATTGATGGAAGGTCAACGGTGGGACCGGAGTTCACGCTTCATCATCCGGCCGTACTCAAGGGATATATGTTAAAATCCGTTTATGCCGAGACGAATACGGAGGCGGATCGAAACTACGAGCCGACCAAGGTTTCTGAAAGTGAGGACGGGTCTACCTCAGCGTGGAGATTCTTTTTTAACGGAGCAAATGACTACAACTGGTCGTTCGACAATCAGAAGCACGGCAGCGAGGAGGATCCGATTAAAATCCATATCGATTATTATGAGGCAAAGACGGTTACGTTACATGCAAATGGAGGCCTGGTCGACAATCAGGTCGAACCGGTTTATGCCGTCAAGTCCAGATCGTCCAGAAAGAATGATTTTGGCTGGGTTAGAGATCGCTTTTATCTGTCTGAACACGTCCCGGTTCGGGATGGATATGTATTTACCGGCTGGTATGCTGACGCAAACTGCACGGATCTGATCTCTGCCGCCGGTTCAGGCAGCATGTATAACGATTTCAACACTTACTTAGAGGATCATAATGTCCTCAAGAAGGCCGACGAAACCAACTGTGCGGAGAATTTCGACATTTATGCGGGCTGGGGAGATCCTAAAAAGACCTCGATTGGGCAGGCAACATTCAGCAACCTTGTCGAAAAAACGTATACCGGCTCTCCCCTTACGCAGAATCCGACTGTCAAGGTGAACGGAAAGACCTTGAAGAAGGGGACGGACTATGCGTTAACTTTCAGGGACAATATCGATGCGGGAACTGCGACAATATTCGTTACCGGCAAAGGGAATTACTGGGGCGTTACCAGTACGACGTTTAAGATAAATCCCATGCCGCTGACGCCGGTCATTACGCTTAGCCAGACGGAATTCGTATATGACGGCGAATATCATCGTCCTGACTATACGGTTACGACGGCGGAAGGAGTTGCGCTGAATGGCTCCACGGATTACTCTGCGACGGCTTATTTCCAGAGGGACGCCGGGGAGAGCGAAGTCGTCGTTCGGCTACGGAAAAATTATACGGGTACGGCCACGGCCAAGTTTAAAGTTCTTCCTCTTGCGGTATCCAGCTTCGATGCGGAACTTGCTGTCACGGCCTATACCTATGACGGGACGGAAAAGAAGCCGCTCCCGAAACCGATCACGATTAATGGGAATAGCGCGTCCTATGACATAACCTATAAGAATAATGTAAATGCGGGTACGGCGAAAGCAGTGATCACGCTGAAAGGCAATCACACCGGCAGTAAGACATTATCTTTTACGATAAAAAAGAAAACAAGTAAGTGGAGCGTTGCCGTGAATTCAGAAGGCTACAGCCTGGTCTATGATCACGGGTGGGAGCTCACGCCTCCATGCGTCGTGAAGGCAAACGGCACGGAAATTTCTAAGGAAAACTATATCGTGACCTACAAGAACAATACGAATGCGGGGACGGCAACCGTGAATGTCGATGGCATCAATGACCGGGCCGGCTGGTACGGGAGCGCAAACTTCACGATCCAGCCGCTGGATATAACCACGTCTCGGGTGTCGGACGTTTCCGATCAGTACTGGACCGGCAAGCCCGTCACGCCAAGGCTGGTCGTCTGGCTGCCGGGGGTATACTATGGGACATATGTGACGGATGCTCCGAATGATTTTGAAGTGACCTATGCGAACAATATCAATGTCGGCGATGCGATGGCGACCATTAAGGGGAAAGGGAATTTTAAAGGGATGCTGACGGTTCCGTTCAAGATTATAGAAAATCCGGATGCGCCGGCTCTCACGGATATCAGCAAGGCAAATGTCGCTGGCGTCAGCCTTTCCTATGGATACTCAGGGAAAGCGTATACGCCGGTCGTCACCGTGACAGTAGATGGTAAGACGCTAAGTCCGGACACGGATTATACGGTCAAGTATACCAATAACACAAAGCCCGGCACGGCGAAGATCACGATTACCGGGAAAGGAGATTATACGGGAACCAGGGTCAAGACATTTGAGATTGTGGACTGCGTCTCCTCCCTTGTTTCCGGCAAGACGTACCAGCTTATTCCGAAGAATAATTCGAAGACGGCCGTATGCTCCTACTCCGGAAAGATGATTAACAATACGAAGGTCTACATCACCGACCGCAGCAGTTCGGAAGCCATGAAGTTTAAGGCGATGAAGAATTCGGACGGTACATGGAAGTTCATCAATGCCAAGTGCGAGCTTACGCTGGCGGTGCAGCAGAACAGCTTAGAAGCGGGCAAGGGCCTCGTCCTGTATGACCAGACCGCGAAGACGGCCCAGAACTGGAAGTTGTCAAAGAAGTCGGATAATTCATTTGCCATCATAAATGCCGCCAGCAAACTCTCGATTGCGATGTCCGATGCTTCCGCCGTCAAGGGAACGACCCTCAGCATGGCCGTGTCGGCCAGCTCCGGCCTGCAGCGGTTCTATATAGCGGAGACGGATGCGGTGAGCACTCCGTTCGACGGGACATATGCAGTGCGGGCTTCCAAAGACAAGACATTTGCGCTTAACATCGCGTCTTCGTCCAAGGCGGAAGGAGCCAACGTGAACCTGTACAAATACAGCAACGTAAATGCCAAAAAGTTCAAAGTCATCTACAGCGGAAGCGGTTATTACCGGCTCGTGAACGTGAACTCCGGCCTGGTCCTCACGGTCAAGGGGAATACGAAGGCGGATGGGACAAATGTCGTCCAGAGTAAGTGGAATGCCGACAGCGGCCAGAGGTGGAAGATAGTCAAAAACTCGAACGGTACCGTGACGCTTACAAATGCCCTCGGAACGGTGCTGCATCTGAACGGCAACAAGACGGCGGACGGGACAAATGTCGTGGCAAAGAATGCATCGACTTCCGGCGCCCAGAAGTGGTATCTGCAGTAAAAAGAAGGCTCATATGAAAAAAGAGGAAAAAACGAATGTCATGCGGGCGCTTAATGGGAAGAAGATTGCCTATGCAAGCCATACCTATAAGCCTGATCCAACGATGAGCGGCGAGGAGATTGCAGGGATTCTGGGAGAAGAGCCCGACAAGGTTTTTAAGACGCTTGTGACGCAGGGGAAGAGCGGGGCTTACTATGTTTTCGTTATCCCGGTAAAGGAAGAGCTTGACTTGAAGAAGGCGGCGAAGGCAGCAGGCGAGAAAGCGGTCAGCATGATTAAGCAGAAAGAGTTGCTGCCCCTTACGGGCTATGTCCATGGAGGCTGTTCTCCAATCGGAATGAAGAAGAAATTTCCGACCTTTATTCATGAGACGGCCTCCGGGTACGACAAGGTTTTCGTCAGCGCAGGGAAGGTGGGGTTCCAGATCGAGCTTGCGCCGGAGGACCTGATTAGCATTGCAGGTTGCAAAACGGCGGATCTTATTGTATCATGACCCGCAGACATAGATGTCATCCTGAGCGTAGCGAAGGATCTTTCACCAAAAACAGATGCTTTATGTAAAGGATCCTTCGCTTGCGCTCAGGATGACACAGACCCTTTTCGCAAATACAGGCGATTTCTAAGCAGAAGTATGAACGGTAACTACGACAATAATTGGAGGAATGACATGAAGAAAAAAACATATCTTGGCACCCTTGCCGTCCTGTCAGCCGTTTTTATGGCAGGCAGCATGCTCACGGGCTGCGGTTCAACAAACTCTACCGCTTCAAACCAGATAGAGGATGCTTCTGTGAACACCCCAACGACAGAAGACATTTCAGCAAATGCCGCATCGGAAGATAGCAGTACCGATTCGGCGAATCCGGCTGCCGGGGATGTCGGCCATGCCGACGAAGAGAAAGCCGCGGAAGCGGCCAAGCTTATAGACGCCATCTATGTACAGGAATGGACGGAGGATACGGATAAAATGTGCGAGGAGGCAAAGGCCGCATGGGATGCCCTCACGGACGAACAGAAGGAGCTGGTCGAGGGCGAATATGCAGATCCTGACTACTTCGGAAGAGATACGGGGGATGCGTCCAAAGATGATCCGCTGAATGCGGATGAAATCGGGGAGAGGGAGATTCTTGTCGTGAGCTTTGGCACGTCTTTCAATGACAGCCGCGCCCTTGACATTGCAAGTATCGAGAAGGCTATCCAGGCGGCAAATCCCGACTGGAGCGTGAGGCGGGCATTTACCTCCCAGATTATAATCAATCACATTTTGGCCAGGGACGGCGAGAAGATCGACAATGCGGCGCAGGCACTTGAGAGGGCGGTTTCAAATAACGTGAAGCAACTCGTCATTCAGCCGACCCATCTGATGCACGGCGCCGAATATGATGAGCTAGTTGGCGCGCTGGATCAGTATGCGGACAAATTCGAGAGCGTCGCGATTGCCGAACCCCTTCTGGGGGAAGTCGGGAACGATGCCACGGTCATCAACGATGATAAGAAGGCGGTTGCGGAAGCGGTCGTCGCCGAGGCGGTCAAGGTCGCGGGGTACGATTCGCTTGAGGCGGCAAATGAGGACGGCGCGGCATTTGTCTTCATGGGCCATGGAACTGCGCATACGGCCAAAGTGAGCTACAGCCAGATGGCCGCACAGATGAAGGAACTTGGTTATGATAACGTGTTCATCGGAACCGTGGAGGGCGAGCCGGAGGAGACAGCTTGTGACGCTATCATTGCAGCCGTGAAGGATGCCGGCTATAAAAAGGTCATCCTCCGCCCGCTTATGGTCGTGGCTGGGGACCATGCAAAAAATGACATGGCGGGAGACGATGAGGATTCGTGGAAGAGCATGTTCGAGGCGGCGGGGGCATTTGAAACGGTAGACTGCCAGATCGAAGGCCTTGGCAGGATTGAAGCCATCCAGGATCTTTATGCCGCGCATACGGCGGCGGCTCTCGCAAATGAGGGGGCGGCAGCGTCGGATGCTCCGGACGCTTCTGCCGTTGTGACGGAACTTGCGGACGGCGAGTACCAGGCAAAGTTCACTACGGACAGCAAAATGTTCAAAGTCAACGAGGAATATGATGACGTGGGAACGCTGACGGTCAAGGACGGCCAGATGACCCTTCATATCAGCCTGCAGTCCGAGAACATCGTGAATCTTTACCCCGGGACGGCCGAGGAGGCCAAGGCGGACGGGGCGGTGCTGCTGCAGCCTACCAAGGACGAGGTGGCTTATGGTGATGGCACGACGGAGACGGTGAACGGCTTTGATGTTCCGGTTCCGTACCTGGACCGGGAATTTGACCTTGCGCTTATCGGAACCAAGGGAAAGTGGTATGACCATAAGGTAGTGGTGGAGCTTTGTCCTTGAGGGATATAGAGAAAGGGTAGGATATGACTCATATTATTTTAGAAGGTTTCATGGGGTCGGGGAAGAGCGCCGTCGCCAAGATGCTCGCAAGAGAGCTGGAACTGCCCCTCATTGATATTGATAAACAGATTGAAGCCAGGCTGAAAATGAGGACGACGGAAGTATATGACCGGTTCGGAGACGAGTATTATCGGGCTATGGAGACGCTGATACTTGATGAATTGCAGTCTGTGCAGGAGAAGTCCGTCATCGTGCTGGGCAGCGGCCTTGCTCTAATGCCCCAGAACGCCCTTTACTTGGAGGCGCTGGGGAAGGTCTACTATCTGAAGGCAAGCCACCAGCTCCTCATAGA
The DNA here is from genome assembly GCA_030529705.1 of Lachnospiraceae bacterium. Lineage (GTDB taxonomy): Bacteria > Bacillota > Clostridia > Lachnospirales > Lachnospiraceae > Chordicoccus. The sequence goes on from JAUMWM010000060.1 coordinate 6,993, forward strand.
GCGGCTTTCCAAGGGGGAGAAGCATTCATGGCTCAGGGCTGGCGACTTTGAGGAGCATGTGACCCGTATGCTAAAGGAGCGCGAGCCGGCCTACATGAGCGTGGCCGACTACACGATAGAGGTGGACGGAAGAAAGACTGCGGAGATCGTGCAGGAGATAATTGAGGAAGAGAGCCGGGAGTAAGAAACTTATACGAATATACTCTTTCTGATTTGCTCTGTGGGCATCTCGCAGCCTGTCCAGATTCGGAAGGACTCAGCCCCCTGATAGAGCAGCATGGGTAGGCCGTTGACGGTTTTGAGCCCTGCCGCCTCTGCCTGGGAGAGCAGAACTGTCTTCCTTGGGTTGTAAATGGCGTCAAAAACGTCCGTCCCCGCCGTGAGGCAGGAAGCATCTGCAAGGGGGCTGGCGTTTTCATTGTGTGAGCCTGCCATGCCTACATTTGTAGCATTTACAAGCAGGCCTGCCTGCCGGATGCAGCTATTTAGCGTATCGGCATCATGGAGAGATGCAAGCGTGATTTCAGGCAGATGCAATTCTTGGGCATCCGGAGTGCTTGCATTTTCCGACAGGTTGCCTGTCGACAAATAGTGCTGTAAACGTTCTATGACAGGGATTATTTTCTGTGCAGACGACTCTCTGTTATAAAAGACTGTTATCTTTTCTGCACCGTTCATCGCGCAGGCGATCAGGATGGAGACGGCCGCCCCTCCGGTTCCAAGGAGGACCGTGTTGCGCATACCTTCTGAGAAACCGTTTTCTTTGGCGGCGCGAAGGAAGCCGGCGCCGTCAGTTGTATATCCATAGAGTTTTCCGTCTATATTTTTAATTGTATTTACGGACCGGGAGATGGCCGCTTCCGGCGAAAGCACGTCGCAAAGCTCGCACATAGCCTGTTTGTCCGGCATGGTGACGTTCCAGCCGGAGGCATTTTCCGCTTTCAGTTTCCGAATGGCATTCGGGAGTTCTGAGATGTTGGCTTCGCACAGGCCATAGGCAGCATCTATTCCGAGCGTTTGGAATGCGAGGTTGTGCATGGCGGGGGAGAGGCTGTGTGAGACGGGCGATCCGACCAGGTAATACTTTTGCATAGGGTTCTCCAATTCTCCGGCTTCGGCCGGTTTTTATCTATGGGCGTAAGTAATGGAAGAGTTAGCAGACAGATAAACCTTTGTCATCCTGAGCGTAAGCGAAGGATCTTGATCGTGAAGCATTCGTTCAAGATAAAGCTTTTTGCTTATGCTCAGAATGCCATAAGGGCGTGAGCAATTATGATAGTATTATACTATCTAAGACAGTGGAGGGCAAGGAAAGCTGAGCGGGTTTCGGCCCGTGGGGGCGGGGGGTTTTGGGTGGTTTTTTTTGTGCGCTTA
>JAUMWM010000060.1:8376-9734 GCA_030529705.1 Lachnospiraceae bacterium
CCCCCAACCGCCCCGCCCCCCGCGCCCCGAAACTCACGGGCCGACACGGGCCAAAACCCACGGGCCGAAAGGAGATGGAAGGATGAATGATAAATCTTTTGAAATCAGAGGGGTGACCTTTGGAGAAGGCAGCCCGGTCATAGCAGTGCCGGTCAGCGGGAAGGAAGAAGACATCCTGGCGGACATTTCTGCCGTTCGGGAATGCGCAGACATGATAGAAATCAGGATGGATGGCTTTGAAGAACTTCGTAATCCGAAAAGCGTATCGCGTCTTTTGAGGAGGGCGAGAGGGGCGTTTGACGGACCTGTCCTCTTAACGCTCAGGACGAGGCGCGAAGGCGGGCTGGTCGATTGCGGAGACGGGTTTTATGAGGAAGTCCTGACTTCCGGGATCATGGAAGGGAATATCGACCTCGTGGATGTCGAGTTCGCTTTCGGACAGGTCGCTCGAAGGATAGCCGATATGGCCCGCAACCAGTCGGTAAAGGTGGTTATGTCCCAGCACGATTTCCACCATACCCCGGACAGCGGGGAGATTTTAGATGCCTTTCGCAGGATGTACGAAATGGGGGCGGACATAGCGAAGGGGGCCTATATTCCGCAGGACGGCAAAGATGTTGACGAGGTGCTGGCGGCGGCTTTGGCGGCTGGCAGGGAATTTCAAATGCCATTTGCCCTCATTTCCATGGGGGAAGCCGGGCGGATTACGAGGACGGACGGCGAAACGTTCGGGAGCTGTTTGACATTTGCCTCGGCAAAAGGGAAAAACAGCGCGCCCGGCCAGATCGACGTCATGGAAATGAGAGAAATTTTGGCGAGAAGGCATGAGACGCTCTCCGAGAGGAAGAATGTTTTCCTGATCGGCTTCATGGGAGCGGGAAAGACCTCCGTCTCGGAAGCGCTTGGCGATATGACGGGGATACAGGTCGTAGAGATGGACCGGAGGATTGAGGAAGAGCATGGGATGTCTATTCCTGAAATATTTGAACGCTTCGGCGAGGAGCATTTCAGAAATCTGGAGACGGATCTTTTAAGCAAGCTTAGGGATGAGCCGCCCTCGGTTGTGTCATGCGGGGGAGGCGCGGTCCTGAGGATGCGGAACGTGGTCTGCATGAAGGGGATGGGAAGAATCGTCCTTCTGGACGTGAGTGCGGAAGAGGTATTGAGGCGGCTTGCAGATGAAGTGGCTTATCGGCCGAATCTCAGGGAAAGGTTTACGGTGGAAGGAATCCGGGAGCTTCAGGCTGCGAGGCGCGAGGCTTACGAGGGTGCGGCGGACATCGTGGTTTCGACAGACGGGAAGCGGGTTCGAGAGATTGCGGAGGAGATTGCGCTTCGGCCCGCGGGGACGGTCCTTT
>JAUMWM010000060.1:9744-12126 GCA_030529705.1 Lachnospiraceae bacterium
TTGTAATTTTGTGCTACTTTGCTCATTGTGTTCCCGCTTTTATATTTTTTCGGCCCGCGGGGACGGACCTTTTGGGCCAAAATTTTTTGGCCCAAAAGGACCGTCCCCGCGGGCTGAAGCGGCAACCTATGGAAAATTCACAACTTTCTCTTGCAACCAGGTCCTTTTTAGTATAGAATGTATCAGTACACATTTATGGAGGTAAAAGCATGATTTCAGCAGGAGATTTTAAAAACGGCTTAACCCTCGAGATCGATGGACAGGTTATGCAGATCGTCGAGTTTCAGCATGTTAAACCGGGCAAGGGCGCGGCCTTTGTTCGTACGAAGATGCGCAATGTTATCAATGGCGGCGTAGTCGAGAAGACGTTCCGTCCGACGGAAAAATTCCCGGCAGCAAGGATTGACCGCAAGGATCAGCAGTATCTTTATAATGATGGTGATCTCTACTACTTCATGGATCCGGAGACCTATGATCAGATTATGATTAATGCTGATCTGATTGGCAATGCGCTTAAGTTCGTGAAAGAGAATGACACAGTCAAGGTATGCTCGTATAATGGACAGGTATTTTCCATCGAGCCGCCTCTCTTTGTCGAACTTGAGGTTACGGACACGGAGCCGGGATTTGCAGGCAATACCGCTCAGGGCGCAACGAAGCCCGCAACGGTCGAAACCGGCGCGACGATTCAGGTTCCGCTCTTCGTCAATATCGGAGATGTTGTAAAAATCGACACAAGAACATCTGAATATCTTTCAAGAGTATGAGACGATGCCTCCCCTATGGGGAGGCATCTTAATTATTTACTATTCTTTTTATCTTATTTTACGACAAATGGCAAAATGACATTTGTCAGGAACTCTTTCCTGCCGTTCAGGCAGTAAAGACCTGTTTCAACAGGTTTTTAAGTTTTCGCGATTTTCATTTGCTTTGCTCTTTTTTTGTGTACCTGTAACAGCATTACCCGGCATTTTGCTTTATCAGGTTCGACACGAAAGACGAACCTGAATTCAGGATGCCGAAATGCATGGCCGGGCCTTGCGCCCTTCAAAACACGTAAACGGAGGTGTTTATGAATTATTCAGAGTTTAAAATGTATCTATTGACCGAGCTTTCCAATTATGCAGGATGCGACGTTCAGGTGACGATCCACAGCGTCAGGAAAAACAACGGCATCATTCTTGACGGGCTTACGATGCATCGGACGGAGAGAAATGTCGCGCCGACCATCTATCTTGAGAAATACTGGGAACGGTATCAGGAAGGGGTAAGCGGCGAGGAGATCGTGAGACAGATTATCTCCGAGAATGAAAAGTATTCCATTGACCGGAATCTTAATGTCGAAGAATTTTTGGACTTTGACAGGATTCGTCCCAGAGTGATGTACAAGCTTATCAATTTTAAGATGAACAGGGATTTTCTTGACACTGTTCCGATGCGCAAGGTTATGGACCTGGCTGTGATCTATATTTACGAGGTAGAGGATGAATGCCTGCTTCGGGCAACCTGCACCGTGAGGAATGAGGATATTGAAAGGTGGGGCGTGACGGAGGAAGAACTCTGGGAACTCGCTTCGGTCAATACCCCTAGAAACGAGCCGGCAAAAATCAAGGGAATCAGTGAGACTCTCAGGGATTTCTATACGGTGGACGGTAGAGAGGGAGAGCAGTGTTTCGAGGATCTTGATGAGATGATCGGGCTTGCAGGAATGACGCCCATGCATATCCTGACCAATAAGTCGCAGGTGTTTGGGGCTTCCTGCATCCTGTATCCCGATATGATGAAGACGCTGGCCAGGGAATTCAAATCGGATCTCTATGTCCTGCCGAGCAGCATCCATGAGGTGATCCTCATGCCTGTCGATGATGCGTTCAATCCGGATGACCTGTCTGCCATGGTGAGGGAGATCAATGAGCACGAGGTGCTTCCTCAGGAGGTTCTCTCGGACCACGTCTATCGGTACTGCGCGGACCGTGAAGTGATTACCATGTGATTGGCTACTACTGATGAATTGCTATGGCCTCGAACAGATTTAAAGAAATTTGACGAATTTTAGTACAAATACAAATTTATCCTTGCTATTTCCCCGAAAAAGAGTTATTATACTTCTCGTGCATGGGGATATAGCTCAGTGGGAGAGCGTTCGGTTCGCATCCGAAAGGCCGTGAGTTCGAATCTCATTATCTCCAGAGGGCAGCCTGCCGTACTTCGGCAGGCTGTTCATTACAGGAAACCAACCTGTATGGATTCTGACATAAATCAACGCTTTGAGTTGCTGAGGTTTTTCCGAATGCGCCGGGTCCTGTATTTATGGAAGGATTCTAAGGGCGTCTGTAGCTCAGTGGATAGAGCACTGGATTCCGGTTCCAGGTGCGCGGGTTC
>JAUMWM010000061.1 GCA_030529705.1 Lachnospiraceae bacterium
GGGACGAAACCAGGTCAACATCTTTGTAGAGGAGGGTATATGAAGCGCATACTACTAAAACTCAGCGGCGAGGCGCTCGCGGGCGATAAGAAGACCGGATTTGACGAGAAGACGGTGCAGGGAGTCGCCGCCCAGGTTAAGCAGGTCATGGATTCGGGCGTGCAGGTCGGCATCGTGATCGGCGGCGGCAATTTCTGGCGAGGCCGTTCGTCAAATGCCATCGAGAGGACGCATGCGGATCAGATCGGGATGCTTGCTACGGTCATGAACTGCATCTATGTCTCGGAGATATTCCGTTCCCAGGGAATAAAAACGGAAATTATGACCCCATTCACAATCGGCGCATTTACGACCCTGTTTTCCAAGGATGCGGCCGTTGCTGCACTTGAGGCGGGAAAGGCAGTCTTTTTCGCGGGCGGAACGGGATGCCCGTATTTCTCAACGGACACGGCGACCGTGCTGAGGGCTATTGAGATTGAATCGGAAATAATACTTCTTGCCAAATCCGTGGATGGCGTCTATGACGACGATCCGAAATCCAACCCGAATGCCAAGAAATATAAGGAGATATCCATTGCGGATGTCGTTCGCGACGGGCTTGGCGTGGTGGATGGCGCCGCCGCAGTCATGGCGAAAGAAAACAAGATGCCGATGCTTGTTTTCGGTCTGAACGAGGAGAACAGCATCGTGCGCGCAGCGAACGGCGATATAGACGGGACGGTCGTCACGGTATGATGATTACTCCATAAATATATGCCTTGTCATCCTGAGCGTAAGCGAAGGATCTTAAACATGAAACATGTTTGGGGGTAAAGATTCTTCGCTAACGCTCAGAATGACAAGGGTGGAATCAGAATGACTTTAGCGGGATAGAACAGGTTTAGCAGGATCTGAACAGATATGTAATCGTATATTTGAAAATGAAAGATGCAGATAGAATCTGCATATATATGAGGAGGCTTTTTATGAGCGATATGAATAAAACGTATGAAGAGAAGATGCAGAAGACTTTGTCAAATCTTGAGAGGGAACTTCAGTCCGTAAGGGCCGGTCGCGCCAATCCGCACGTTCTTGACAAGATCACGGTGGACTACTACGGTTCCCCGACTCCGATTCAGTCCGTTGCAAATGTCCAAGTTCCGGAAGCCCGCATGATCCAGATTCAGCCGTGGGATCAGAAAATGGTCAAGCCGATCATCAAGTCCATTCAGAAATCCGATCTGGGCATCAATCCGACTGATGACGGCAGGGTGATCCGCCTTGTCTTCCCCGAACTTACGGAGGAGAGGCGTAAACAGCTCGTGAAAGATGTCAAGAAGCTTGGCGAGAATGCAAAGGTTGCCTGCAGGAACATCAGGCGCGATGGGAATGACGCTTATAAGAAGATGAAGAAGAAATCAGAACTCTCCGAGGACGAGATCGCCGATGCTGAAGACGAGCTTCAGAAAATAACGGACAAGTATATCGGCAAGGTCGACAAGTCGGTAGAAGCTAAGACGAAGGAGCTCATGACAATCTGATGAAAAGAATTGCTGTATTGGGGTCTACGGGATCGATTGGAACCCAGTCTCTGGATGTCATACGCATGCACAGCGACTCTATGTGCGCTGTTGCAATCGCATGTGGGAGCAGGATTGACCTTGCGGAAAAGCAGGCCCGGGAGTTCGGCGTCAAGCTTGTCGCCGTATACGACGAGGCGGCGGCATTTGTCCTTAAGATAAAGCTTGCCGATACGGATATAAGAGTCGTCTCCGGGATGGACGGCCTGATAGAGATGTGCCGGATGCCGGAGGCGGACATCGTTGTGACCGCAATCGTCGGCATGATAGGCATCAGGCCGACAATTGCGGCAATCGAGGCGGGGAAAGACATTGCTTTGGCCAACAAGGAAACCTGTGTTACCGCCGGCCATATTATCATCCCGCTTGCAAGGGAAAAAGGAGTTCAGATACTGCCCGTCGACTCGGAGCATTCGGCCATTTTCCAGGCCTTGCAGGGAAGGGCGGACTCGAAAATCAGGAGGATTCTCCTGACTGCTTCCGGCGGACCTTTCAGGGGCAGGAAGAAGGAAGAACTCATGTATGTGACCGCAAAGGAAGCGCTTGCCCATCCCACGTGGAGCATGGGTCCGAAGATCACGATTGATTCGGCCACGATGGTGAACAAGGGCCTCGAGGTGATAGAGGCTAAATGGCTTTTCGACGTCCCGGTAGACAAGATCGAGGTCGTGATTCAGCCGCAGAGCATCATCCATTCGGCCGTGGAGTATGAGGATGGTTCCGTCATAGCCCAGATGGGACCGTCTGACATGCGCATTGCGATTCAATATGCGTTGACCTATCCGACGCATTTGCCAAGTCCGGCTACGCCGCTCGATTTTAAAATGTTGAAAGGGCTGGAATTTGACGTCCCTGACAATGAAACCTTCCCGGGACTTCCCATGGCGGTTAACGCAGTCAGGACCGGAGGGTCGATGCCAACGGCATTCAATGCGGCAAATGAATGGGCCAACGCCATTTTCCGTCAGGGCGAGATTTCCTTTATGCAGATATTCGATATCATTGCCGAGAATATGGCTCGCCATAAGGTGATTCCGTCCCCGACGGTGGATGAGATATTTGCCGTGCAGGATGAAATTGATGCGTACTGCATGGAAAAATATGGGAACGTGCTATAATGCTGGATGAACATGCTGCCGCGTCATTTGCCTTGGCAAAGGGTTCGGCAGCAATTTCGGCATATGGGGACGGTTCTTTTGGGTCGAGTTTTTTCGGCCCGCGGGGACGGTCCTTTTGGGTCGAAAAATTTCGGCCCGGCGGTCCGGGTATTTTTGCACCAAAAATTTCGGCCAAAAACGCCCCGTCCCCACGGGCCGAACCCGTGAGCCGAAATCGTAGGCGATTTTTTGATAGGAGGTAAGTATGTTCTGGACAAGGTTGATTAGCGGTATTGTACTGGTTCTGATTGCCCTGCTGACTATTATAACGGGAGGACCTGTCCTTCTCCTGACCCTGTATCTTGTCTCTATAGCGGGCATGTATGAATTTTATGGAGCCACCTTGGTCGTCCGCAGGAATAAAGCGCAGAAAAAAGCGGAGGGCAAAGAGTATAAAGCGGAAGCCGCCACTTCTGTAAAGGAACCAGACGGGGCTCTTAATCTGCTCAGTATGGCAGGCTTTGTCGGTGCGACGATTTATTATCTGACTCTGTATTTCAACAGATCCCACTATATGCTGCTGGGCCTTGTGGTGACGTTTCTTTTTGCCATGTTTGTCTACGTGTTCTCCTATCCACATTACAAGGCTGAACAAGTCACGGCAACCGTCTTCGGGATGGTATATCTGGCGGTCATGCTCGGCTTTATCTATCTGACGAGGAGCATGGAGTCAGGAAAGATTCTGGTATGGCTCATCTTCTTGAGTTCCTGGGGGGCGGATACGTGCGCCTATTGCGTCGGCAGGCTGTTCGGGAAGCACAAGATGGCTCCCGTCCTTAGTCCGAAGAAGTCGGTGGAAGGCGGAATCGGGGGCGTTGTCGGAGCTGTGCTGTTGGGCGTTGCCTATGCGGCAGCATTTGGCCAGCCGCTGGGGGCTTATGGCATCATCTGCGGGGCGGGTGCACTCATTTCCATGACCGGCGACCTGGCTGCTTCCGCAGTGAAAAGGGACAAGGGCATTAAGGATTACGGATGGATCATCCCGGGCCATGGGGGAATCCTGGACCGATTCGACAGCGTAATCTTTACGGCTCCGGTCATATATTTCCTGGCTCTATTTGTCATGGAACTCTACTGAGTATTCTTACACATATTTTACACATTATAGATGCAGAATGTTAAAGGTTCTTCGCTATGTTCATATATGACAGCTGTTTTCACCCGCAGCTGTCTTCTTGGGTGAAGCGGAGGATCTTTTTTCCATCACAGCCGCTGGAACTGAAAAGCTCCTTTGTTTCATTTGAAATGATAAGTAATTGTTCTGCATTCTCCTGTAATTCCGAGCGTTAGCGAAGAATCCTTACCACATACGTAAGTTTTATGTTTAAGATCCTTCGATTACGCTCAGGATGACAATTACAGAACCAGGATATCAGGTATTTCTGATGGAAACATATTCTTTTTTGGAGGCGTTATTATATGAAATGGATCATAGCTTTCCTGATTTTCTCACTTCTGGTGCTGTTCCACGAATTCGGACATTTTCTCGTTGCGAAGCTGAACGGCGTGGATGTTGAGGAATTCTCCATGGGATTCGGACCCAGAATCCTGACAACGGTGCACAATGGCACCAGATACTCTTTAAAGCTCCTCCTATTTGGCGGTTCCTGCCAGATGAAAGGAATGCTGGACGGCTACTATGACGATGAAGAGGACGAGGAGGCCGACAAAACCCCTGAGGAGGGGGCATTTGCAAATGCATCCGTGGGCAGAAGGGCGGCAATTATATTTGCGGGACCGCTTTTCAACTTCATCCTCGCATTCATTTGCTCCATCATCATTATCGGCATCATCGGTTACGATCCGGCAGAAATCATGCGCGTTGCGGAAGGGTCGGCAGCCGAGCAGGCGGGCCTCATGGCCGGCGACACGATTACTTCCTTTATGGGGGACAGAGTGGATATTGCAAGGGACGTATCCACATGGTTCGCCCTGAACGACCTGCAGGAAGGCGATACCGTAACGATGACGATAGAACGGGACGGGCAGAAGAAGGACGTGACGTATACGCCGGATGTCATTTCGCGCTATATGCTGGGCCTGACGTACAACCTGGATGACGTGCCTGCTACGATTAACGGCGTTTCGGAGGGTTCTCCGCTTGCCGAGGCCGGAGTCATGGCCGGGGACGTCATAGTCGGCATCAACGGAACGGAGATTGCGAGTTCCAAGGAGCTGAACGAGTATTTTGATGCAAATCCCATGGACGGCAGCGAGGTGTCCCTCACCGTGAAGCGGGGGGAGGAGGAACTGCAAATGCAAATCGTCCCCGTAGAGAACCGCAACGTAAACCTTGGTTTTTCCTACAACATGGGGCGCGTCAATACCTCTGCCATAGGGGTATTGAAGTACAGCCTGATCGAGATGCGCTACTGGATCGGAACGGTCCTCAAATCCCTTGGAGCCTTGTTCACAGGTCGTTACGGCGTGGACGAGCTTTCCGGACCGGTCGGGGTGGTCGACATCGTCGGGACGACCTATGAGGAGACGAAGTCGGAGGGACCGCTCATTACCTGGATGAATATGCTCAACATGATCGTGCTTCTTTCGGCAAATCTCGGCGTCATGAACCTTCTTCCGATTCCCGTGCTCGATGGCGGCAGGCTGGTGTTCCTGTTCCTGGAGGCGATACTCAGGAGGCCGGTCAACAAGAAGATAGAGGGGACTTTGCAAATGGTAGCGGTCGTCCTCCTGATGTTCCTCATGGTGTATGTCATGTATAACGACCTGGTCAGGATGATCGGCCATTGAGGCAAAATGGTAGAGCTGTTGAGGCTGGTTTATCTTCACCGCTGACCTAGCCTTAATCCTTGCCATTCTGAGCGTAAGCGAAGAATCTTGATCGCAGACATTACTATACCGAATCAGATTGTGCTTTGTCATCCTGAGTGTAAGCGAAGGATCTTGAACTATAGCCTGCGGTAAAAGTGAAGATTTTTCGCTGATGCTCTGTATGCCAAGGGCACTGAACAGTAACATGCTTGTTATAAAATTGCAAGTTCCTTGCACAGGATTTCCCAGCGGGCGGCCTGCCTGGCAGACACGATGCGGCCGCCTTTTGACAAAACGGTATTCAATACATCGGCATCTTTCAGGATTTCGTCCATGGGAAGGTGCCGATGGGCTTTGTCACTGTGGAAATAAATGGCTCCGCAGACGGTCTCGACTTCTTTTTGGGAGAAAAGCCCGCTGTCCTGCAGCAGTGGTTTTACAAATGCAGCGCCGTCCTCGGCATGGCGGTCGACTACATTTGCCGTAAACTTGTAGAGATCATGCAGGAGGCCGGCTATGTAGGAGAGTTCGACATCCTGATTCCGCATCCCGGCGAGAAGCGCCGCGTTCTGGGCTACGCCGAAGAGATGGGAAGCGGCAAATGCAAGGCGTGAGGGCGTGAGGGTTTCGGTCAGCATGTCGGTGACCAGGGCGGAGATATAATCGATGCGGGACGTATCTTGGCTTTGCTTGTTGTTCATGATGGACCTCTTTATCGTGGTATTTGGAGCTGTCACAGAAAAAATCCTTGGCTTATTTTACACGTTTTTTTATCAGGTTGGAATGATATCCGCAAAAAAGATAGCTTAATCCTCCTATTATGATTCGTATACGAAGGGAGAAGACATGGGACAATTTCAGATTATCAGAGCGACGGAGCTTTGGCAACAGACCGGAGCCTATTATGTCCGCATACAGGGCATGGGCAGGCAGCACAACATCTCCCTCCGGGAGGAGTTCGATGAGCATGACGGGCCGGATACGAAATATATCGTGATTCTTGACGGCTTATTCCCCATAGCGACAGCGAGATTCTATGAGTTGGACGATAAAACCGTCATGATTGGCAGGGTCGTAGTCCTTCCTGAGTATCGGGGCAAGGGGCTTGGGAGTATGACGATTAAGGCGGCGGAAGAGTGGATACGGGAATTGGGGTATCGACATATTCGGATAGATGCCAGGGATGTGGCGGTCGGGTTTTACGAAAAACTGGGTTTTTCCGCCCGGGAGCCGCTGACTGTTGAATGGGGAAATTTTAGATGTATCCGGATGGAAAAAGACATTTTTTCGCAAACACGGGCGATTTATGAGCGTAAAGCGTGAACGGTAAAAAAAACTCAAAAACTTCAGGGAATCTCAAAAAAAATGAAATTTCTTGTTGACAGATGCCAAGTCTAGGCATATAATAGCATTTGTTGGCGGTGAGCCGATACGCGGAAGTGTCGGAACTGGCAGACGAGCAAGACTAAGGATCTTGTGCATACTATTTGCGTGTGGGTTCAAGTCCCATCTTCCGCAGAAGAGTTGTCTATGAATGTATTTGTGCATCATAGACAACTTTTTTGTTTTCTCCCCTGTTTTTTTAACCCTCATTTGTGTAATATTGCTTATCTTGCGTTGTATTGTAATATGCTATAAAAGGTTGGTGGTAGTCAATTTGGTAGTCAAAAATTCGGGCAAAATGGCCCATAGAAGGGGACGCTCCATTTCGTGCAAGTGCAAATGCGTTCTTATATTTTAACTGCAGTGTTTTGTTGCCAAATAAAGACCTATTGACAAAGTAGGCAAATAGGGATATAGTTGCTTCAATTTAAATCATATATTTTTGGAAAGCTTCTTATATTTTGGAGAGGACGGTGTATGAAATGAAAACGAAAATGGAAAAACTCAGCATGGCCGCTGTAATGATGGCAACTGTCTTCGTCGTCACCAGGTTCATCCAGATTCCGATTCCCTTGGGCTACTTCAATGTCGGGAACTGCGTCATCCTCCTATTCTGCCTGGCCGTTGACAACCATTACGGGGTCGCCGCATCCGGTCTAGGATCTGCCCTGGCAGATTTGGTGTCCTACCCGGCCTATACAGTCCCTACGCTTGTCATAAAGGCCTTCATGGCGTGGGCGTTCATAAAGTACAGCCGGATGCGCTTTAAGGGGAAGAATGCATATGTGATGGCGGCGGCCGTCGCAACGCTCATTCCGCTCATCGGCTATACGATCGCAGGCGGACTCATTTACGGAAACATCCTTTCGGGGCTGGTCCAGTTCCCGGGGCTTGCGGTCGAATATGCGGCGAACCTGGCAATCTTTGCGGTTATGCATAAGTCAATCCTGAAGTTTGCGGTGGTTCATTCGTAAGTGCGGGTCGATATAAAAAAGCATCAGTCAGACATGACTGATGCTTTTTCACGATGATATAATTATTTTTGTTCTCTCCCTTTTGAACGCCCTGATTTTGTTCTATAATGATACAAATGCTGCGTTTGTGCCGTCTTCATCACGCCGAAAATGTGGTAAAAGCAGACCATCGGAGGACATAATGGGCAGGCAAATAGTCGTCGCCAAGTTTGGCGGAACATCTCTTGCGGACTCATCCCAGTTCCGCAAAGTCATAGATATAATCCGGGATAACCCCGATAGAAGATATATCGTAGTCTCGGCGCCGGGGAAGCGCCGTTTGGAAGATTACAAAATAACGGACCTTCTCCTTGCGTGTTATGAAAAAGCAAAGGCCGGCGAACCGTTTTCTTTTGAACTGGATCAGGTCAGGACCAGGTTTCAAGACATTCTGACAGATTTGGATATGGATTTCCCTCTGGACCATGAAATAGAATGTCTGGAAGAATCCCTTCTTACGAACCCGATGAAAGGCTACACGGCCGGCCGGGGTGAATATCTGACTGCCAAAATACTGGCGGAATGCTTGGGCTTTACATTTGTGGATCCTTCCTGGTGCATTTGCTTTGATGAAAACGGTCATTTGAATCAGGCAATGACAATCCGAACAATTCGCGCCTCGCTTCTCCCCTTAAAACATGCCGTAATTGCAGGGTTTTACGGTGCGGACATGGCGGGAACGATACATACATTTGAAAGAGGCGGGTCTGATATTACGGGAAGCCTGGTTGCCTGCGCATTAGGCGCGGATCTGTACGAGAACTGGACGGATGTCTCGGGACTTTATTCTGCGGACCCCCGAATCGTAAAAGATCCGGAACCCGTGCCTTACATGACATATCGGGAACTTCGCACCCTTTCCTACATGGGCGCTTCCGTTTTGCATTCGGATGCCGTGCTGGCGGCTTCCGAAATGGAAATCCCCATAAACATCCGCAACACCAACAGGCCTTCGGATTTCGGAACGATGATTATGCGCCATCTTCCTCCGGACGTCCTGAAAAACCGCGTGACGGGCGTATCCGGGAGAAAAGGAATGTCCGTCATGCAGATTGAGAAGGTCATGGTCTCCGATGGATCTGGATTCAGCGCCCTCATGCTGGATATCCTGAAAAACAGGTCGCTGCCATTTGAGTATTGCCTGACCGGGATTGATTCCATCACGCTGGTAATTCGCAGCGATTTGCTTTCGGACTGCAGGGACGATCTTCTCGAAGAGATACGAGATACGCTGAATCCGGACTTCATCGGACTGCGCGAAAATTTGTCCCTGATTGCCGTGACGGGCGAGAAGGCGACCGAAGCTAGCGATGCAAATGTGCGCGTCCTGGCAAAACTCACGGAAGAGAATATTGAGATAAGTACTATCAATCAGGGCGCGGGCAAATTGAATCTGCTGATCGGCGTTCCGGAAGACCGGTATGAGGACGCCATCCGTGCAATCTATGAATTAAGGCAGAGCATGGTAACTACTGGCGGCACGAATACTCGCTCTGAAGAGTCATGAAACCTTGATTTCTGCGCCAAAAAGTGTTTGAGTAAATGTATTCGATTATCAAAGCCCGAGTTTCAGTTTGCTGTGGCGGGGCAGTCATCCTCTGAATAGGCAGCGGCGGCGAAAGGAACAGGGATTCCACGGTCAGTATGGAATAGAACGCCGCGTTGGATATGGGGAAATACAGTGGGATCGTTTCGAGCATGCTGGAAAGGCAGCAAAGCATAAAAGCGATGAAATAGCACAGAAAGAATCGTTTGCTCCAGCGGTCGAGGCCAGGAATGATGGCGGTGAACCACATGCCCATCACGCTCAACAGCAGCGCCGCGCCGTGCCGCAATGCTGGTTTGGACGCCATTTTAACTTGACAGGATTTTCTCAACACTTTATAATAACAATTGAAAAGAGGGACACAGCAACAAGCGGTTGACCCCGATTTATTGTACTAGGTGTTTATTTCTAAACAGCCGTCACTTAGCCGAGTGGCGGCTGTTGCTTTTCTCCTGAAGCTTTATTGTGACGGTAATTCCGAACACATGAAATGTCAGGGTAATGGGCATAAGCTCTCACCTCCTCCCTGAAAACACTTTTCAGATGCTCGATTTGCTGTTGCCTTGTGGGGCAACATACTTTGTCTCCTTTCGGAAGTAAGCAGGCCAACCGCTTTACGCTTATTCGTATCCCTCTCCGCGCCATAGGCGCTCCTTACGAAAGAAAGATTCTGTCGTAAGTATTTATAAAGTCTAACAGTGGGACGGAATCTTGTCAATCCTGTTCTTCGCAGTCCCTCGTACCCTGTTCTTCGCAGTCCCTTGTACCCTCGCTCATATCGCTCAGTGATTTTATGGAAGTGTTCCAGATGGGGACAAAAAGACATGACAAGTGATATTTTTGCAAAACCATAAAGGTGATGGAATGGGTATTTTGAATCGGATTGAAAATGTTGCTCGACTTCACAGCAGGGGCAGTGATTGCCGAAGAAGCCGGCTGCGTGATTACGGATATTGACGGAAATGCGTTGACATATGATGGTCCCTCGTCCGTTTTGGCGGTGTCAAGGGGAGTGTCACAGGAGGGATATTTGCCGGAGGTGTAGATGAGAGTAGCAACGATTACATTCAGTCTTCGGGCACCATGGGTTCACAGCCTGAAAGAAAAGAGAATGATAGTGAAAAGCCTTATCGCTCGCCTTCAGAATCGAGATTTCGCTATTTGTTGAAGAAAACACGGAGGCTGAAATTATTGACGAGGAGAGGGAGATTCGATAAGCCAGTGCTGCCGGGGAGTTCATGAAGCAACCATGTGGCTTATTTGTTTTTCGTTGAAATCGGATTGGATTTCTGATACACTGTAATTGACTTAATGTACCATCTCGGATGGATTAGGAATATGGGATGGCACGCCGATATAAATATGAGGAACAGGTGGTAAGCACAGTGGCCGAAAAGAAACTGACATACAAAGAGCTTCTGCAAGAACGCGATGCCTATAAGGCTGAAAACGATGCTCTGAAGCGTAATCGCGTGAACAGGCAGGCAAAGAATTCTGTGTTCCTCAATCTGTTCATGCGCAAGGAATATCAGCTTAAGCTTTACAAAGACCTGTTTCCTGCTGACACAACTATTACAGAGGATGATTTGGAATTGGTCACACTGGATAATGTGCTGACAATCCATCCTTATAACGACTTGGGGTTATTGGCCAGAGGGAGGCTCATTGTTTTGGCGGAGGCACAGTCGACCAAGAGCATGAATATTATCTTCCGTCTGGCAGATTATTACTTTGATTCCGCTATGAGTTACCTGGTGATGAGGAATGTGGATTTGTATAGTTCTGTCAAGATAGACATTCCTGATGTGGAGGCGTTTGTGATTTACACAGGAAAGAAGAAGGTCGAAAAGGATGTTCTTTCCTTGAATCAGGTATTTTTCGGAGGGAATCCTGACAAGCCAGAGTTCAAAGCAAGGATTATCCATGGAGACTACAAGGGTGGTATTATTGAAGAGTACATGGGCTTTTGCCGTATCTGGGATGAGCACGTACTTGCCGCGAAAACGCCTGAGCAGAAGCAGGAAGCTGTTGCTATTACGATAGATTTGTGTATCCAAAGAGGATACCTTGCCGAATACCTTCAAGCGCACAGAGGGGAGGTGGAAAAGATTATGATGACAATGCTAAGTCCGGAATATGTGAAGATGGCGTCTGAGAGGACGGAGAAGATTAAAGAAGCGATAGCCTTTGGACGTGATGCAGGAATGGGAGAAGATCAGATAAAGAGTGTGATTATAAAACGCTATGACCTCACACCGACCTACGCCCAGAATTTTCTGGACGATAATTCTGACCCGGAAGATTCCAGACCATGGGCACTGTGACCGATGAAACACAGTCAAGAATTCATCAGCATTTTACAGAAAGGGTTTGACTGGCACTACCATCCGGTGCAGCGGACCGGCAACCACCACTATACCGCCAGCAAGGGCGAGAGCGGCCGCATCTTGAAGAACGAGGGCTGGAAGTACGAAAGAATAAGCTGGTACGCGGCGAAAATGCCGTAAACCTGGCATCCAGACATTACTCGCAAAGGGACAATATAGTTAAGCGAAGAAAAGAGAGGGGGAATTTGCCCCCTCTTTTTTCGCAAGTGCATAATATAAATGGAATTTTTTGGGTTGTTGTTTCGGTTGACGTATTAGAGTATAATAATTGAAAGACAAAGGGGGACATTGCTGAATCTGCAAATGA
>JAUMWM010000293.1 GCA_030529705.1 Lachnospiraceae bacterium
AATATCACAGGCGTGTCTGTTGATCATGAGTATGTTTTAGCCTATGCAAAAACCAAGGGGATTAGGAATTTTAAAGGAAGTGAACGTATCACTACTCAATATTCGAATCCGGACAACGACCCTCGCGGACCCTGGACAAGCGGAAATATGGTCGGAATAGCTACGGAAGAGCAGCGACCGAATTTGCATTATGACTTCATAGATCATCGGACGGGTATTAACTATGGAAAGCCTTTGATGGGATGGCGATATGACAAGAATACTATGAGACGGCTTGTTGATGAGAACAGGATTCTTTTCCCCGAAACGCCGGAAGGGAGACCGAGAAGAAAAGTATTTCTGAGTGAGGTGAGGGAAGTGCGGCCAGGATTCTCATCTGTTATAGGTAAAGATATATATACCCGTAATGGCACATCTGATATTGTTTCAATATTCGGTAAAAGGATATTTGACTTTCCTAAGCCAACTGAGTTGATTCGGCAACTGCTTGAACAAACAACGACAAAGGAATCAATTGTCCTGGATTTTTTTGCAGGCTCAGGTACAACGGCACAGGCGGTGCTTGAACTGAATAGGGAAGACGGCGGGAACAGGGCTTTTATTATCTGCACAAATAATGAAAATGGTATTTGTGAAAACGTGACGTATCCGCGAATAAAAACTGTTATAACTGGCAAGGGGGAGGAAGGAAGTTTTTATTCTGACGGTATCCCCGCCAACCTGAAATACTACCGCACGGATTTCGTATCGAAAAATGAGGAGTACCTCTCGGATGCTCTCTTAGAGCATATCGCCGAGATGATACAACTGGAGCATGGCGTAAAGCTGGATGGGCAGTATTATATTATGGTGCTGGATGATGACGAGGCAGACGAACTTGCCGCAAATTGGAGTGACCATCCGGGTGTTAAAGCTCTATATGTGTCCAGTAATGTGTTGTTTACGACCGAGCAGAATGCGCTCTTTAAGGATACGGAAATTCATATCATACCGGACTATTATTTCAACTTTGAATTGAGGGAGATAGGCGAGACATGGTAACTGGATTGACGCTGAACCTCTTTGACTTTCAGGAGGCCGCTGTGATGCGGCTGCTTGAACTTACGACAGACAGCCGCAGCAAACAGACAATAGTTGTGAAATCCCCAACAGGTTCCGGCAAGACGATAATCCTGATTGCATTTGCGGATGAATATATGAACAATGTGAACTCTGATATTGCCTTTATCTGGTTGTGTCCTGGGAAGGGGGATTTGGAGGAACAGAGCCGTCAGAAAATGCGGGCAGTTGCTTCGCATCGTAAAACCCAGAACCTGTTTGATGCTCTTCAAAACGGCTTTGCGCCGGAAAGCACCACGTTTATCAACTGGGAACTGGTCACAAAGCGCGGCAATACCGCCATTCGGGACAGTGAACGGAAGAACCTCTTTGACCGAATAGCTGATGCGCATCGAAAGGGGATTGAATTCATCGTGATTATTGACGAGGAGCATTCCCATAATACAGCAAAAGCGAAAACGATTATAGATGCATTTTCAGCAAAAAAAATCATTCGGGTCAGTGCGACCGCTATAGAAAACAAGCGGTATGAGTTCTATGAAATTGATGAGATGGATGTCATAGACGCGGGACTTATCACAAAGGCACTTTATGTGAACGAGGGCATTGAAGATAATCTGGAAATCACGGATGATTATGACTACTTGCTGGACCAGGCAAATGAAAAACGCAAAGCGATAGCATCTCGCTATATGGAAGTGTTGCCGGAGGGGAAGATAATCCGCCCTTTGGTCTTGATACAGTTTCCAAATGGACAACCGGAGACAATTCGCGCCGTAGAACAGAAATTGGAATCCATGGGCTACACGTATGACAATGGGATGGTCAGCATTTGGATGAGCGAAGATAAGCGTGATTTGCCGGAAAATCTGACTGAAAATGATGCTGCGCCGGTCTTTCTTCTTATGAAGCAGGCTATCAGCACTGGCTGGGACTGCCCTCGTGCTAAGATACTTGTCAAACTCCGCGAAGGCATGAGCGAGCAATTTGAGATCCAGACAATTGGACGTATCCGCCGGATGCCCGAGGCACACCATTATGAGGACGATTTGCTGGATTTCTGTTATGTGTATACGTTTGATGAAAAGTATAAAGCCGGTCTGCTTTCCAGTATGGACAAGGCTTACGAGACACGCCGTTTGTTTTTGAAAGACAAATGCAAGACTTTTACGTTGGAGAAGGAAATCCGAGATCTCGAATATGACGGACTCGGAGAGCGGGAGGTGCTAAGCCGGATCTATGACGCATTTGTAGAGAAATATCATCTTGGGACGAACAAGGAGAACAATCGTCTTATTCTGTTAGGGAATGGATTTGTCTTTGGCAGGGATATTGTAGGACAGGCTCTCCATGGACAATACGTGCGAACGGATATGGTGATGGAAAGTACGGCTTATTACACGACTCGTAGGCGGGTGGACACCAATAAACATGGCATGCAGCTTCTTCATAGCGTGGATTCCATTAAGACGGCGATTGGGATGCCGACAGGAAAAGTGAAAACGATACTGGAACGGCTCTTTCGCAAGGGACGCAGCGCACGGAAGAAACTGCTTAGTCTGGATACGGCGGAGTTTTATTCGTTTGTCATCAATAATGATCACCTGCTGCGAGAGGAGTTTCGTGCGGTGACGGCAAGCATGTCAAGACAAATTACGATGAAGCTGGAACCAAAAACGTCCTCTTTTCACATCCCGGAACAGGATTTCTTTAAGTACGATCCCGGCGTGAAAGAGGAAATTGAGTATCTGAACAATGCCTACCATGACTATACGTCCGGATTTGCAACATCCCTTGTCAGGAGTACATCGGAGCAGCTATTCGAACAGTATTGCGAAGGTCGTGATGACATTGAATGGGTATATAAAAACGGGGACACCGGACAGCAGTATTTTTCCATTGTCTATCTGGACGGCATTCAGCACCAGTGGCTGTTCTATGCGGATTATATCGTCATGAAAAAGGATGGCACGGTCTGGGTGATTGAGACGAAGGGCGGCGAGGCCAGGGGGAAGGACAAAAACATTGACGATCAGATAGAGAATAAGTTCAATGCTTTTAAGGCTTATGCTGCAAAGCATAATTTGTGCTGGGGATTTGTTCGGGACAAGGACAATCGGCTCTATATTAACAACACGGAGTTTGTTA
>JAUMWM010000294.1 GCA_030529705.1 Lachnospiraceae bacterium
TTTCAATGTGCTATGGCAAGTTTCATCTACCAAAGGTGCAGATGACTCAAAATTTTTGACCCAAAAGGACCGTCCCCGCGGGCCGAAAACTTCGCCCTCAGTTCAACGTCTCGACATGGGAGAAGAGCTCCTTATGCTCCGCTATCTTGCCCTCGCTGCCGACCACGCAGATATAATTGTCGGAAAGCACGGCCTCCATAGCCTTGGCAAGCGCACGGATATCCTCTGCCGTCGCATCAAGTATCTCATCCCGCATCTTCTGGGAATCCTCGTAGGTCAGACCGTTCATGTACGCCCGCATGCTGACCATGCCGTAGAGGGACGGGGTGAGCGGCGTGTCGATCCCGCTGATTGTGCCGATGATGAACTTCGTCATCTCCTTCTCATCCGCATCGAAGTCCCGGAGATAGTCCGGGATTCCCGCGAACACGCCTAGCGTCCTTAAAAGGTGGGGATCCCTGAAAGATGTCATAAGGGCGTCGCCGGCCCTCTTGAAAGAAGCGCCGCAGCCGTAAGCGCCGCCCTGCACGCGCACGTTCTGCCACAGATACCCATAGCCCATGATCTGCCTCAAAATATTCATGGCTCCATGGAACCGGATGCCTTTGTCGAGATAGTTCCCGCACTGGGCGACATACTGGACCTGGCCGGCCGTGGAAAACGCCTCGTTCAGCCTGCCGAGCGGCTCCGCCGTGACCTTCTGACTCCACGGCGAGGAATTGTCAATCCCCTCGATCATTTTCGGCAAATTCTCCCGCAGCACGTCCAATCCTTCCTCCTCGGCCGTATAGCTGACAAGGAGGTTCTTTGGATCAAATACCGCCTTGAGCAGGAACTTAAGATGACTTTTAAGCTCCTCCTTCTTTTCCTCATAGTTTTCTTCCAAATCCTTGATGAACCGGTAATATCCAATCCCGCTCATCTTATCCGAGAAAGCCGCCGATGATGAATAATAGGCGGCCGCCCTGGAAGCCGCTGTCGCATGACCGGCGCTCTGCATGCTCATTTGCAGGGAAGCCTTCACGCCGGCCAAGATTTCATAAATCCTTTTGGAGTCCGTGAACTCCGAGGTCGTGATAATCTCCCGGATGAAGTCGAACAACCTCCCCATCTTCCCATAAAGGGCCTTCCCCCTCGCGCTGAAATAAACCTTATATTCGGAGGCATTTGCCGATTTCAGGTCATCATAGATGGAGATGCCAAAAACAATACCGCCGGTATTGGCGTTAATTTCATTTGTCAGATCCGTGTAGGAATGATCGGCGGTGCTGACATTTGCAAGAACCGCTTTCAGGAAGCCAAGGTACGGAACCTCCTCCATCGGGACATTATGAATATCCCAGAAAAGCTCCGCATAGCCGATCCCGTTCGAGGGCGCCAGGTGGAAGATGATGTCCGGATCTATCCCGTTCGCAAATTCCCCGCCTGCCTTCATGACTACGTTGGACAAGGCCCTGGCCTCCCGCCTGATATCCTCCCGCCTCAGCACGGGCAGGCATTCCTTGTCCTCCGGCGTATCCGTCTTTTCCTGGTAAGCCTTGAGCTCCCGCGTCTCCCGGGCGAGGCGGTCGATCTCCTCCTCCGTGAGGGATGCCTTGAAGGCTGCAAGCTTTTCGGCCGTTTTGCGGTCCCGCTCCATTTGCAGGCCTTTGCGCGGGGCAAGGATGACCAGAGCGGCGTGTGGGTTGTTTAAGATCTTATCCTGCACCATTTGCTCGAAATAATCCCCGTCAAGCTCCTTCCGCAGGGATTCGTAGGCATCAAGCTGCCTCAGCGATGCAAATGACCGCTCCTCGTCGTACAGCCACGTGTCAAATACATCGATGCCGTAGATAAGGCCCTTGGGATAGGTGGAATAATCCGCCTCCCTGAACTGAAATTCCAGATAATTAATGCGGGCGTTGAGCGATTTTCTGTCAATTCCCTTTTTAACCTGCTCTGCGAGAACGTCCCTTATTATCTTGACAAATTCATCCGCTTGGTCCTCCTCCGCATTCCTCGCCGTGAGCGAAAAGTACGGCTGGAGAATCCCGTCGCTGTACATGCTGTCGATATCCTTGCCGACGCCGGCATCGAGCAGGGCCTGCCTGACCGGCGCGCCCGGCATGGAAAAGAGCGCATAGTCAAGCGCGTCGCAGGCGATCATCTCCTTGACATCCAGAGGATCCCCCGCAACCACGTTCCAGGTCAGGTATGTGTTCGCCGCCTCGTCCTCCTCGTCCGCGATCGGGTATTCTTCCCTGATGACGGCCATCTTTTCAAATGCATCCTGCCGCCCAATCTCCGAATCCGGATTGATTTCCTCGTAAGCGGACAAATAGCTCTTGTCAATGAAGTCAAGCGTATCCGCCATGTCCATGTCGCCGTACAAATAGATATAGCTGTTCGACGGATGATAGAATCTCGCATGGAAAGCTAAGAACTGCTCATAGGTAAGGTCCGGGATGTGTTCCGGGTCCCCGCCTGATTCCACGCCGTATGCCGTGTCCGGGAAAAGGGCGTTGAAAATAACCCGCTCAAGGTAATCGTCCGGCGTTGAGAAAGCTCCCTTCATCTCATTGTAAACGACGCCGTTGTAGGTGATGGGGTCTTCCTTGTTTTCCAGATGATAGTGCCAGCCTTCCTGGCGGAAGATATTCGGCTCTTCATAGATGTGCGGGTGGAAAACCGCATCCAGATAGACATCCATCAGGTTGCGGAAATCGGCATCATTCGTGCTGGCAACCGGATACATGGTCTTGTCCGGGTACGTCATGGCATTGAGGAAGGTGTTAAGAGACCCCTTGACCAGTTCCACAAACGGATCCTTGAGCGGGAACTTTTTCGACCCGCACAGGACGGAGTGCTCGTTGATGTGCGCGACCCCCGTCGAGTCTTCCGGCGGCGTGCGGAAGGCGATGTTGAAGACCTTGTTGTCGTCTTCGGCCGGGATCAGCATGACCCTTGCGCCGCTTTTTTTGTGCCGGAGGATCCATCCTTCCGCATGGATGTCCGGAAGATCCTCGTGCATGACGACGGAATATGTTCCAAGTTTTTCTATTTCCTGTATATTCATAAAACCTCCCATTATGATAATCCTTATTCTGTATCGGCCGCCTGGCTGGCTTGCCGCCGATTTCGGCCCGCGCAGTGGCTTGCGGGGCCGGTTTCGGCCCGCGGGGACGGTCCTTTTGGGCCAAAAATTTTTGGCCCAAAAGGAC
>JAUMWM010000062.1 GCA_030529705.1 Lachnospiraceae bacterium
CGAATATTTTCGACCCAAAAGGACCGTCCCCACGAGCCGAACCCAGAGATCAATCCCACCTGTTACAGCTTGCTCACCTTCCGGTCATACGTCATGAGACCATTCGTCTCCTCCTCGATATCCGACACCTGCGTGTATACCGCGCCGGAGAGGCCCTCTTTGACCAGAGCCTTAACATTTGCCATAGCATCCTCAAAAGCCTTCGGGAAGTCTGCCGGAGACACATTTGAATAGCCGTACTCCTCATCGCTCATGACGTGACCTTCGATGCGGCAATTTGCCCCGCCGTATTCGGAGATGACAAATGCCCGCTCCCTCAGCCCCATCTCATTGCTGTTTAGGCCGAGGTTCATGATATTTGCAAACATCTTGTCATCCTTCTCGACCTCCAGCGACCTGAAGTAGTTGTGGACGCTCCGAACGTCCCCGCCGCCCTGGTCGAACCAGCCGCTCGCATGGTCGACCGACCTGGTGGGATCGGCACGACGGGCGGCATTTGCAAGCCTCAATGCGTCGAACTGCCCCCAACCCTCATTGAACAAAGTCCACAAACCGATGCACGGGCAATTATAAAGCTGGCGAATCATGCGCATCAGGTCCCTCTCGAACCGCTGCCTGGACGCCTCGTCCTCCCTGCCGAGCAGCTCATACTGGTCGTCCTTGATGACCTGGCCCGCTGCGGGAATCACCGTAGGCAGATACGTCTCCAGGAGCTTATTCACCGGGCTGCCGCCGTTCACCATATCCTGCCAGACAACCATCCCGATGCGGTCGCAGTGGTAATACCACCTGGCCGCCTCGATTTTCACATGTTTTCGCAGGGTGTTAAACCCGGCTTTTTTCATCCGGGTTATATCATGGACAAATGCCTCATCCGCCGGCGCAGTCATCAAGCTCTCCGGCCAGTATCCCTGGTCCAGGATGCCGTTGAAGAAATAGGGTTTGCCGTTCAGGAGAAGCCGCACCTTCCCCTCGGCATCCTCCCCTACGCCAAATGAGCGCATGGCGAAGTAGCTGCATACCACATCGTCCCCCGCTTCGATGCGGAGCGAGTAGAGGTGGGGGTGTTCGGGAGACCAGAGGATGGGATCCGGAATAGGAATTCGAATTTTCAATCGCTCTTTCCATTGGACGACACACTCTTGAACCAATGTTTCTGCTATATCATTGTCCAAGTTCGTGTCATAAACACTTTCTGCCTCATCATCGACCTCTTCGATATAGTGCTTCCCGACAAAGATTCGAACTTCATCCGGAATAACCGCTCCTTTTTCAAGCTGATCCTCCGAGGCTCCGAAAAACCGTAGTTCCTCTGCCTCTGCGCTGAGTTCCTCCGAATAGGCTAAATCCAGTTCGACTTCCTCCTCTTTAAGATGAGGAGTTATTTTTAGGCTTGTAAGATATATTTCCGGCACAATCTCCATCCACACTGTCTGCCAGATTCCGCTCTGCGCATGGTAAAACATCCCACCTGGTTTCAGTGCCTGTTTGCCGCGACAAGCATCGCTCTTGTCCGTGTCATCCCAGACAAAAACCTTTAGCTCGTTGTCACCGTTTCGCACATGCTCTGTCACATCGAAGTGGAATGCCAGATAACCATTCCTGTGATTCCCCACTTTGTGACCATTCCAGTATACGGCGCAACGCTCATCGACCGCACCAAAATGCAGGATGAGCCGGCTGCCCTCAGGCAGTCGTACATTTTCGATGGTCCTCCGATACCAAATCAAATCGCCCGGTTTTAATTCCCGTGCAACACCTGACCGTTTCGTTTCCGGAGAAAAAGGCACCAGGATCTTTCCGTCAGGATCTTCGAGCGCATTACGCTTGACGCTAAGAGTCTGACAGACCCCATACTCCCACCAGCCGTTCAGGCATCTCCACTCTGACTCCGGCCTTACAAGCTGCGGCCTCGGATATTCCGGCAACGGCATCGCCTCCGGCCCATCGTCCGCTTGCTCGCTCCAAATGGTACTCAAATCATGTGTTTTGGGCTTTTTACGCCTGCCTAGCTGCAGTGATGCAATTGCGTCTCTCAGTCGCATAGTGATCCCCTTTCTACTCGTAGTTCTCTATACTTCACAAACCTCATTATACTCCATTATGACAATACTTTGGGATTTTTTTCGTATTACGCCCTCCCCTTAATGTTCCAGACATAATACAACCCTCACAGGATCAAAATCTCGTCAGCCTCAAGCCCTTTTTTTATACCAAAATGTTCTATCTTCGTTTTATACCGATTGCCCAGATAGTAAAATCTAAGGCTATCCTTTCCAGCATCAATGATTTCCTTCAAAGACTCCTGTAATATTTTACACTGTGCGGGTTCAAGATCGCATTCAAAAACAGAGCATTGTACTCGTTTACCGTATTTCTCACAGTTTTTTGCAACCTGTCTCAAACGTTTGCGCCCCGATGCATCCTCTGTATTCACATCATAAGTTATTAATACAAACATAAATCCCTCATTTCCATAAAAACACAGGATATCCATCCAAATCGCCACGAAGATATCTTGCCAGCAAAAGTGCCTGAATATAAGGCACCAGCCCCCAACAAACTTTCTCCTTCAGAAATGGATGTGTCAGTTCCTCCTTTTTCTTAGCTTGCCATTGCCCGAAGAACGCTTTCCTTCCATCTTCATTCAAATATACCGAACCATTTTCTTTCGTTATAAAATGTTTTGCGGTAATCTGCCTTTGATTTATCATAGTCAAAACAAACCGATCTACCATTAAGCATCTGAACTCTTCCATCAAATCCAAAGCCAGCGACTCCCTGCCAGGACGATCCTTGTGCATAAATCCCACGTAGGAATCAAGCCCAACCCCTTCTAAAGCACTTGCGCAGTCATTTGCAAGCACGGTATAACCAAATGACAGGAGGGCATTCACCCGATCCAGAGGTGGACGTCTGCTCCTTGAGGTAAACTTGAAATCTTCCTTCTGATTTATTATCAATTCGTCAAATACATCAAAGTAATTGTTAGCCGCCTGCCCCTCCATCCCTCTTATCACATCCAAATCTGTCAAGTTCAATAGCTGGTTGTAAATCGTTGTCAAATATGTTGATTTCGACTTGATTTTTTCACTGTCTACACGCAACCCGTGATCCCTTAAAGTCCGTTCCAGAAGCCACTTGCAATTATACACCTTTCCGAAAATGAAGTTTCGGGCTATTTTTGCACACTCCTCCCATGTATTAGATATCATGTTTTGCTTCTTACGTAGCAACACATTTCCATTTGTCCTCCCGGTAGGCAGAGCCAGAAATCTTCCAGACGGGCTGAAAAAACTAATCATTATCCCACGTTCCACGCACTCCCCTATCAAAGCCGGACTAGCTCCTTTATAGCTAAAACAAAAAATGCTCTCTATGCTTAACAGTGGTATATCCCGATGACTCCCATCCTCCATATTCACCACGACGTTCTCATTCTTCAGCGATAGATACGATCCTTCGCTCAATATATATAATGTGTTTAATAATTTTCTCATCTTTCTGCTTTCATATACCTTTGCAAATACTCCTCAACCGTTTCCGTTTCCTGAAGTGATGGCAGACAAATGTCGTTTAATGAGCAATTTCTGCACTTCGGACTTTTCTTCACTTTGGGAGTATACCCTCGCCGATAATATTGATTCATTTCTTCCAATGCATTCTTTACAGTAGTGCGGAGTTCCTCCGTAAACTGCACTTCATACCTCCGATGCGGTTCCCCATAGAACAGGTCTCCCGAATCGATCTTGCAAAAAAGCATTTCTTCCAGACACATTGCTTGACCGCAAAGCTGAACCTCATCTTCTAATCCATGTTTGGGTTTGCCGCGTTTATACTCAATAGGCCTTGGCTTCCATTTACCTTTTCTACCATGTAGCGTTATTCCTTCTTCGTCCCGATGAAACTCAACTACATCGCATATCCCAACGGCACACAGTACATCGGACTTTACCTTCATGCCTCTAATAATCAGGCAATCCCCTCTGGATTCCGACTGAGAGTCATCATGTACCCTTTTATGCATGATTTCCCCCTCAACTGTTTTCAAATTCTCTGCCCATTGCTGCTCCACATGTATCAGAGCCCACTGTCTTCGACAAAATAGAAAATGTTGTAGTTCCGATAGTTGCCTGTAGTCTTCTTCAAATATCTCGTTACTCATTATCTACCACTCTGTTTTTGTTTTCTTTCATTTTGTATGGTGCTTTCCTTCAATCCACGCCCCCCTCACGGGGGGCGATGGGAGTATGGGATATGTCCTACTCTTGGAGTAAATTTCAATCCACGCCCCCCTCACGGGGAGCGACGGGCGACTTTAATGGGGCGTTCCGATATGACAACCAATTTCAATCCACGCCCCCCTCACGGGGAGCGACCTTTTTTACCTTTATTCGATAATAATGCGTTGGGTATTTCAATCCACGCCCCCCTCACGGGGAGCGACCAAGCAGTATACAAAGGATACCAGCAAGGTTAGTAATTTCAATCCACGCCCCCCTCACGGGGAGCGACCAAATCCTCATAAACTCCTCCTTGTTCATCCGCCATTTCAATCCACGCCCCCCTCACGGGGAGCGACGCAACCAACTTGTTAATCTTGTTGCCCAGCACAATTTCAATCCACGCCCCCCTCACGGGGAGCGACCATACTGGTGCTTATCCGGGTTATCAAGATGACAATTTCAATCCACGCCCCCCTCACGGGGAGCGACTCGAAAATAGCCAATTTTTCCCTCATATCCTCAGCTATCTTCGTCTATTTGCACAAAACGAGTTCTCAGGACATTCCTTTCACATCCCTATCCTCAGTTCTGATGCTTGTTTTCTACCTGTTTTCGGGTGCGAACCTCCCAGTACGCATCTGATCAATACCCCTTCGCACCGTCAATCCCGCACCTCGCATATAACCCCTTCCGGCAATTTCCCCTCCTCGATGCTTATCTCATAATCTGTATAATCGCGCGGTGCGTCAACGCCCTCCTTCTTCTTCGCCGTCACCAGGTCAAAGAGCTTATGAGCCGGCGCATTCCCAAGCTCCGAATCATGCTTAAATATAATCAGCTTCCGAGTAGCCATCTGCCCCCTTGCGGCCGAGCGGTCATATTCAAACATATTGATTATCGCATCCCACAATAACTCCAAATCGTCCTCACTGAACCCAGTTGTCTTCCTCGCCAGATTGGCCGAAACATATCCTTCACAGCGGTACAGGCCATACGGAACAATATATTTGTTTCCCATCTCAGTTTTTTTGTTTTCTGCATCTGATTCCGTAGTGATTGCTACTCGCGTAATCGAAACCTCTTGCGTAATAATCGGATCTACCGACTGGGCAAAACTGAGTTGTACCGGACCCCTGACCTGTCCGCAATTCAATGCGCCTTTGACCATAGTAGTCATCACGGCTCCAAATGTGCGGATGTCAAAAAACTGACTGCACATATAATCCCGAAGCAGGGCGTCCAGTCCACCATCATTTCCGTCCCCCTTCTCTTTCTTCATTTTGGATTTAGCATCCTTTACGGCTTGGGCAAATTGCTTTTTCTCCATCTCGGCAGCGCCCGAAATCCCCACGGCTTCAAATGCCTCATTATCGCTCCGATTCAGCGGTACGTTCTTTTTTATATAAATCCGATATCCATCCGCATCTTCCTTAACAGTCTCAACATAATCACGAATCTTCCTTTTCAAGCACACGTCCGTAACCAGTCCAAGCCCCGTTTCCTGATCAATCCTTGGCATATTGCCTGCATCAGGATCGCCATTCGGATTACCGTTCTTGACATCAAAGTATACTATAAATTCATATCTGTTTTTTAGCGCTGGCATTTAATCACTCCTCCTCATCCTTGTTTTTTGATTTAAAAAAAGTTTGCCTCTGGTGATAGTAGCCCAGATAAAATACACCCTGCTCCTGCAGACTGAGCCTTGCGGGATATGCTACATGAATTTTGTTTTGAAGTTCTCCAATCATCTTATCGTAATAAATCTTGCTGCCGTCAGGCAGTTTTTTCACATGATGCTGCGACAGTTTGAATAATATCGGAAACACTGTCGCCGGAGTTGAACCCGCGCTATTAAAATATCTATCCCGAATCGTACTCTTGATTCCCGGATTCGCCTCCTGCTGTATCTTTTCAAGCACTGCAAATATTCGCCCCAATACGTAAGGCATATTCTCACTCCGTTCATTTAATTCCACTGTCAATACCTCCGACGCTCCTTCCTTGTTTTCCACTATGTTCCGCCGAATCAAATATGCCTTGATAACGGCGGCTTTTCTCCAATTAATATCTCGCTCAGCTCTGATTCGTAACATGACATTGTCAAATAGTCCTTCCGGATACGCAATCCCCTCGAGAACCGCCCGAAACACAGAGCTTACAATCGGTGCGGGAATCTTTTTTTCGCGGGAATTTTTATTTGCCACCTCGTTTAACAGGCTCCAAATATTAATTGTCTGATCTTCCGCATATTTCGGCCTGACAATAGACAGTTCATCATAAAACCTGACAAGTCCGGAGAGCATGTACCCGAAGCTGCCCTCCGCAAAGAAACTCACAGAAAGGCGCGCGGCATTTGGAACAATTCCCATCACATAAAATTTCGTGTCACCATACAACAAGGCGTCATTGAACGAGACAGCCTTTCCTTTTCTTATGTCCTCCGCTATGGTATTCAATTTTACCGAGGTAATGTTGCCATCGCCGAAAAATCCATCTCCCCATACATCCTGATAGCCGGTCTCAGCGTCCTCTGCCCAGTAAACGATAGTGGTGTCCGATATGCGCTTGCTATGCTCCCTGTCATTGACGAGATAATTCAGCGCGACTCCATATTTGAAAGCAACGCTTTCGCTTACGGGACCATTGAACCCTTGCCCCGTATTGTCTGCATTATCATGTCCGTATGATTCCAACGAGGTGGAATTATAGGACACGAGAGAGGCCCCAGACGATTGTGCGCCGAAAATCCCCTTTATATTTGGATGCAGACGGGCAATGGTTGTCTTCCGTCCCGTTACCAGACATGTTCCATAGACCGCATCATCATCTTTCTGTGCCCTGTAATCATCCCAGGCTTGCCTGATATTCGGATTCTTATGGATGTATTCCAGCTCAGAATTGACAAATATCAGATTCCCGCCTTTAAGAATACCCTCTTTATACTCTTCAAGAATCTCATTCCCGGATGCCTTTTCAGGATTCCATGTATCAAAAAAGCGCAGCAAAGATTTTGCATCCCGATCATCTACGCAATCCAATATTTCATGGTGAAGCAGGCCTGCCGCCCTAAAACATTCCACAGCTCTTTTTTTGCTCTTTATTTTATCTTTGTCGCTCTTCCCTTTATCATCAAAGCCCAGCATATAAGAACTATTGTCACACAGAAAATTCGGACTAATCCCGGATGACCTTTTCACCTGCTCTGGCACAAACAATTCTTTGGGAACTTCTTTCTTTCCCCCATCGGGGATTACCAAAAGGGGCATGATGCCCACCAGGCCTCCGTCCTCGTCAAGCTGCAAACCATAGGAAACCTTCGCCTTGCTCCAACCTTCCGCCCCAACCCTTCCCTGTTCTGAAAGGGATTCAAAATAAGCGGCCAATTCCTGAATAATCATCGCAACACCCTCTCCCCCGCGACATTTATCACCCCGTCAACCATGTTTGCATGGAAAAACATAGGGCGTATGTCAGTTTTATCCGAAAAATCAAGGTCGTAAAGCATATATCCAAGATCACGGCTCTCATGGATTGTCGGCACAGGTCCTCCTTTCCAGGCACGGAAGTGCGCCGGAAACTCCCGGCACCCGAAATACGGCTGAGAATAAAACTGTCCTTTTTCTATCCTCCTGCGGTAAATGTCCTTAAATTTGCCCTCGTTGTCAGACGCATTTGCCTTGTCGGTCATCTCAAAATGATAGTCTATGACGTAGTGAACATCCCGTAGAACCAAAGCCGCTCTCTGTTGGATGTCATCACTCGTACAAATCATCGGGTTCGCCTTACCATTAATCATTTGTTCAATCTTTTTGGCCGGTATTTTTTCTTTGACCTCGTTTCTCCGTATATTATTATGCCTTATCTCATTCAGCACATAAATCCGGTCAACAAATACTTTGAGACCCGGATGCCAGAAAATCGATTCTATAATTCCTCTAGCCGCAGAAGGAGTGATGACATCATAACTCACCCGTTCTGTTTTTAACTCCGGCCGGCTAAACAAGGCATATTTTCCCCAGCACTCTAGCTGCATGCCGTAAGACAATCAAACCACCTCCTCTTTCAACTTTCTTGTCTGAGTATGTGTAGCGCACTCTCATAAATTTGATTCTCTCTGAGATATAACTTACCTCAGATCTGTTTTATTGTCAATAATATTTTTCAATTTAAATGTATTAATCCATCCAACAATATGCATGATTCCAGTGCAAAATGGGCATTTTTCCTGTGCAGTCTTTTTGCCCCATCTTGCACCACAACATCCGGGAACGATGCACCACATCGCCACCAGATGTTGTGGCACAAGCTGGATCAAAAATCCTTGCACAGGAAAAGATGCATTTTGCACTGAAATCATGCATTTGACCTTTTGACGCAAAGGATATACAATTATAATGTCATCCGGTCTTCCTTGCACTAGCGGAAGCCCTGCGATGCGGATTGAAATAATTTCAATGTATTCAATTGAAAATAGCAGCCGGTGTTCCACCAGAACACCGGCTGCCGTTTTAGCAGAAACTCCCGTCTCCGCCTTCAAATCTAAATTTTAGCCCTGTCTCTACATTGTATTCTTCCATAAGTTCCAGTATAGCAAGGCTGTCATCCACCACATACAGCGCAGGCAGCAATTCCTTATACTGACGCTCATAAACGTTCACACAATATTTGCTTATCTTCCTGAACAACCCCCTTTCAATCCCTGCCTTCTCCATTTTTATCAATTCGGCCATCCGCCTGCTTTCTTCATTGTTAGGAATAAAGATAATGCGTACGCCCTGGTCTGAAATAAAGTGAAAATCATGCGCAACCTTCTCAAATCGCATATCTTTATGGCGAGTTCCCTCTTGCAGTCCAGAAATGATTTCCTTTTGGTCCATTGCCCCATACAAATTTTCATCAAATCCATACAATTTCGCAAAATAACCCTCGATCATTTCCGGTTTCGCTAAATCATCGCTATTTGCCACAACCCACTTGGTTAACTCCGCGGGTCTTTTCATTACATCCGGAATCCGGTACTTCGCCTCCGGCTCGAACACGTAAACCGTCCCGCCGCCCGGTATGCGGCCCTCCCTATTGCACCTTCCGCCAGCCTGAATAATACTGTCCAGACCCGCCATGCTTCGATACACAACAGGGAAATCCAAGTCTACCCCCGCCTCAATCAAGCTAGTTGACACGACTCTGCAGATTTCTCCCTCCTTCAGCCTCTCCCTGATGTCCCGTATCACTCTCTTTCTGTGTTCCGGCGTCATAAGAGTAGACAAATGAAAGCGCCCTTCTTCCGGCATCAAGTCAAATACATTTTTCGCCTGCGCCCTGGTGGCGACGATGCAGAGCACCTGCCGGTGAGCTGCAAGCCTCACGCTCATCTGCTCATCGTTTTGCTTTCCAAGAATCTCATAGGAGACCCGTTTAAACCGCTGATACAAATCATCCGGATGTTCAGATATCTCCCGAATCTCCAAGCCCGGATAATATTTTCCAAAGCGAGGTTTCAAGGCCGGCTGCGTAGCTGTACAGAGAATGCATGTCGCCTTATAATTCAAGGCTAGTTCCGATATGGCGCATATACAAGGGTCTAAGTACTCCCTCGGAATGGTCTGCGCTTCGTCAAACACAATGACGCTATTCGCGATATTGTGAAGCTTCCTGCATTTGCTGGGTTTACTTGAAAAAAGAGACTCGAAAAACTGAACCGCCGTTGTCACAACGACCGGCATATCCCAGTTTTCTGTCGCCAGCCTCTTGCTCTCATATTCTTCATTTTCAGCAAAATCAGCCTCTGAATAATGCGCAAGCACGTTTTCACTGCCCAGAACCTTCTCAAACTCGTCCACAGTCTGATCAATAATCGCACAGAACGGGACGACATAGATGATGCGCTCCTGCCGATTTTTTACTGCATGATTTAAGGCAAATGCCAACGACGATATAGTCTTCCCTCCCCCGGTTGGAACAGTAAGCGTATAGACGCCCCTTTCCTGCTCCTTACCTTGCTCTATGCACCTTCTTAGAATGCCACTTCTCCACAGATTTATACCTTCATCCCCAGACAAATAGCTCTTCTCGCAGATATAGCTTTCAAGCTTTTCTTTTAAGGGAGACAAATCGCCACTGAAATTTCCCCGATTCATTTCAGGACGCATAAACGCTTCCGTGTCCAGAAAGTCCGCATCTACCAGACATGAAAACAGCATTCTGGTAAAAAACGCAAGCGAAAAGCCCTGTACATTTTCCGTCAACGTGCCGGACCAATTCGATACAGGCAACAGTTCAATTTCCTTCTTATAACTCTGGAAAGCGAGCCCATTTTTCAGATGCTTGCCAAGCCTTTCTTCAAGTTTTTCTAAATCCATCAGACCCGAATGATGTCCTGCGACGCAGTAGGCGCAGATGAGATTTGCAAAAGTCTTCTTCTCCATCAACACCTGCGCCCCTGCGGACGAATGGTCCACCTTCGGCCCATCTTCCCATATTCTCCGCTGAAAGCCTTTCGAGTATTTGCCAATATCATGCGCCAGGCCGCAATTGACCGCCAGTTCCTTCCCATGGAAGGGTTCTGCAAATGCTCCGGCTTTTTCCGCCACCCCTCTCGCATGTTCTTCCACAGTCTGTACTTTCAGTACCGCACTTTTCGGGTCTTCCGGATTTTCACGTAATATATGCGCCGCAAATACATCCATCTTCTTTCCTCGTAACCATAAATTGGGTGGTATCGTTTAACGCATCAGGCCAGCGCTTCCTCTATCGCAGCCTGGAACGCCGCCGGCGCCATCCCGCCGACCATATTCTTCACGACCTCCCCGTTCTTGAAGAACAGGAAGTTCGGGATGGACATGACGTTGTACTGCATAACCGCCGCGCCATCTTCGTCCACGTTGAGCTTGCAGACTTTCAGTCTTCCCGCAAATACCTCCGCCATCTTGTCCACGACCGGGCTCATCATCTTGCAAGGCCCGCACCAGTCCGCATAGCAGTCCAGCAGCACCGGGAACTCCGACTTCAATACTTCCTGTTCAAATGTTGCCTCTGTCACTTTCACTACCATATTCTTTATCCTCTCTTTCTATTTTCTTTCGGCCCGCGGGGACGGTCCTTTTGGGTCGAAAATTCCAGGATTCTTCCATAAAGATATGACTCAACTTGCTGGTATTTTTCCCGACTGCACTCGAAAAAACTTACATAGTACGCTTGTCGCTCTTTTTTGCGAACACTTCGGAAAAAATCATCAGCAACTTGAAGGATTTATGTCAGAATCCTTGTGTCCCATGATACGCTGCAACCAACTTGTTAATCTTGTTGCCCAATGCGGAAAACTTCTTCTCGTACTCCGTCATCACGTTCCCCTCCCCCATGACGGGATCGTTGTGGAGATCATATGTCAAATGTAGCAGTTCCCAGTTCTCCGCCTCCCGAAATTCTTCCACGGAGAAATCAAAAAGGCTCCTGTTGTCCGTCTTGAATTCGAGCAACCCGCCGTCCTTCAAATACTTCTCATACGTAGACAGAAACTGCCGAGACGTGAGCCGCCGCTTGGCATGCCGCGCTTTCGGCCAGGGATCCGAGAAGTTCAGGTAAATTCCATCCACTTCTCCCGGAGCAAATATCTCCGGCAGCTCCCTAGCATCGACCGACAGGAAGTGAAGGTTATCGGGCGGGACAAA
>JAUMWM010000295.1 GCA_030529705.1 Lachnospiraceae bacterium
GTTCTTTTTTTTGGGGCCGGGGGGGGGGGCCGTTTTGGGAAAAATTTTTTTGCCAAAAAGGCCCCGTCCCCGCGGGCGGAAGATACGGCTTAACTGGCAGTTTTGTCATCCTGAGCGTAAGCGAAGGATCTTTTATGTACAGCAGATGCTGTTGGTATAAGATCCTTCGCTTCGCTCAGGATAACAAGGTCAGAGATTCTTCGCTACGTTCAGGATGACGTGGTTATAAGATCCTTCGCTTCGCTCAGGATGACAAGGCATCACAAACCAGTTGACGTATAGTTGGAAAAACCGGGCTGATGCAGTCAGCCCGGTCTGGTTGTGACATGTTGGTTCAGGATCAGTCGTCAACTTCCTGCTCGTAAGAGAGGATGTCTCCGGTCTCGGCATCGATGTCGTAGCTGTACTCGTTCGCACCGACATGGAACTCTACATCGTAGACGTTTTTGCCGTAATCGTCATCGAATTCCTGGTGCGTCTGCACCTGGGAGATGGAGTCCCTTGCCACGTTGGCATGCTGAAGGGCGATTTCAAGGGCCTTGTCTTCGGTCATGCCGGCATCGGCGCTCTTGACTGTCGTGTCGATTCCCTGCAAAGCGTTCATCTCGGTATAATCCTCAGCGTCCATGGCTTCGGTCTTCTTGGATAGGATGGCGCCCGTGCCGGCATCGATATCGTATTCATATTCCGTGTCACTCACATAAAAATCTATTTCAAATTTTGTCACGCCATCGTCCACATCCTGGGCGGCTTTTTTGATGACTACATCGGCGGCCGTGAAGCCGGCATCTGCGAGCGCGGTTTCTTGAGCCTTCTCAAGCGTAACGCTGCCGGCTGCGGCGGTATTGGCGCCTGCCGCGGCGTTATTCGTTGCGGCGGATGCGTCTGCAACCTGAGCTATCGAGGCATCCTGGGCGGGAGCATTTGTTGCGGCCGCCTCCGGCGTGGCAGTAGCGGTTGCTGCGGCGGGAGCAGATTCAACGGCCTTGGCGGTTTCTGCTGCTTTTTGAGGGGCTGATGAATTTCCTCCGCATCCTCCGAGCAGGGCAGTTGCGGAAATAGAAGCGAAAAGAATGCCGACGATAAGTTTCGATTTTTTCATTTGTTAATCCTCCTGCATGATAAAATCGGTAGATCGGGATTGACTTGGTTTTCATAGAAAATCACGAATCCCGATATGATTTCTTTGAAAAAATAATGCTTTATATAAATGTATACGCAGCAGGAAGGATAAGGGACATAGTATTTTGAGTTTCTTTCCGAGGGTGCCGAAATGTCTATAATTCTGAGCGTATAGGAAGGATTTTACATGGACAGTGATGAATGGAGAAAGTTATAGGTATAAGATCCTTCGCTTACGCTCAGGATGACAAGGGCTGCTCAGGATGACAAGGGGCTGAGCAGTTATCTTTTTGAATCTTCAAATTATAGTGTGGATTAAGGATTCATCCATACGTAAATGGTTTATGTTCGAATCCTAAGAAAGGCGTAGATTGGATGATGAAAATAAGCAGGAAGAAAATCGTGGATGATTTTCGAGCCATGATCAGGATAAAGACAATTTCTAAAGATGATATTCGGAAGATGGATATGGGGGAGTTTGCCGCCTTTAGGAAGCTCCTCTCAGACCGATTTCCGGTAATCAAGGAAATGGCGGAAGTACAGGTAATTCCCCCTACCGGCATTCTCTTTAAGATAAAAGGGGAAAGTGCAGATGCGCCGTCCGTCCTGATGGCCCACATGGACGTTGTGCCGGCGGACCAGGAAGGATGGACGTGCGACCCTTTTGGAGCGGAAATAAAGGATGGGAGAATCTACGGACGCGGAACTCTGGACACGAAAGGGACCCTCTGCGCCATCATGGAAGCAGTTGAGTATTCCCTTGGCCGGGGATGGAAACCGAAGAATGACCTGTACCTTTCCTTTGGAGGGGAGGAAGAGGTCAGCGGGGAAACGGCCGGTAACATTGCGGAGTGGCTTGGGAAGGCGGGCGTCAGGCCGGCATTTGTCCTTGACGAGGGCGGCGCAGTGATACCGGAAGGAGTGCCGGGCCTTAAGAGAAAGACTGCCATGGTCGGCATTGCCGAGAAAGGAACGGCCAATTATATGCTGTCCGTGAGGGGGCAGGGCGGCCATGCGTCGACGCCGCCCCGGCACACGGCAATCGGGAAGCTTGCAAAGGCTGCCGTGCGGCTGGAGGAGCATCCTTTTCCGGCCCGCCTGACGACTCCGGTTCGGCTGATGTTTCGCGAAATTGCGAAGGAGGTGCCGGTGTATGAGAGGGCGGCATTTGCAAATGCAAATCTCTTAGAGCCGGCCATCAAGACTATGGCGAGCGCTCTCGGACCGACATTCAATGCGATGGTCAGGACTACCACGGCGGTCGTGATTTTCGAAGGGAGATCCGCCTTCAATGTACTGCCTGACCGGGCAGCTATGGGAGTCAACGTGCGTATGCTGGAAGGGGATACGCCGGAATCAGTGCGCGGG
The DNA here is from genome assembly GCA_030529705.1 of Lachnospiraceae bacterium. Classification (GTDB taxonomy): domain Bacteria; phylum Bacillota; class Clostridia; order Lachnospirales; family Lachnospiraceae; genus Chordicoccus. The sequence goes on from JAUMWM010000295.1 coordinate 2,491, forward strand.
GAGCTAATGAGGCGCGTGAAGGATCCGGAGATTGAGGTTGATCTCATTGCCGGGACTCCTCCAACGTCGGTGTCCGAGATAGACTGCAGGGAATGGGAGATGCTTAAAAAGGTCATCCGCAAAGTGTGGAAGGATGTCCCAGTCGGGCCTTACCAGTTAAATGGTGGGACGGACAGCCGGTTTTTCTCGGAAATCTCAAACCATGTTTACAGGTTCACGCCGATGGAGATGACTGCGAAGGAGCGGGCGACAGTTCACGGGGCAAATGAATCCATCAGCGTAAAAAATTTGCTGAAGACGGTACTGTTTTACCGCCTGCTTCTTGAGGAACTATGACGTTATTGATAACGCTTCTGATTAGAAATAGCCTGTGTTTGCGAAAATGTGGATGTCATCCTGAGCGTAGCGAAGGATTTTTAAATAAAGCCGCTGTAGATGGTAAAAGATCCTTCGCTTACGCTCAGGATGACAAAGGAGCCACTTAGATTGGCATCTGTAAGTCAGATATAAAAGGCGGCTCAAAAACCGCTTTTATATAAGAGAAACAGGTAGATTGAAAAGAAGCTTTTGCATTATACTGATTAGATTCAGCAATAATTTGCTGAGGATTTTGGGATATGTGTGATATAATAATCATTTGACGGAGACATTTGAAAAGGAAGGT
>JAUMWM010000063.1 GCA_030529705.1 Lachnospiraceae bacterium
ACGGGCCGAAGGACCGTCCCCGCGGGCCGAAAAATCTCAGTCCACCGACTTCAGCGACTCCGCCATATTGATCCCATCCAGCTTGACCGTCATAATCCGATTCACAAGGAACGTGAATAAGAACGTCAGCAGGATGGAAAGCAGGAAGCTGAGCGGCGTAATCTCCTTCCGGAAATAGACGAGATCCACCACAATCTGGTCAATCACAAAACCGTGCATCAGCACGCCCAGCCCCAGGCCCGCAAGCATGCCGATGGATGTCAAAAATATGTTCTCACGGAACACGTAGTCGGAAGTCTCCCGCCTGAGGAAGCCGAGCACCTTGACCGTCGCAATCTCGCGGGTCCGCTCTATAATATTGATATTTGTCAGGTTGTAAAGCACGACAAATGCCAGCATAGCCGCGCTCATGATAATCAGCAGCACGACGTAATTTAGGCTGGACATCATATTTGCAATGCGCTCCCGGAAATCCAGGAAGACGGATGCGGAAATGACGCTGTCGCAGCCTGCAAACTTCGCCTGAGCCTCGTAAAGGTCGGTCCCCTCCGGGAAATTCACATAAGCCCCATTTACGTAATAGCCAAATGCCGCCTCCATCGTCTCTCGGGACAGGAACACGTAGTCATAGACATGGTTCTCGAACACGCCGGCGACAGTCGCCCGGATTTCCTCCATCTTGTCGTTTCTAAGCAGCATCTCATCACCCACGTCCAGCCCATAATGCTCCGCAACACTAATGCTGATGAGGGCTTCGCCCGGACCTGCGGGCGGAAGCGCCTCCCCTTCCATTGTCCTAAGCCGGAAAAAATCGTCCACAGAGGACCAGTCGAGCGGGACAATGAGGGTAATCCCCCTGACCTTGTTTTCCGTCGTGAGGTCCCAGGATGACTGCTGGAAGAAAAAGCCGGATGCGTCTGAGGCAGCAAATGCCTCCCGCAAGTCATCCGGCAAATCCACCGAATCACTCCTATCTTCCATCTCCTCCAGCAGCAGTTCCACCTCCGCGACCTGTATGTCATCATACTGGGCGTCGACAAATGTCGCAATCGAATCCTTGAGGCCGAATCCCGTCACCAGCAACGCCGTGCATCCGCTGATCCCGACTACCATCATGAAAAACCGCTTCTTATACCGGAAAATATTCCTGACGGAAACCTTATGCATGAATTTCATGCGGTTCCAGATGGCAGGTATATACTCCAGAAAAACGCGCTTGCCGGCCTTCGGCGCCTTCGGGCGCATTAAACTCGCGGCCGGCTCAGCCAGCTCGCTCCGGCAGGAAAAGTACGTGGTTCCCAGCGTCGCCCCGATGGAGACGGCGAACACGGCCGCCGCCAGCTTCCAGTCCACCATGAAACGGGTCGGAATCTCATTGTACATCATCTTGTAAGCCTTCCAAATGACGCTCGGGAAGAGAATAATCCCCGCCGCATACCCGACGATGCAGCCCAGCACGGCCGCGCTCCCCGAGTAGGCAAGGAAGGTCATCATGATGTCCCTCCTCGCATATCCCAACCCTTTCAGGATGCCGATCTGCCCCCTCCGCTCGTCCACCATCCTGGTCATCGTCGTCATGCATACAAGGACGGCAACCAGGATAAAGAAGAATGGAAGGATTCTCGCGACCTGCTCGACGATCTGCGAGTCCGTCTCAAAGCACGCATACCCGATGTTCGTATTCCTCTCCAACAGAAACGTATCGGGCTTCTCCAGCTCCTCCAGTTCTTTCTCCGCGTCGCTAAGCTCCTTCTCCGCCTTCCGGATCTCCTCGTCAAATTCTTTCCGGCCGTCCTCGTATTCCTTCAAGCCGTCCTCGTACTCCTTTTTCCCCTCCTGATAATCCGCAAGCCCTTCCTCATAATCTGCCCGGGCTTTTTCATAGTCCCGCTTCCCGCTCTCATACTCCGCCTTTGCGTCCTCATAAGCCCGTTTCCCGTCTTCATAGTCGGCAACGCCCTGTTCATATTGCGCCAGCCCGCTGTAATAATCCGCAAGACCCTGGCCAAGCTCTTCGCTTCCGGCATTGTACTCCTCCACGCCCTGATTAAAAGCGGCGACCCCGTCCTCATACTCCAAAAGTCCCGATTCGTACTCTGCAAATCCGCTCTCATATTCCGCCTCGGCCGCCTCATAGGCTTCAAAGCCTGCCTCGTATTCGGCAACGCCCTGCATGTAGGCGGCCATCCCGGCCTCATACTCTTCTTTTCCGGCCTGATACTCGGCCCGCCCCGCCTCATAAGCCTCCCACCCGGCGCCAATCTCTGCCGCTTTGGCTTCATATTCTGCAAATGCCGCCTGATAAGCAGCCTTTCCCTCCTCATATTCCTGCCGGCCGGCCTCTATCTGCTCCCTCGCCGCCGAAATCTCAGCCTGAGCAAGGGCGAACGACTCCTCATCCAGCATTCCCATTTGCATGGCAAATTCCAGCTCCGCCTGCCGGCTATCCAATTCGGCCGAAGCTGCTTCAAATGCGGCATTTGTCCCGGCAAGCTGATCTCTGACGGAATCCAGTTGGGCTTTTCCGTTTGCAAGCTGCTCCTCTCCCGCCAAAAGCTGCGCTTCCGTCTCCGTAAGAGTTTTTTCCGCTTCCGAAAGCTGCTGCCCGGCCGCTGTCAGTTGCTCATGGCTTGCCTTAAGCTGCTCTTCATAGAATAGAAGCTGGTCTCTGGCGGCATCCAGTTCTTCACGGCCCGCTTCAAGTTCCGCCCGCGCCGCGTCGAGCTGCGCGCCCGCATCCACGAGCTTCCCCTCATTTTCATCAAGATCCTGCCTGCCCTCGTCAAGCTGCCGAAGAGAAGATTCCAGCAAATCCCATGCCTCTTGCAGGGTGTCGCCATTGCTGTCAAGTTCTTCCTTCCCATCAGCCAAATCCCGGGCTGCCTTGTCAAGCTCCTTCTCTCCATCCTCCAGTTCCTTGGCTCCCTCATCCAGTTTCTTTTTCCCGTCCAGAAGCTCCGCCTCAGCGTCATCCAGTTCCTTCTTGCCGTCAGAGAGCTCCTTTTCGGCATCCCGCAGTTCCCTCTCGCCATCCGCCTTCTTTTCCTCGAATTCCCGGCGACCGTTGGCAAGTTCCGCATTTGCGTCATCGTAGAGCCTTTGGTAGCGATCATCCGCGGCAGTCTGGATTTTTTCTTCCCAGCCTGGCCGGAGGGCGTCCATTTGCTCCACATATTCATCCGAATACAGGACGGGGTCGGAGTCCAGCTTCATGTAGATTTCCGTGTAATAATCCTCGTCAAATGCCTCCTCAGGTACGTACAAAAACCCCATGACCGTCCCGTTTCCAATCGACGTCGTCCCGCGTTCAAAATTGATATAAAGGGGAGATTCCACGAAGCCTGTCACAGTGAAAGATGTGGAGGAGAAGAGTTCTAGCGTATCGGGGTCGTTATCTTTAGACAAATGAATCCCGTCCCCGATCTTTAGCCCCATCCTGTTCCGGGTGTCAAGGAGGCACTCATCAGCGGACGAGGGCATCCGCCCTTCCAGAAGCTGCACCGTATTGATCCCCGGAGTGATGGAGTGGACTTTGAATACGCCATTTTCGCCGTCCTGCGTCTCGCAGAGCGCGTCCGCCTGCCAGGCGCCTTTCGCAGTGCGGATTTCGGACTCGCCCGCCAGGCTCTGTACGTCTTTGTCCTCCCACCCCAGCGTCGAGACGGCCCGGTAATCGTAGAAGGAGTTGTCCCGGTAATACTTGTCCACCGAGTTGATCATGACGGGCGTCGTGATGCGGACGCCGGAAAAGAAGCCGGTACCGAGGGCAATAATTGCGAACACGGCAAAGAAGCGCCCGAAGGTGGTCCAAATCTCCCGGAGCGTCAGTTTCAGCATCGTATGCGGTTTTCTGTCTGCATTTTTCATAGGCAAGTACCTTTTCGTCCCGCGGGGACGGTCCTTTTGGGTCGAAAAACTTCGACCCAAAAGGACCGTCCCCACGGGACGAAATGTGTTGCTCTCACCACTCAATCTCAGAAATATCCACCCGGTTATCGTTCAGGTACATATCCTCGATCTTTCCGCTCCTCACCGTAATTATGCGGTCCGCCATGGCAGTCAGCGCTGAATTATGCGTGATCACGACCACCGTCATCCCGGTCCTTCGACATGTATCATTCAGCAGCCCCAGCACGGCCTTCCCCGTCTGATAATCCAATGCGCCGGTCGGTTCGTCGCAAAGAAGCAGCTTCGGGTTCTTGGCCAGCGCCCTGGCAATCGCGACTCGCTGCTGCTCCCCGCCGGAGAGCTGCGCAGGAAAGTTCATCAGCCTGTCCCCAAGCCCCACCTGTCTCAGGACTTCGGCCGGATCCAGCGGATGGTCGGACAACTGGGTCGCCAGTTCCACGTTCTCAAGCGCAGTCAGGTTCTGGACCAGGTTATAAAACTGAAAGACGAATCCGATATCATACCTGCGATATTCCGTGAGCTGCCTCTTTCCATAAGCGGAGATTTCCTTCCCGTCCAGAAATACCTTTCCGGATGTCAGGTCATCCATCCCCCCGAGAATATTCAGGATGGTGGTCTTGCCTGCGCCGGAAGCTCCGACGATGACGCAGAATTCCCCCCGCTCAATGATGAAATCCGCCCCGTTCAGAGCCGGAATCTCCACTTCGCCGCTCTTATAGATTTTCTTCACGTTCCGAAATTCAACATAGGCCATGCCGAACTAACCTCGATTCTCTCCACCGATACATAAGCAGAACGCCTAACAACCATTGGTTGTCCATGCCGGACTAACCTCGATTCTCTCTGCCGATACTCTTGCCACGGATTTTGCGATTTCTTAGGCGCTTACAAGTATTTTTCTGTGCAAAATGGCAGAAGTTCTGTCCTTGTCATCCTGAGCGTTAGACAAGGTCTTTACAAAAACCATCCCTCTCGTGTGACCTCATCTCCTGCGCCGCAAGGAAATACCCGTAATGCTCGAAGACCGGGGCGCACTTCCCGCACACGAACGCATAGTAACCGGGATCCTTAACCTCGCCCGTGGTGAGAAGCCGATAGGCCGTATCGAGGCACCTGTCGATATGCGGCTCCGCATCCTTCGTATCCAGCATGCTCTCGTAAACGTCCGCAATGTTCAGATACGTAATGGCCTGCTCCAGCCGCCCGTCTTCCACTGACTCCATGGCGGAGAGAGCCTTTTCATACAAATCCAGCGCCTCGTCATATCGCCCAAGCGCAAATACATTCAAAGCCATATTGTTATAGAGGCCGCCGAGGAGGACCTTGTCCGTCCGCCCGTCCGCCTCATAGACCGCCCTCGCCTTTTCAAAAAGCTCCATGGACCGATCCGGAATGCCAAATGCATTGTAAGCCGTCGCCGCATTCACATAAGTAGTGCCCGAACTGATCGTCCCTTCCAATTCGAGTTCATGGACCAAGGCGACGGCCGCCTCCGCATGTTCAAGGGATTTCTCCTTTTCGCCGGTCTTGCGGTAATGGCCTGTGAGCTCATTATGAAGCATGAGCTGGCCACGCAGATCATGCCCCAGGCGGGCCTCCTCCATCCAGTACAGGAGATGCTTCTCCGCCCCTGCATAATCAATCTCTGCCAGATATTCGTTCATCCTGCGGATGATCCGCTCCTGCGGGACCGGCCTGATATCAGGGCTTGCCCCATAAGGTTCCTCACATAGGAGGCAACGTGGCTCGACATAATCTTCCGCTTTCAGAGTAGAACTGTACATATTTATCTAATCCCCCTTTTTCAATAATACTATACCACATATTTGAGAGCGATAACAGTTCAACCATACTGGTTGAAAAATTGCTCTTGACACACATCGGGACAGAGCGTATATTAAGCAGGATTTTAAGGAATCAAAGAATCCTGAAGAAAGGAAGGCATGACATGGGTATTATTGTCAGTATTATTATCAGCGGCATAGTCGGATGGCTTGCCGGAAAGCTTATGAACAGCCGTTTCTCCATGCTGGGAAATATCGGGATTGGTATCCTCGGCGGCGTAGTCGGAAACCTTGTCCTGGGCTTTATCGGCATTAGCAGCAATGGCATCATCGGAAATATTATCGTTGGCGTTATCGGCGCATGTATCCTGATTGCTCTGGGAAGGGCTATTTTCAAGTAAGGACGGCCGCCCCAAATAAAAATAAGTCACAAATGAAACCCATAAGATGGCGATATTTTCCTGTGGCAGTATCAAAAATAACCTCCGTTCAAACAGAGAGCATCCATTTTTATCGGATAATCTCTATTTGAACGGAGGTTTTCATCATTTGTACATAAATTCAGGCAAGTTTTATGCTATTATATGGAAAGAAAGAATAATAAGAGGAAAGGAGAGCGGTGTGCTGCCCAGGCCTCAAAGCACATCCAGGAAAAAATGAAGAAAAAACCATGGCAGGAAAAACTCGAAAACAGTATCGCAAATGCTGCAGACCTCTGCAACGCCCTGCATTTGCCCAAAGAAGACTATGGCAAATACGAACGCATCATCTCACAGTTTCCAATTATGATCACCCCCTATTATTTTTCCCTGATTAATCCCGATGACCCAAATGACCCGATTGCGAGGATGTGCATCCCTTCCGCCGAGGAACTAAACGCCGAGGGGACCTTCGACACGAGCGGAGAACAGAGCAATACGATGCAGGAAGGCGTACAGCACAAGTACTCCCAGACTGCCCTGATCCTGTCTACAAATGTCTGCGCCATGTATTGCAGGCACTGCTTCCGCAAGAGGCTCGTCGGGCTTTCCGACGCCGAACTCAATAAGCAGGTCAATGAGGCCGCAGCCTACGTGAAGTCCCACCCGGAAATAACAAATGCCCTCATCTCCGGCGGCGATGCCCTGATGAACCCGAACGAGATTATCGCAAGATACCTTGAAGAGTTCAGCGCGCTTCCCAACCTGGATTTCATCCGTTTCGGATCCCGCGTCCCCGTGACATTTCCCGAGCGGATCTATGACGACGAGGAACTGCTGGGGCTATTTGAAAAATATGCGAAGATCAAACCTCTTTACGTGGTCACCCAGTTCAACCATCCGAGAGAAGTCACGCCGGAAGCAACGCGAGCGGTGAAGGCTTTGCAGGACAGAGGCATCCAGGTGAGAAACCAGACGGTTCTGCTCCGCGGGGTGAATGACAACGCCGAGGCGCTGGGAGAGCTGCTTCGATGCCTGACGCAGATTCAGGTCGTTCCGTATTACATATTCCAGTGCCGGCCCGTCAGGGGAGTTATCGGCCATTTCCAAGTTCCCCTTCAAGAGGGCGTTCGAATCGTGGACGGCGCCAAAGCCCTGCAAAACGGGCTTGGCAAGAGCGTGCGGTATGTAATGAGCCATCCTCTGGGCAAAATCGAGATATTGGGAGAGACGGAGCCGGGACGGATGCTCTTCAAATTCCATCAGAATAAGTACCCCGAGGATGCCTCCCGGATATTCACGGCCGATATTGCGGAGGGGACTACCTGGCTTGATGAAAGTCTGCGGGAAGCGTGAAAAGCAACGAAAGGAACGACATGAAAGGACTGGAATTATCTAGGCAATTCTTTGAACAATACGGAGCTGACATGCTCCAAAAGCAATTCCCGGAACTTCTCCCATATTTAGCCGCCGGCCTTACGGGCAGCGGCTCGGAGTGTTTCGGCTATGACGACGAAGTCTCCCAGGACCACGATTTTGAACCGGGTTTCTGCCTCTTTCTGCCGGGCGAAGACGTGATGGACCGGAGAGTCGCATTCGCCCTCGAACGGGCCTATGCGAAACTGCCGAGGGAGTTCATGGGATTCCAGAGAACCCTGGTCCAGCCCGTCGGCGGCGCCAGGCACGGCGTCATCCGGACAGCCGACTTTTTTACCGACAAAGTCGGCCTGCCGGACGGGAGGCTTGAAACCGAGGACTGGCTGCTCCTCCCGGAGTCCTACCTTGCGGAAGCCGTAAACGGGCAGATTTTCTTTGACAATTATGGGGAAGTGACGCGAATCCGCGAACATTTGAAATCCTATCCCCCGGATATCAGGAGAAAAAAACTGGCCGGATGCCTGCTGCTGATGGGACAGGCCGGCCAGTACAACTATATTCGCTGTCTTCGCCACGGGGAAGGGGCGGCGGCACAGCTATCAGTGTGTGAATTTGTAAAAAATGCCATCCAGACAGTCTTTCTCCTGAATGAGGTATATCAGCCTTATTACAAATGGAGCTTCCGCGCCATGCGTTCGCTTCCGAAGCTCTCCCTGCTCGACGAGCTCATGGAGTACCTGATCACGACGGGCAACGAGCCGACCATGCAGGAGGAGAAGGCGGCCATCATGGAGGGCATAGCGCAGGACGTGATAGAGGAACTGCAAATGCAAGACCTGACAGATGCCTCCTGCGGCGAGCTCGAGGAACACGCCTACTCAGTCAATGACGGAATCTCGGACGGAAATCTCCGCAACATGCATATCTTGTCAGGAGTCCATTAGATAATCTGCATGAAGCATTGCAAAACAAGGACGTTCCTTCTCTTGCGATGCTTTGCCATGTTACGCAGAATAAACTTAAATATTCTTTTTTATCGTAAGGATGTTCATCCCATTCTTATATTCGTAACGGACATCCTCCATATTCTGCTTCACCATGTAGATGCCCAGGCCTCCGATATCCCTCTCGTCTGCGCTGAGCGTGATATCAGGATCCTTCTTTGCCAATGGATCATAGGGCTTTCCATTATCCATGAAGGTTATAGAAACCGCAAGAGGGTTGTCATCCACGGATATCCTGAGCTTCACCCAGCCGACTTCCGGATTGTACGCATACCGCGCAATGTTGACATACAATTCCTCCACGGCCACATCAAGATGAACTTTCTGGCGTAGCGGGCAGTTGTACTTTTCAAGCTGTTCATCGATAAAGGCGAGAACCGTGGCTAGGTTATCCGTCTTGGCTTCTATGTTCAGTTCCTTCATAAGTATCTTCCCCCTCCTCAGTATCTTCAATACTATCTTACATTTTAACAGATTTTTCAGATTTCTGATACATATTCTTTATGCAGGACTGAAAAAAGTTAGTGTTCACACTTGTCATATGGCCCTTGTCATCCTGAGCGCAAGCGAAGGATCTTTTACTATCTACAGCGGATTTATGTAAAAGATCCTTCGCTACGCTCAGGATGACACTCAAATTTCGCAAGCACAGACGGTTTTTGTGCAGAAGTGTGAACAGAGTAACTGAAAAAATAATTCATATATAAAACTGCTCCTGCGAATAATCGCAGGAGCAGGAACAATCCATTCATGTCATTTTACGATGCCGGTTATGGTGAGCGCCCCATCCAGGGTAGCGGAGACCGTCAGGCTCCCACCCGGCTGGCGCAACGCTATAGTAAACGGAAGTCCTTCCCTAGATGCAAGATGGGCCCCGACGGCCGTCGTCCCGCTGGCACAAGAATTCTCCCAGCAGAGGGTATTTGCAGCCGGAACATACACGAGCGGAAGCAAGCTGGAAGATGCTTCGTCCAGAAACATAAGCCCGACCGCGTCCGCGCCGAGAAAGCCGCACCAAAGCCTCGCATACTCTTCCGCCCGTTCCCGTTCGAACATCCGATCCAAAATTACGTGGGATATTCCGTCAAAGCTCACTACCGGAAGTATCCCGGCTCCCGGAAGCTCAACCTCTTCCACTCTCTCGGGTTTCGGCATCTCCACCGTCCCCTCCCAGCTTCCATCGGCAAGGCGGTCAACTTTGGCTCTGACCGGCCTTACGGCTCCGGAGACGGAAAGAACCACCTCGGCCGACGTGACGTCGGCCATCATTGCGGCATACACGGCGGCGCACATCGTCGCATTTCCACAGAACTCCCCGCCAGCCATGCGAAGCGCAATGTCGCAGGAAGTCGCACCTGAATTCCCGTCCGTACAAAGCAACTTTCTTTCCGACCGGCAAGACCTTATCTCGCTACTATTCAGTTGCCCCAAACAAGCCGTCTGGTTCTCAAGCGTTCTTCCCAACCGGAAGTGCCTTGTTTCGCTGCTATCCGATTGCCCTAGAAAAACAGACTGTCCTTCCAACTCACTTGCCATCTCAGGCAGTAAATCGTCCGAGGTCGGATACGACAAGAAGCCCACCTGCTCCGCCTCCGGCTCAAGCTCCATGAGGCGGGAGGCGATGGACGGCTGCCTGCTGACAGGAACAGGCGTCTCCACCAGAATCGTGATATTCCCTGTGGGATTAAAAACGCAATAACTGATACCCGCCTGCTTATAAATCAATCTCCTCATGAATCACCTCTGCCAGTTCCACAGGAATTGCGCAATGCGTTTCCTTCTGCTTCATCAATGTTCCGCCATGAATCACCTCTGGCAATTCCGCAGAAACTTGCCCAATGCGTCTCCGTCCGCTTCATCGGCAATCCAACGCAAATCACCTCTGGTAATTCCGCAGGAACTGCACCGTCCTCTCTTCCTTCGGATTCCCGAACACCTCCTCCGGGTCTCCCTGCTCGACGATAACGCCCTTGTCCATAAAAACGACCCGGTTGCTGACCGCTCTCGCAAATGGCATCTCGTGCGTCACGACCACCATCGTCATCTTCTCCTCCGCAAGCTGCCGGATGACTTTCAATACCTCCCCGGTCAGCTCCGGATCGAGCGCGCTGGTCGGCTCGTCAAAAAACAGGATCTCGGGTTTCAGCGCAAGCGCCCGGGCAATCGCGACGCGCTGCTGCTGGCCGCCGGAGAGCTGGCATGGGTACGCATCCGCTCGGTTCTCCAGGTTCATTTTCCGAAGAAGCTCCATGGCCTCCTCACGCACCTCGTCCCTCGGCCGCCTCTGCACGTGAACCGGCGCATCCATGATATTCTTCAGCACGGAATAATGCGGAAACAGGTTAAACTGCTGGAACACCAGCCCGAAATACTGCTTGACCTTCGCCAAATCTCGATGTGAAACGTATTCCGTTTTGCCATCCGCGCCCGTAGTCACGGCGCTTTTCCCCATATAAGAAATCTCGCCGGAGTCTATCGTCTCGAGAAAGGTTGCGCAGCGGAGAAGAGTGCTCTTTCCGGAACCGCTGGGACCGATCACGCTGACGACCTCTCCGGAATCAACCTGCATGCTGATATCCTTCAAAACTTCAAGGTCATCGAACGACTTCTTAATATTGTTCATTTGCAGAATCATAAGTCCCCTCCTTTCTCATTTGTAATAGTCAAATGCCTTCTCGATCCGTTCCATTACAAAAGCGACGACGTAATTTGCGATGAAATAGAATGCGCCCGCAATGACAAACGGCACAAATGACGTCTGGGAAGCCGCTATTTGCTTTGCCAAAGAGAACATCTCGTTGTAAGCAAGCGTGAACGCGAGAGAGGTGTCCTTGACCAGCGTGATGATTTCATTTGTAATGGAAGGAAGAATGGCCTTGATGACCTGCGGCAAAATAATCTTGAAAAATGTCTGCCCTTTGCTGTAGCCAAGAATCTCGGCCGCCTCGTACTGGCCCTGCGGAATCGTCTCCATTCCGCCCCTGTAAATCTCGGCGAAATACGCCGCATAATTCATGGAAAAGCCGATGATGATGGCCGGGAACCGGTAGCCCCGGATGGACATGCCGAAGAGATAGTACGGGCTGAAATACCACATGAGCAACTGCAGCATGAGGGGCGTCCCGCGCATGATCGCTATGTAAATCTTCGTAATCTCCCGGACAACTGCGAAGCGCGAGCGGCGCAGGAACATGATGACCATGCCGAGGGGCATGGCAAAAAGAATCGTCAGAAAGAAGATGGCGCATGAACGGAGCATGCCCTCGCCCATGGCCGCCAACATGGTGGAAAAGCTCATAATCCTTTATCCTCCTTAAAGGCTCTTTTCGCCTGAACCGACATATGCCGCTTTCAGGCAGAGCGCAACTGTCTCCTTA
>JAUMWM010000064.1 GCA_030529705.1 Lachnospiraceae bacterium
TGACCCAAAAGGACCGTCCCCATGGGCCGAAGCCACGGACCTGAGCCGCGGGCCGAAACCGCCCCCGGCCGAAAACCTTGTGTCACATATGATCCGGAGCCTCGAACCCGAGGATGTCAATGCTCTTTTCCAGCACCCTCTGCGTAATGGAAAGCAGCTTCAAGTAGCTGGCCCTCCTCGCGTCATCCGGTTCTCCCAATATCTTCGTCTCATGATAGAAGCGGTTGAAATCATTTGCCGTATCATAGACAAATGCGCATATCCTGTGCGGCGCAAGCTCCTCATAAGCCTCCCAGATCACTGAGCCAAACCTTGCCAGGTCAAGCATGAGGGCCTTCTCCTCTGCCGTTCCCGGTGAAAGGAGCCTGCCCATCTCCGCATCCTGGCCGCTCTCCGCCGCCTTCTCGAGTATGGACTTGATGCGGACGATGGTATAGAGAATGTACGGTCCGGTATTACCTTCAAATGCCGTAAACTTGTCCGTGTCGAATACGTAATCCTTAGCCGCCTGGTTCGACAGATCCCCATATTTTATGGCCGAAAGGGAAACGGTCTCCGCCGTCTTGCCGGCATCCTCTGCCCGGACGTTCCGGTTCTCCCGAATCTTGCCGATCATCCCCTCGTTGATGTCATCGAGGAGGGTTTCAAGCCTCATGACCCCGCCTTCGCGGGTCTTAAAGGGCTTCCCGTCCTTTCCGTTCATAGTACCGAAACCCACATGGACGAGCTTGGTATCATCCCCGATGAGATTTGCTTTTCTCGCCGCCCGAAACACCTGCGTGAAGTAGAGCGACTGGCGCTTGTCGACGACATAGATAATCGCGTCCGGATTATACAGCTTCATCCTCTCCACGATGGTCGCAAGATCCGTCGTGTTATAGAGGGAAGCGCCGTCCGACTTTAAGACCATGCAAGGCGGAATCGCCTTCTTGTCGTCCGGCTCGGCTACGTCTATGACCAGGGCTCCCTGATCGTAATGCGCCGTTCCGTCAGCCTTCATCTTCTCCACCATCTGGGGGATATATGGCTGCACGTCCGACTCGCCCTTCCACAAGTCGAATGCCACGTCGAGCCTTTCGTAATTCTTTTTCAAATCCGCTACGGACAGCTCCATGATCTTATTCCAAAGCGCCCTGTATCCCGGCCGCCCTGCCTGCAAATCATGCGTAGCCTCCATGGCCCTGGCCTTGTAGCCTTCATCCACCTTCGATTTTGCGGATGCAAATGGATATATCTCCTCCAGCTCCCCGATTGTGAAGGGAGCCTCCTTGGGATATTCATCCAGACTCTCCGGCGCGTCTTCCGCAAAATAAATCAGTTCAGGGCTCCTCTCCTTTAGTTCCGTGATGATAAGCCCCATCTGCAGGCCCCAGTCGCCGAGATGGACGTCTCCCAGGACTTCGTTCCCGACAGCCCTGCAAAGACGCTTGATACTCTCCCCGATCACGGCGCTGCGGAGGTGGCCGACATGGAGGGGCTTCGCGACATTTGGCCCGCCGTAATCAATGAGGATTTTCTTCGGAACCTCTTCCTGCGGAATCGAGAGGGCGGCATCCTCTGCCATCTCCTCAAGATAGGACGCTATGAAATCCCCTGTGACATTGATATTGATGAAGCCCGGTTTAACGACCTCTGCCGTAAACAGGCTCGTCCCTCCTTCGGCCGGCTTCACGTTCGAGATGACTTCCCCGGCTATGATGAAAGGCGCTTTGTGGTACTGTTTGGCTGCGGAGAGCGCACCGTTGCATTGGAACTCGCACAAATCCGGCCGGTCAGAAAGACGGACTATGCCGTATTTTGCATCATAACCGGAATCTTCAAAAGCGGCCATCATGATATCTGAAAGAATGCTCTGTATTTTCTGCATAATATCTTCCCCTAACTGCTGATTATGAGGATGACGATTCTTATGATTATACTCTGTACAATATGAATGTCTCTCTATTGCTTTCGTTATTGTCACTGTCGGTCACGTAAATCGTCAGCGGATATGTTCCGGCAGTGGTTGAACTGTAATCCCCTTCAATCACGATGTGCTGGAACAGGTACTCTTCGGAATCCACGTCATCCGAGACGGCCGCTATATAGGACATGTAATTGAACGAGTCCGAAGCCTTTATCATATCGGACTCCGCGCTGAGTACCAAGAAAGGCGAACCTGGTTCGGCTTCCTCGGCAGCCTCCTCATAGGTGGGAACGTCTGAGGCGGATTCGTCTAAGGCATCTGCCGCCGATTCATCCGAAAGAGGGGTGTACTCTACAATCTGGGTAGCCGTTGCTATATTATTCTGCGAATCTATGACAACGTAGGTAACGCTCGCCCTGGTTCCATGGTCAATCGGCGTGATTTGATTTACTTGCACTTTCGAAGTCAGGTTTCCGTCCCGGTCATCGTATGCGCTTACATTTGCCAGAAGAACCTGCGTATCATCGCCCTCCCTATAGGAAGGAATGTTGCTTCCAAATGTTATCTCAGGACGCGTCCTGTCCACGTCTTTCAGAATGAACCACGTTCCCGCGAGAAGAACCGCTATCAGAGACATCAGTATGATCGTCATCCATTTCTTCGCCATGTCACTTTTTACTCCTCTTGCCGCCGTACCTTCCGTAGTGTTTCCCGTAGTATTTGCCGTAATACTTCCCGTAAAAACTGTCAGACTCCATGTCCACTTTGTTCAGGATGCAGCCCAGGATCCTGCATTCGGACTTTTCAAGCTGCGCTTTGACGCTTTGGGCAAATTTGTAGCTGATTTCGCCTGACGCTATCACCAGGGCGACGCCATCGCATTGTCTGGCGACAATCGCGGCGTCTATAACGGATCCCAGCGGCGGAGTGTCCAAAATGACATAGTCATAATTCTTCCGAAGGGCTTCCAGGAGCGCGGCAAATCGCTTGCCGCCGAGAAGTTCGGAGGGATTCGGCGTTTCCGGCCCGGAAAAAACCATCTGCATGTTGGGATATCCGGTCTGGCACATGCATTCCGCCAGGGTTCCCTGCCCGGTGAGAAAATGGCTCAGGCCTTTCAGGTTCTCGCCTTCGATCTCGAACTGTCCTACCATGACGGAATTACGCATATCTCCGTCTACCAGGGCAACCTTTTTCCCCGCTTCGGCCATGGACATGGCCAGCCTTACTGCGATGGAAGACTTTCCTTCATTCGGAAGGCAGCTCGTGATGCAGATTGTCTGGATGTCTTCCCCACTGAACTCAATGTTCGTGCGGAGCATCTTAATGGCCTCATCTAGCTGGTAATGTTTCTGCTTATCTTTAAACTGGACGAACGGCATAATCTCCTCTTTTCTGGCATAGTGCGCCCTTGCACTCGCCGTTTTAAAACTTCAACTGCCCGCAGAAACGTTCTTCTTTTTCATGCGGCTTTTCAGGTTGCTGACATCGTTTTCTCTTGGAACCACGCCCAGAACGGACAGTTCCAGAAACTTCTCAATATCCTCCGAAGTTTTAATCGTATCATTGAACATATAGTTAAAGCCTATCCCGATTATAGCCGCAAGCGCCCCTACAATAAATCCGAGAAAAGCGTCCCGCCTGCTATTCGGGCTGGACTTAGACGTGGGCATGCTGGCCTCTTCCACCGTATTGACCGCTTCAATACTCATGATATCCGTAAGCACGTCAGCCGAAGCTTCCCGTATGGAGTTGGCAATTTCCTGGGCCTTATACGGATCGGGATCTTCCACCTTGATGACGATAAAGCGGGTGTCTGTCGGGTTCGATACAGAAATCTGGCTTTTAAGCTGTTTAGTCGTCATGTCAAGGTCGCAGTCAGAGATGACCTGTTCCAGGACCGGTCTGCAGGTTACAATCTGCAAGATGTCCTGCGTCAGGTAGGTCGACGTGTTAAGATCCTGCGAATTAATGATTCTGGAATTCAGATCCGTCCTGTTCAGGATAAACACCTTTGTCTCGGAAGTATACTGAGGCGTTATAAAGAGGGATGTGAACAGAAACACAATGATGCCGAACACCATGGCCACAAGAAAAATGATGAGGCCATTGGACCACAGCACAAGAAATATCTTCCTGAGGTCTATCTCCAGTTCTCTGGACTTTTGGTTTTCTTCCATGAATCTTCTCCTTGCTTGTATCGAAAATCTACGTACTAGTACACCATTTCATAATTCCTGTGGCATTAAAACGCCCATCTTTTTTGCCAGCACTGCGTTGTCGACGGTTGGCAATGCTACAACTGGGCAAAAAACTGGGCCACGGCCGGAATGACTTGGGAATTCTGGTTCCAGATTGTCTCCCACTGGTCAACATAAATCGGACACTCACCGACCCCCGTCTCCACCGTGATGGCGGGAATCCCGCATTCAATAACAAAATAGTCACTGCATCCCGCTGTTTCCTGCTTGCTGGAAAGCGTGGACTCTTTTTTATATCCTGTAAGTCCGCACACGACGTCTGCAAGCTGCTCGTCTGTTACATGCAGATCTCCGATGGAACCGTAATCCCAGTAAACTACTTCGCCTTCCGAATGATAAGCAATCTGGCCTACGCAGTTGATCGCGTCTTTCAGGGCAACCAGCGCTTTCGTCTCCGCCTCGGAAGCGGGCGCCTCGCCCTTGTACCTGCTGCAGGATGGCTGGGGCGTCCCCACGGTAGTCTCCCATCCGCAGTCGAAATTCCTGTTGATGTCAACACACCTGGCATTTGCCTTCCATCTATGGTAATAAGCCGTGATGTCCGGATCCCCTTTGCCGAGGAGAATGTCGCTCTGCCAGCACTCATAGAGGCCGTTTCGAAGGGTCTCGTTTCCAATTGCGTCGAATCCGTAAAGCGCAATCATGACGCCGTCAGGGTTCAGCATGGGGATCAGATGCAGCCTCACGCCCTGGAGGATGTCTTCATAAGACACGCCGTTGTACTGCGTCCCATTGTTCATCCCCTTCAAAAGTTCCTCTATCTGTTTCATGCCCAGAAGGGAGTTCACGTATTCCCGGGCATGGATGGAATACTGGATGATGACGTCTTTCTGAGCCGACGGGTTTCCTATGACAACATCCAGAAGATCCCTTCCATCTGCGGTATAGCCGAAACGGAGGATCGTGACAGATTCCGGATACCGCTCTCGGAGAAAATATAAATCCCGCTTCATCATGTCATGGGAATAGAAGGTGTCATTCGTAGGGATAATGTCTCCCTCAGGCATGATGTCGTTCTCAGATGGGACATACACCCAGTCCTCGAAAAGCGTCGTAAGCTGCTCCGCGCTGTCGATGCTGACGACGCTGGACGTCGGCACCACCGTGACGTCCGCCCTTGTCTCAGTCTGGGATTCATAATAATCATACCCGTCCGTTTCCGCAGTTCCCTGCGTGACCGTGGCTTCGGTTTCCGTCCGACCGGCATTTGTGTTCAATCCCTCGCCCGGAAGGGCAAAATGCAGCACCGTTCTTATCACAATCAGACCGACAGCCAGGCCGAGAAGCACGGCAGTAAGGCGGATAATCATGTTGCGCCTCTTGGCGGCTTCCCTTTCCCTTCTCCTCTCCCGATTGTCCCTCTTCCTCTTCCTGCGCTGGCTCTCGCTCTCTTCCCTGAGGCTGTTCTCAGCCGCTATGCGATCCGTCTCTTCAATAAAAGCGTCCCAATCCGTAACTCTTTCCCGGCCATCCCGCCTTCCGGAGCTTCTTCCAGAACGCCTTCTTTCAAAATACTCGCGATCATAGGAATCGTCTGGCGAATATCCTCCGCCCCTAAGCCTCTTTTCAGACACAGAAACGCTCCGGACGCTTCCATCCGGCTCGTAACTATTACGATTTTTCTTTTTCGCATTCAGCTCGTAAGCGTTTTCACGATTTTTTCTGCTGCCTGTGCTGCGAGAGCTGTCTCCCGATTTCCTGCGTACCGCTTCATCTCTGTTGCTGCGCCGCGTGGAGGAGCGCACATCTGCCACGTCGCGCCGCTTCCTTCTGCCCTCGCGCGAAGAATCGACGGACCCATCGAGTGCTTCCGAGCGTTCAAGTTCTTCGAGATACTTGAATCTTTTTTCTTCACTCATCTGTAATTATCGCTTATCCCTGACTTTCTTGATAATGAGTAGTCCCCTGGTTCTTCCTAGTCTCTCAGTTCACAATCTGAAACATTATATCTTATCTCAGGGAAAATGAAAACCCCCAAATTTTCCGACACTGTTCACGCAATTCGTGCAATTCGTGTCGTCCTTGTCATCCTGAGAGTAAGACAAGGTCTTTTACCATCTATAGTTGCTTTATGTGAAAGTTCCTTCGCTACGCTCAGGATGACATCCAATTTATTAAAAACAAGGACAACTTTGGGGTGAAAACGTAAACCGAAAATTATTTCCAGCTAACAGTGCCCATCATCTCTTGCCCGATGTGAATCCGCTCTTGATGGAATAATTGTCCGGTATTTCCTCGCCCCACGGCGTTCCTCCCAGGTCATACGGCGTGGACTGGTACACATAATAATTCAGCCAGTTCGTGTAAAGATTGTTCGCATGGGCCCGCCATACCAGCGGCGGCTTTTGGGACGGATCGTCATTCGGAAAATAGTTGGCCGGGATCGCCGTATTAAGCCCCTTCGCATGATCCCGCTCATATTCCTTCTTGAGCTGCGTGCGTCCATATTCCGGGTGGCCGGTGAGGAAAATCTTCCTGCCGTTTTCCGCCATGCAAAGAAGCACCCCCGCCTCTTCCGATTCGGCCAGTATGGTAAGATCCGGGCAGTTCTCGATATCTTTCGTGGGAACGTCCGTATAGCGGGAATGGGGCATCAGGAACTGGTCGTCGAAGCCCCGAACAAGAGGAACCTTCCTATTATAAACCTTGTGCAGGAAAAGCCCGAACAGCTTCTTATCGAGCAGCTTTTTTTCAAGGCCGTAATAGTAATACATGGCGGCCTGCGCTCCCCAGCAAAGGAAGATTGTCGAGGTCACATGTTTGTCAATCCAGGCAAATACCCTGCAAATCTCATCCCAATAATCCACCTCTTCGAATTCCAACAGTTCCACCGGGGCGCCGGTTACGATCATGCCATCGAAGTTTTGCTTTCTGATTTCGTCAAATGTCACGTAAAACGTGTCCAGATGGCTTATGGACGTATGCGTGGAATTATGGGACTTCATGCACATAAAGGTACAGTTAATCTGAAGGGGCGTGTTGGACAGTTCCCTCAAGATCTGCAATTCAGTCGCTTCCTTGATGGGCATGAGGTTCAGAATCAGGATTTCAATCGGACGGATATCCTGATGGGTCGCCCTGTTTTCGTCCATCACAAAAATGTTTTCTTCTTCCAGTATGGCCCGTACCGGCAGGTCATTCGGCACTTTAATCGGCATATCGTTCTCCTTCTTGTTGGTATCTTTATTTAAAAGGCAGGAGGAATTCCTCTTCCGTAATAATCGGAACTCCGAGCGCCCTCGCCTTCTTATTCTTGGAAGACTGGGACGTCGAATCATTGTTAATCAGGGCGTACGTTTTCTTTGATACGCTGCCCGCGCATTTGCCGCCCCTCTGCTCAATAAAAGATATCAGCTCGTTCCGGTTCCTAAAATGGTTCACGTCCCCCGTCACGGCATACGTCCTTCCTGCGAGCTCGTCCGTCCGGCTGCCTGAATCCGTTTCAAGCTTGAGGCCGGCAGTTCCCAGCCTCATAATGAGCTCCCTGTTCTCCTCGGCATGAAAGAATTCGTTTATCGCGTCCGCCGTGATCTCCCCGATATCCGGAACCCTCAGCAGGTCCTCTTTGCCGGAAGCCATGAGCTTTGCGAACGAACCGAAATAATTCATGATAGTCCTTGCGGACGTGCTGCCCACGTTGTCTATGGCAAGTCCGGACAGCAGCCTCCATGGCTCGTTCTCCTTGGATTTTTCGATGGATGCCAGAAGCTTGTCCGTACTCTTAGCAAGGCCAACCAGCTTCTTCTCGATCATCAAGTCCCGATGGTCTTTTAGCGAATAGATGTCGCCGATGTCATGAAGAAGCCCTTCCCGAACCAGCGTAAGGACGTTCTCCTTCCCGAACCCCTTGATATCCATGGCGTCCCTGCCGACAAAATGGATCAAATGCCGCTCCAGCTGGGCCGGGCAGTTCGGATTTATGCACTTCATATCCACCATGCCGGGAATCTGGACAATCGGTCCCCCGCAAACCGGACAGACAGTGGGAAACTGAAAATCAACCGTTCCCGCAGGCCTCTTCTCCGGGATGGAGTATTTGATTTTCGGTATTATCTCGCCGGATTTATAAACACATACCGTATCCCCGATCCCGATATGAAGGCTGTTGATAAAATCCTGGTTATGAAGCGTAGCCCTTGATACCGTCGTGCCGCACAGCTTGACGGGATCGAACACGGCCGTCGGGTTCACCCGGCCGGTCATGCCGATTGAAATCTCGATATCCCTGATGACCGTCTCCTTCTCTTCGGGCGGATACTTATAGGCGATATGGCCGGCGCTGTATTTTGAACCGGCGGGAAAGTCATTTCTGTAGTCCGTTTGGTCTATTTTTACGACTGCGCCGTCTATGTCATATTCCAGATTTCCCCGCATCTCGCCTATTGCATCGATGGCGCTGATAATCTCGTCATCCGTCTCGCAGAGAACCAGTGGCACGATTGCAAAACCGGCTTCGGCAAGACGGGCAAGGCCGGCGTGATGGGAGGCCATGAGTTCATTTGCCCCATCCTGGACATTAAAGATAAAGAAAGACAGCCCTCTCTCCCTCGTCATCTCCGGGTCCAATTGCCGCAGCGTGCCGGCGGCGCAGTTTCTGGGATTTGCAAATGCACGCTTTCCCTCCATTTCCTGCGTCCTGTTGGTGCGTTCAAAGTCCGCAAGCTTCATGTAGGCTTCCCCCCGGACTTCAAGATAGCCGGGAATGCCTTCAATCTTCTCCGGAACGTCCGGGATGACCCTGGCGTTAAGCGTGACGTCCTCCCCGACAAATCCATCCCCCCTGGTCTCGGCCAGAACAAGGCTTCCCCCTTCATATCGAAGCGTCATGGAGAGGCCGTCGATTTTTTGTTCCACGCAAAACCGCGCATCCGGATGCAGGCTTCTGACGTCCCGCGCCCATGACAGGACCTCTTCTTTTTCAAATACATCCTGGATGGAAAGCATGGGGACGTTGTGCGTCACCGTAATGCCCGCCTGCCTCTTTACCGGGGCTCCTACGGTCTGCGTCGGAGACGACTCGCCGGCAAGGGAGGGATCCTCCTTCTCCATCTTTTTGAGTTCCTGCATCAGCATGTCATACTCATAGTCACTGACAAGCGGCTCCGCTGCCTCGTAGGCTTCGTTATATACTCTGACCTTCTCGGCCAGTTCCCTATATTTCTTCGCCGCCTCTTCCGACCGGACGCTTTTTTTCTCAGCCATACTGCACCCCTTTTTTCATTTACTCGCAATGTAAAATTAAGCAAATACTGCCCCCTAAGTGTTCAATTCCCTATCTTTAACATTCCCGCCATCTCTTTCAGCCTTGCTACCTCTGCCGGAGTAAGAAACCTCTTCATCCCCTCTTTGAGGCTGCCCAGTTCCAGGTTCATGACGCGCACCCGCCTGATTCCCTGAACCGTGTACCCGAGCTTGCCGCACATGCGCCTGATTTGGCGGTTAAACCCCTGCGTAAGGATGATCCTGAACTCCCTTTTCCCGGTCTTCCATACCTTGCAGGGCCTGGTAGTAACCGTTTTTCCCAAGGGCTTTCCATCAGAACCGATTTCTCCGGTCAGGTTCCGGTTGTCATCCAACGTAATCGTCACGCCGGAACGCATTGCAGCGAGAAAATCCGGCGTTATGTATTTGTCCACCGTAACGACGTATTCCTTTTCATGATAATTGGAGGCCCTCATGATGCGGTCGTTCAGCTCTCCGTCATTTGTCAGGATGACCAGGCCCGTCGAATCCTTGTCAAGCCTGCCGGCATAAGAGATATAATGCCTAAGGCCGGCGAAGTCGATAATGTTTTCCTTCACCCGCCGGTCGCCCGTACAGATGATTCCTTTTGGCTTGTTCAGCATCATGTACAGCTTCTCGTCTTCCGTCTTCTCGACCGCCTTCCCGTCTATCTCTATCCGGTCGCCATCCATATATCTAAATCCCGCTCTCGCGATTTCCCGGGAACCGTCTTCGTGAATGATGGTTACCTTCCCTTCTTCAATCAGACGATCCGCTTCCCTCCGGGAGCATATTCCAATGCTGCCGATATATTTGTTCAGGCGAACCCCGTCATTCCTGTTCTCCATATGCCCCCTCACCTGTCTGTCTATTTGTAAAAGAAGGACACAGTGTCCTGCGGACCAAAAGCCCGTCCAGGACAGCTTGTCCTTCCCTAATCTGCATGATGCCCCAAAAAGATCCTTCGCTTCGCTCAGGATGACGCCTGATTTATCACAAGCATGGACGATACGGCGCGGAAGCGCGAACACTAACGTCCAAAGCTCTGTCACGAAGCAGCAAACCTTATCTCACTGCGCATTATTGAGGAAGCGTGAACGATAACGCTTAAAGTTCTGTCACGAAGCAGCAAACCTTACCTCACTGCGCGTTAATAAATTTCGTACCGATATAACCCTCGCCGCTTTCCGTAATGACGTGATACCATCCGCCGTCTGCGCCTCCGAGAACTGTGACGGTCTCGCCCTGCTCCGCTACTGTCACGACTTCGAACTCGTAGCCGGCTCCCTTCCGGACATTGCAGGTCTCAAGGATTTCCGCCTGATATTCACCGGATTCCTCTCGGAACTCTTCGCCATCTTCTACAGCCTCGGGGGCTTCTTCGCCTTCCGAAGCCGCCGCAGCTTCTTCTTCTGACATTTCCGGCTCTTCTGCTTCCGCCGGCTCTGCCGCCCCTTCTTCACTCTGTGCCTCGGCGGCAGCTTCGGCTTCCGGAGCAGCTTCGGCATCCATTTGCCCGGCCGCTTCCCCTGCGTCCGTCCCTTCCGCCGGTGCATTTGCAAAAGTACCGCCATACGCCGCGACAGTTTCCTCAGTAACCTCATACCCTGCGGCAGTTGCATCCGTACCTGCTTCCGCCGCATCCGCCGCGGCAGCTTCCGTCTGCACCCTTTCAATGAGGGCGGCAATCTCCGGGTCCTCCGTCAGCTTATTCACATATTCCTGGATGGCCGGGTCTTCAGACGCTTTCACCATGATTTTGTACGCCTGCTCCGTCTCATCGTACTGCATGTAGAGCCATGACAGGCCGGCATGCGCCACGGTCTGGTCAGGATTCTGATAATCATATTCTACAAATGCCACCGCCGTCTTTCCATCTCCCGTAAGCCCGTTTTTCGGTACGACCGAGATGTTTGAATACGCCGTTTCCGACGTCTCGATAGAGGCGACGTCCTCCTCGGACAGGTTGTCCGTGAGGGCCCTCACCGTATCCGTGCTCCGGGTATTCAAAGCCGTGTAATATGTATTGATGGCGCTTGTAACGGAACGCTTGGCAAAACTCGTCAGATTGCCATCTCCTCCCACCAAAGTCGTGTCTTCCTTTTTCGCCGCCCCTGTTGGCGTGGCGCTGGCTGTTCCCGTTACGGCGGCCGATGCCGCGCTCTCATCTGCTGCATTGCCGGCTGCCTGACCGCTTTCCGTCAGGTTATTCGATGTCTGGCCGCTGCCCCCTCTTTTTATTACAAACCTCGCTCCGAAGAACAATCCCAACAAGATAATCAGGATTCCAAGAATCAATTCGATGTAGCGAAGGTTATCGGACAGCCATTCTCTGAAATCGTCCAACGTAAGTCCTCCTTTAAAACAAAATCTGTCGAATCCGTTACATATTAGCATATGAAAGAAAAATATGCAACTTGCGAGTTTTTCGTTTCGGCCCGCGGGGAC
>JAUMWM010000296.1:0-2351 GCA_030529705.1 Lachnospiraceae bacterium
TCAACCGTACAAAAAAACGCAGGAGAGGGACGCTCTCCCGCGTTTTATGCTCATCACCCGTTCTGCAGCGCCCCCATAAACGCCGGGATAAGCTGCTTCTTCCTGGAAACCACCTTCGGCAGGAGCACGATCCCGTCCTCGCCAATCTCCTTGTCATAAGCAAATTTGACGATTTCGTCCGCGCCCTTCCCATAGCAGAGAAGGTACGTGTCCTCCTCGATGATATTTGTCAGCATGAAGAACACCATCGACATCCCGCTCTTGCCGGCCTCGATCGGAAGCTGCGGCCGAAGCTTGTCGGCAATCTCATAAAGCTCGTCCGTATCCATGGAGCTGATCTGCCCGACTCCAAATGTCGTATCCCCGAATATGAACTTCTTGAAATCCTGGAGCAGGATCTCCTCCGGCGTCTTGTTGCCGAGAGCCGATCCCGCGCGGAACATCTTCTTGGCATACTCGCCCGGATTGATTTCCGCTATCTTGGCAAGCGCCAGCCCCGCCCTCTGGTCCCGCGGCGTGCATGTCGGCGAGCGGAAAAGCAGCGTGTCGGAAATGATGGCTGACACCATGAGGCCCGCTATGTCCTTCGGAA
This sequence comes from Lachnospiraceae bacterium, assembly GCA_030529705.1. GTDB lineage: Bacteria > Bacillota > Clostridia > Lachnospirales > Lachnospiraceae > Chordicoccus. The sequence goes on from JAUMWM010000296.1 coordinate 593, forward strand.
TCTCAATCCCGTGTTCAAGGAACATGGAATACACGATCGTGCACGTACATCCGACCGGCTCGCCCCTAAAGAACACCGGATTGATGGTCTCGACCGTGCCGACCCGATGATGGTCAATAATCTCAAGGATCTCCGCCTGCTCCAGATTGTCCACGGCCTGCGAAAGCTCCGTGTGATCCACCAGAATAATGTGCTTTTTCTGGGCGCTCATCAAATTCTGCGACCCGATCATGCCGACGTACTCGCCCTTATTGTTCATGACGGGATAGGACGGGCGGCGCTTCTTGCTCATGGTCTCGCGGACGTCATCCACGAAATCATCCTCCTTGAAGCACACAACGTCGTCCGTATGCATCAAATGCTTGGCCGGTATCGCCTGGTTTATCAGCCTTGCGACGGTATATGTGTCAAATTTCGTTGTTATGACCGTCGTCCCTGCCGCCTCGGCCGCCATGCGGACGATATTTTTCACTTCGCCTGTCAGGCAAATGACGATTGCCGACGCCCCTTCCTCTATCGCCGTGAGCTGCGTATCAGCACGGTCGGCAAGAATGACCAAATCCTTCGGCTGGATATAGGATCGGAAATGCTCCGGCGACGCCGCTCCGAGAATAACGCGCCCTTCCGTGAACCTCGCCTCCGGATCGCCGACTTCCACCTCGCCGTTGACCGTCTCCGCGATGTCATGATATTTCGTCTTGGCCTCCGCCATAATCGTCTTGGAATACGCATCCATGAAATATCTTGCTATATCCGTATCCGAAAGCATGCCCTCCAGCGACCCGTCGTCCCGCATGATCGGCAGCGCCGTGATCCCGCTCTCGCTCATGTAGTCCCAGGCGATGCGGACGGTGACGTGGTCATTTGCCCCTTCCACGTCGTCAATCGTGATATCCCTAATCTGCGTCCCAACATTCGGCATGTAGAGCGGGGCTTCCCGTTTGAAATAATCCAGGACAAATTCCGTCTCCTCGTTAATTTGCCCAGCCCTTCTCGCCTCGTATTTGTCCGTCTTCTCAATCTGATTTTTCAAATACGCATAAGAGATTGCAGAGCAAATTGAGTCCGTGTCCGGATTTTTGTGTCCCACTACAAATATTTTGTTATCCATGTTCCCTCCTTATTTTTTAGAGCATTTGTGACTGCCCAACATCTCCCTGTAATTCTGAGAGTTTTCCCTTTTGTCATTCTGAGCGTAGCGAAGAATCTTTTTCATAAAGCAGCTGTTTTTTTAAAAAGATCCTTCGCTACGCTCAGGATGACAATAACGTTCATGATGACGAATAACACTCAGAATGACAAATAATACTTCTGATGACAAATAGCACTCGGGGTGACAAAGCCTCAAATCATCCTCCCAGTAATCAGGAAGATTTATTATGAATCAACTCCAGTTTTTTACTTCTAGTCATCCTCTTCACATGATACTCCCGCGACATGGCCTCCTCCCTCGTCCCGAAAGTCTCATAATACGCCAGCTCGACCGGTCTCCGGCTTTTCGTATACTTCGCGCCCTTCCCGGCATTGTGGGCTTCAATCCGCCCGGCCAGGTCATTTGTCCAACCCGTATAGAGGGTGCCGTCGCGGCATTTCACGATGTACATATAATTGCTCGCCATTTCCGTCCTTCGAGTTCGTTCTTTAAGTCTGCTCCTTTGAGTCCGTCCTCGTGCTTGCCTCTCCGGTACAACCTTCATGCTCTGGCTTCAAGTTCAACCCTTTGGTTCGGCTTCTTGCTCTGGCTTCAAGTTCGGCCTTT
>JAUMWM010000296.1:2361-3136 GCA_030529705.1 Lachnospiraceae bacterium
GGCTCGCGGGGACGGTCCTTTTGGGCCGAAAATTTTTGACCCAGAAGGACCGTCCCCGCGGGCCGAACCCTCACAGCAACATCTCCATCTCCTTCTTTAGGACCGCCATGCCCTGCCGCTCGTAAAACCGCATGGCCGCAGGATTGCAGGCCCACACATTCAGCGTGAGGTGATAACTCCCGATCTCCCGCGCGTAGGCCAGAATATGGTCAAATATCATCTGCCCGATTCCCCGCCTCCTGTACTTCTTATCCACGCACAGGTCGTCGATATAAAGCTCCCGCCTGGGATGCAAATTGCTGTTCTCCGCCGTGTCGATGATGACGCAAAACCCGTATCCCAGCACCTCCCCGGCCTCGTCGGCTGCAACAAAAATCGGCCTGCTCTCATCCTCCATCAAGACGGCCAGCTGCTCCCTGGTATACTTCCTTCCGCCTTTCTTGAAAATGTCCGGGCGGCCATTTGCATGCACATTATTCACCTGGAGCAGGATGTCCAGAATCCTCGGCACGTCATCATTTGCGGCCTTCCTCACAACAACTTTCATGGTGACTCCCATCCTCGTAATAGAAGCAACTATTCCGCCAGTGTGCAAAATCACAACTCCATTATAAAACAAATGCACCATCTTTACTACAACTGATTCATTTTCCGCTCTAAAAATTTCAATAGCCGCCAAGGTGACTTTCGGCCCACGGGGACGGTCCTTCTGGGTCAAATTTTTTTGGCCCAAAAGGACCGTCCCCACGGGCCGAAAATTCTTGGCCCAAAAGGA
>JAUMWM010000065.1 GCA_030529705.1 Lachnospiraceae bacterium
GATCTTTTACATAAAGCCGCTGTAGATGGTAAAAGATCCTTCGCTACGCTCAGGATGACAAGGGCGATACCTGATGTTTGAACAACTAATACTTACGTTTGCGGTAAAATTTTCGCTTCAAATATTGTACTTATAATATGCCGAGCATGTGCCCTCGGAGGACACCATGCAGGCCCCGACCGGATGCTCGGTCGTGCACACCTTCCCGAAAAGCGGGCACTCATACGGCTTAATACGGCCCATCAGAACATCGCCGCACCGGCAGGCCGAATTCGGCCGTCCCTGAACCTCCGGAATACTGTGGACAATCCGAGCGTCATAATCCGCATATTCCTGCCTCAGCTTTAGCCCAGATCCCTCAATCGCGCCGATCCCTCTCCAGACGGCCTCGCAGGGTTCCATGATCTCCGCCATCAGCTTTCTGCCGGCAGGCATTCCTTCCTCGGTAACGACTCTGGGATAGGCATTCACCACAAAAGCCACCCCGCTCTCAATCTTCGTAACAATGATTGCCAGAGCAGTCATGATTTCATCCGCCGTAAATCCGCAGACCACTCCGGATATCCCCTCGGCTTTCAGTTCCTCATAAACTCCCATCCCGGTAATCGCGCTCACATGGCCCGGATACAGAAATGCATCCGCACTCCCCTTTAAGACACGGTAAGCCAGATCCATCGTCTTGTTGGCCGTAAGCAAAGAAAAATTGGTTATCCCAGAGTCCTTCGCACGTTTGACTGCCAGGCACGCAGCCGGTACTGTCGTCTCAAAGCCCACGGACAGGAACACGACATCCTCATTGGGATGGTCCACCGCATAACTCACAGCATCCAACGGGGAATAGACAATCCGAATCTTTCCGCCTTTCGCCCTCGCGCCGGCAAGGCTCATCTCCGTTCCCGGAACCCTCACCAGGTCGCCAAAAGTTGTGACCGTCGCTTTTCTTTCCAGCGCCAGCCAAACTGCTTCATCGATAAAGCCCGTCTCCGTCACGCACACCGGACATCCCGGACCTGAGATGAGGTGGATGTTCTCTGGCAATATGTTTCGGATGCCATGTTCAAATATCGCATGCGTATGTGTCCCGCACACCTCCATCACCCGAATCGGCCGGCCGCTGTAGTACTTCACGATTTCCGTTGCCGTTCTTTCAACGCCCATACTTTCCCTCCTCTATAAAAGCGGTTTTCTTCCCGCCTTTTTTCTGACCTACAGATGCCAATCTAAGTGGCTCCTATCCTCACGCCATCAGCCCCTGCATCAGTTCCTGCGTCTCCGTCCTGTCATCCGCCGTAATCTTCGCGATCGCTATGCCGGCATGAACCATGACGTAATCTCCAGGCTCCACATTGTCAAGCAGTTCCGTCGAGATCTCCCGGCGGGCGCCGGTCGCATCCACAATCGCAGTTCCTTTTTTCATTTGCACAACTTTCGCAGGAAGTCCTACACACATTTGCTTATCCTCCTATTTATGGTATTGGTGCGGTTTCGGCCCGTGGGGACGGTCCTTTTGGGTCGAAAATTTTCGACCCAAAAGGACCGTCCCCGCGGGTCGAAGCCGCTTTACTTCTTATTATTCAGCCGCCACATCCCCGCAAACGCCTGGCCCAGCGCAATTCCCCCGTCATTCGGCGGAACCAGGGAATGCGTAAGACAGGCAAATCCCGCCTCTTCTAGCCGTTCCCGACAAAGATGAAGAAGCAGCATATTCTGGAAGCACCCGCCCGAAAGGGCAACCGTGCCGATGCCGGTCAGATCCCGCATCTGCATGGCTCCTGCCAGAATGCCATTTGCAAGATACGCGTGGAAATCATATGCCAGTTTACCAACCGGTTCGTTGGCACGCAAGCCGTTCAATATATGTCTTATGATATCATTTGTCGGCAGCAGGAATCGCTGTTCTTCATCCGGACTCAGCAAGGACGGACACAAAATATCCTTATCATCTGCCGTATGCTCCGCGAGGAATCTCGTCGCCTCCGTCTCCAGCGCGACCGACGCCTCGCCTTCGAAAGTCGAAGCCCTGCGGATGCCGAGTATGGCACTCACCGCGTCAAACAATCTTCCCGCGGAAGTCGAAACCACGGTATTCACATTTCTCCTCAGCATAAAGAAGACTGCCTTTCGTTCCTTTTCGCTGCACAGCCCGAGAGAATCCGCCCAGGCCGTCGCTTCTTCCTCACTCCCGCACACGTCAAGGAGCAGTGAGAGCGCAATCCGCCATCCTTCCTTTGAAGCCAGATCGCCTCCAGCCTGCCGGAACGGCGCAATCGATCCCATCCGCCTGAATTCATCGGGACCGGAAAGCAGGAACTCGCCTCCCCAGACCGTTCCGTCCGTGCCGTATCCCGTACCGTCGAACGAAATGCCGATGACCGGCTCCGTCACGCCGTTTTCCGCCATGCAGGAAAGAATATGCGCATAATGGTGCTGGATCTTAAGGCACGGCAGACCTGTCTCCTCCGCGAATGCTGTCGAATTGTAGCGGGGATGCATATCGCAGACAACCAGCTCCGGCTTAATCTCCAGAAGCTCCTCCATCCGGCCGATTCCCTGTTCCATAGCCCTGACACTTCGAAGATCCATGAGGTCACCGACATAAGGGGACGGGTAGAGCAGCTCATCCTTCGCAAGGCAGAAAGAATTTTTCAGCTCGCCGCCGATGGCCAGCACGGAGCCTTTAAGCCCCTTTGGTCCCACAAAAGGCAGCGGCGAATATCCCCTCGACCGCCTGACCATGTACGGCTTTCCGAACGCCCACTGCATCACGGAGTCATCCGACCGAAGAAGAATGTCGCGGTCATTTGAGAGGATGGCATCGCACATCGGGGACAGGTACAAAAGAGCCTGGGCATCATTTCTGCAAATGGGCGCCCCCGACGGATTCCCGCTTGTCATGACAAATGTATCCGTCATCCCGCCTCCATCCGGCAGGTTAAACAGCAGGATCTGAATCGGGGCATACGGAAGCATGACTCCTACCGTGTCGTTGCCGGGAGCAATCAGGCTGCTGATACGGGGCAAATTTTCTCCTGCATTAATCCCCGTCGTCTTCCGGCATTCTTCCGTGACAGCCTCCACAACGTCAGGTATGCACTTCTCTTCCTCACCGGCCTCCGCTTTAAGCTTTCCTTCGTCGATGAAACCGCTCTCTTTCGCCTTTCTCTTTAAGATTAAGATCGGTTTCTGGACTCCGTCAAGCACCTTCTCTGCCCCCTCCGGCACAAAGCACTCCCTCTTTACCGCCTCCATATCCCGCATCATCACGGCAAATGGCTTCATCGGTCTGTTCTTCAGCGTCCGCAGACGGGCGACGGCGGCATCATTTGCCGCATCACAGCAAAGATGAAAGCCCCCGATACCCTTGATTGCAATGACTCCGCCCTCACGGACAATTTTGCGCGCAAGCCGGATGGCATCATGACCGACGGCGCTTTTTACCGCGCGAATCTCATGTCTGCCGAACTCATCCTCGCTGTTCCGGACTGCAGACTCACTATAATTAGCAGCCTTTTCCCGAAGATCGTAGATATACACCTCAGGGCCGCAGTCGTTACAGCACACCGGCTGTGCATGGAACCGCCGAGTCTCCGGATGCGTGTACTCCCACTCGCACTCCGGACACATCGGAAACTTCTTCATGGAAGTCCGGATCCGGTCATAAGGCATACCGTCCAGAATCGTAAGTCGGGGACCGCAGTCCGTGCAGTTGATAAACGGATGCAGATATCTCCGGTCACGGGGATCCATCAGTTCTCTCCTGCAGGCCGGGCAGATTGCAAGATCCGGCGATACAAAAATCTCCCCCGCCTCATGCATACTCTTGATGATGCGAAATTTCTTCCCTGACTGCGTGTCGGCTCCTTCTTCGGGGGAGCCCACTCTGTCGCCCGATTCTCCCAGTTTTTCACATTTCTCAGGATGTCCGCATGGATCTTCAATACCGGACGCAGGTTCCCGGTCCGTTCTCTCTATAGAATCAGCACCCGTTATTCCGCCATCCGATGAACAATTGTCGGCACAGACACTCAAGTTGTCCATTTCAACGGAATCAGCATCCCTTTCTCCGCTGCCCGATGGAATATTTCCGGCACAGACACTCATATTGTCCATATCAACGGAATCAGCACCCCTTTCTCCGCTGCCCGATGGAGTATTTCCGGCACAGACACTCATATCCTCCGTCTCGACACGGACAATAGCGGAGACGGCGGGCGCGTCCGAAACAAGCCGTCGCTTGAAAGCATCGATAATGTTTTCCTCCGCCTGAGCATGAATCTCCACATAGGAACCCTTGTTACAGACATCGCCTTCTATATCCAGTTCGTCTGCAAGCCGGCTCACGAAAGGGCGGAAACCGATTCCCTGTACGATTCCGTAAAGGCGGATTCTCTCTCGTCTTACCATATCACACCCTCACATCGGCTCCCCGGATACCGCGAAATGCGGCAGGGAGATAAAGCGCATTTTACTCCTGGAAACAGCCCTCTCAAGCAGCGGATCCCCGATTACCGCATCATAACCGCCATCTCTCACAAGTTCAATAAAGTCATCTTCCTCCCGGAGCGCTGTCGAATTGCCGAAAGGCATGAAGAACGTCGCCGTATCGCAGCGGACGAACGGACGGGCTTTCTCTATCTCCACTCGCAGCGTCTCCGCAAGCACGGCCTGATGGACGATCAATAATTTACCCGAATCTATATCGCCAAGCAGATAATCTGCAAATGCATCCGGCAACGGATACCGCACGCAATACGTCACTCCATACTTCTCCTCCAGATATTTCGCAGGTGCCAGTCCCGACGGGGAAATGACCAGATTTTCCCTGAAATGCGGAGCAAATGCAAAATCCCCGACATCCTCTCCATACACCCGGACATCGCTTCCACCGCAACCGGAGACTCTCTCTCGCAGCATTTCCACCGTATCCGATTCCAACAAGTCCATAGGCGTCGCCCCGAGGATTCCAAGCGCGCCGCTGCCGGACTCTGCCGAATCGCCCGCATCCATAGTCACACCTTCGGAAAGTGGACATTCTGAATTGTTCCCATCCACAGTCATGCTATCGGAACTTCGATATTCTCTTAGGAGTTCCAGATAGGCCCGCTCCTGCCCCTTGTCATACAGCTCCATCCCCGTTGTTGGAATTGTGAGCGTCCTGATTCCGAACTTCCTCTGCCCCATCCTCTTTAAAGCCTGGTAGTCCGTTGCGATGACGGATGGCACGGGAGTCCCGACCAGAGCCAGAAACTCCGCTCCGTCCATTATACCTAGAACATCCCCAACTTTTCGCATCATGGCCTCGTCACGGCCGAGAATCGCATCCAGATCCCTAAGGCCTGCCGAGAAAATGGCGCTCTTCTCCATCTTCCACCTCGGCTCATCAAAGCCGCATACATTTCCCGTGCATCCGCCGGCATCGATAATGACGATCAGGCCTTTCATCCCAAAAAGAACCGCCGTAGCTCCGGAAATATCCGGCGCAAACGGGGACAGATATTTCATCAAACCTTTCAAAACATACCCTCCGGCATAACTGAATACATCTGCTCAGCAGGTCATAACATCATTGTCATCCTGAGCGTAAGCGAAGGATCTTACACATAAATCAGATGCAAACAGGCACTGAAGATAAAGATTCTTCGCTTGCGCTCAGAATGACAAAAGAGTGTTTAGTAGTTACAACTGAATAATGAATCCTCCCTAACACGCAAAGAACTGAGTGCCTGCCGAATCTCCCGCAGAAGCCTCATAAGTCCCGTGTACCCGAATGGCTGGATGTCAGAGAAGAACGGCACATTTACCGCGTCCGGATAATAATACGCGGCGTCCTTGCCGAGAGTGACATCCACATGGCCTTCGCATTTGTACAGCATCATGCTGGGAGAAATACTGGTATAAATCCGCGTCTTCGGACTGGTCTTTGCGATTCGCGTGATAAAGGGAAGGTCGTCGGGGGATGCATTTGCAAATATCCTCTCCACCCCATACCCGAATTTCAGCAAAGCTGCGGCAAGCTCGAACGGATTCGCATTCAAGGTCTGCCCGATGGCAAATGTCAGCTCCGGATGCCTCTCCCGAAATGCGGCAAGTTCTGCCTCCGCTTCCTCCCGCCACTTCGTGTCATCGAATGTCACGCCCAGAGCTTTACCCAGCAGCGCATACTGCTTTGCAATGCGGTCGGAGTCGTAAAAACGGGTCATCTCGATATAAGGCATCCCGAGCCTGTTCATCAGGTCATCCGCCGCATACCGCGTCTCCGGATTCAGAACCAGATTGAAATTCGCCTCGCCCATCTCCATATATTCATCCAGAGTCTTCATACGGCCGATTTCACGGATTTTCGTGAGCCCGACCTTCCGAAACATCGGATAAATCTCGCAATCATCGTCATAGGGCGCGAACTGCCCCAGCAGATTAACGGCGTGCGGATTCTTCGGCCTCGCCTCAAGCAGCGAGTACACGCTCTGCCGGATTGCCGTCATCGGAGGCTTCGTCCCCTCGCGCATCAAGGCGTACATGTAGCTCGGCACTACGCGGACGCCGGTCTCCTGCTCCGCCTTTTTGCAAATGCGCACCAGGTCCGTCCCCAGCAGCGCATCCACGCAGGTTATGCAGATCACCACGACTTTCGGCCTCACTTCCGGAACCTCTATGATTTCGCGGACTGCCTGGGGAATCATTTTCAAATGGCGGCCTGTCACGAGATCCGTCTCATCCATCAGCAGATAAAACATTCTCTCGCTGTATCCGCTCACCCGGCTCAGGATCGTGCTGTTCCGCCCGCAGCAGCCCGGCGACACCAGAAGCATGACGGATTCCGGGATGGCAAGGCCGGCTCTTTTGACGCCGTAGCCGTTTGCGCCCGGGGAGTTGTAGGAAAGCGTCGCCGGCGAGCTGTAAATCAGGGCATGGGACGGCGACTCCTCCTTAGGAAAGTCACCTGGCCCCCTTCGGGCAAACTCCTCCGCCGTCAGATAAAACGGTTCTTTTTTCATAAAACCTCCCTGTCATCCTGAGTGCAAACGAAGGATCTTAATCAAAAACATGCGCTGAAAATAAAGATTCGTAAACACTCAGCAAGTCTCCTGAATCCTTGTCATCCCGAGCGTAAAGCCTTGTCATCCTGAGCGCAAGCGAAGGATCTTAATCAAAAACATACGCTGAAAGTAAAGATTCTTCGCTTACGCTCAGAATGACAGGAGACCTGAGCAATTGCAAAATGCGTCAGATTGTAACAGAATCTACATATTTTAGTGGTAGAAACGATAACTCTCCCTCTCTGCCCTCGGCGGGTCAGACAGCAGCATCTTCGCCAGCCCAAGAAAGCTCTGGCTCACCGGCAAATCCGGATTCCCCTCCACGACCGTCTTGCCCTGGTCCTCGAAAATACTGATCTCATCGCTCCTTGGAATATCCGCAACGATCGGGACGCCAATCTTGTCGGCAAATGCCCTGACCTTCTCCTCCTCATCCGGTATATTCCGACGGTTAAAAATCACCCCACGAACCGTCGCATACCCCCGGTCTTCGAAGTTTTTCACTGCGGTGGCGATGTTATTTGCCGCATAGAGCGCCATCTTCTCCCCGGAAGTGACAATGAGGACATCCTCCGCATATCCCTCCCGAATCGGAGCGGCAAATCCCCCGCACACGACGTCCCCAAGAACGTCATAGAGCACCACGTCCGGCTGGATGCGCCCGAAAACATCCAATTCTTCTAAAAGATTGAACGTTGCAATAATCCCGCGCCCGGCACAGCCGAGTCCCGGGGTGGGTCCGCCGGTCTCAATGCAGAATACGCCCCCGAAACCGGCCTTCCCGATATGCTCAAAATCCGGCTCCACGTCATGATCCCTGTAATAATCCATCACCGGCATGAGAGGCTCTCCCCCCAGCAGATTAATGGTGGAATCCGCTTTCGGATCGCATCCAATCTGCACGACTTTCTGGCCTAGCGTGGCAAATGCCGCCGCCAAGTTCCCGGTCATGGTTGACTTCCCTATTCCGCCTTTGCCATAAACTGCAATTTTCTTCATACTACTCTCTTCTCCTCTTAGGCGTACTTTTCCGCCTAAACCGACATACCGTGCCGCCACTGGCGGACCACAACTGTCTCCAAATATACGTAAAAGGAACATAACTGTTCAGTCACGAACACATCCCTTTGTCATCCTGAGCGCAAGCGAAGGATCTTAAAACAGGTGCAACGACTTCACCCTTTGTCATCCTGAGCGCAAGCGAAGGATCTTAAACGTAAAGCATACGTAAACATACACCCCCGATAAAGATTCTTCGCTGCGCTCAGAATGACAAGGCGAACAAATAGTCACAAAAGATTACGTATCACCCAGTTATCCAATGCTTCCCCGACAAGTACCGGCACGTCATCCTCATAATACCGCCCGGAATATGCCACATGCGGCAGTGGGACAAACTTATCAGCCTCATCCGGCAGGAGCCTTGCATAAAGAGAATCCGCGATGACAAGGCTCGCCGCCCTGCAAGCCTCCCGGAGTTCATCCTCCCTCTCGATTTTCTCGCAGCCAAGGTCAATGATTTCTTTCGGCAGGCCGTGCATGGGACTAATGATACGGATGCATTTGCCCGGATACATTCCCTCAAGCGTCTCCCGAATCGACAAAGACTGAACAGGTTCCCCGATAATCAAAAAATCGGAGTGGGCATCTCCCCCATCCGTAACCGAAAGCTTTGCCCTCAGAACCTCGTCTTCATCCCCCGAATACTCTGCCTGCTGAACATTATTTCCATCTCCTGACTTCTTTAACCGCAGAAACTTGTCCCCAGCTTCCGAATGTTCTGCCAACTGAACATTGTCGTCATCCCCCGACTGCTTTTCTTGCAGAGTTTTGTCCACATTGCCCCGCTGCACTTCAATCTTCTGCTTCATCGAAGCAACTATTTCCGCAGTCACTCGTTTCCCGGCCGGAAGCCCGATCACGTACGGAATCCCAAACCGCTCCTCCATCGCCACAGCACTGCGTAGGCCGACCGCCGAAACGACCAGATTCACATCCGCATCCGATGACGAAAGCAAGTTCTCCAGCGTATCCCCCATCGCCCATGTACTTCTGACTTTAAAACCTTCTTTTTCCAGAAGATTCCTCAGCACATCCACGCTTCCATTCAGCGAAAAATCCAAGGGCGTCGCCCCCAGAATATTCACGGAATATGCCTGACGTAGGTTTCCGCATTCCGGATCTCGCTGGAGATTCGTCCCTCCAAGCAAATCGCTGACGATCGGCTGCTTGATGCTGCTTCCGAATTCCAGTCCACGCTGCTGATTTGTTCCCGTCAACAAACCACGGACGATTGGCTGCTTGATATGGCTTCCGCATTCCGACTCTCGCTGCCGGCCAATCCCATCTCCCATCATGCTGACCAGGGCTTCGAGAGCCTGGCCGGCGCCGCTTATGTAGGAATCCATGCCATTTGTCTGAAAACCGAATGTAGGAATCCCGCACTCCCGCTCCACCGCCTTCGCGACCGCCCTGAAATCTGTCCCGATAATATGGGGAAGCGGTCCTCCGCATACTGCGATGAAATTCGGATGAAACTCTTCCGCCGCCGTCACAAGATCGGCAATCAGCTTGTCATCATTCCCAAAGATGGCGTTCTTCTCTGTCAGGCCGGAAATGAACACAAGGCTGTCCATGTCATACCAGCGCGGCTCATCGTGCGTATTATAGGTAGAATTGCACCCGGAGGCATCGTGCATGACCACCAGGCCGCCCAGTTCATAGAGGGCGGAACACACGCCGAAGTTATCCGCCGAGTAAGTGGATAATACCCGCTTAACGATTCTCATATAATTCCCCCTCTTTCATCCTGTCTGACACCTTGCCCTAAAACACTCTACCCCCGAGTCTTGTCATCCTGAGCGTAAGCGAAGGATCTTATACGTAAAACTTAACGTAATCATATAGGTGAGAGATAAAGATTCTTCGCTTACGCTCAGAATGACAGGGAGTGCTGAGTAGTTACGACTTTTATTGACATACTGATTAATTACGAATCTCAGCACATAACACAGGACTCAGCATTTCTTAGCCGCCCGCAGTTTTCCGTGCGATATTAACCAGATGTTTGAGGACATGCTTCAAAACTCTGCCTCCCTTAGCCGCCCGCAGTTTTCCGTGCGATATTAACCAGATGTTTAAGCACATGCTTCAAAACTCTGCCTCCCTCAGCCGCCCGCAGTTCTCCGTGCATCCCAGCGCCTTGACCTGAATCAGCTTCCCCGGTTCCTTCTCATGCATAGCCGCATCCTCTATCATCTCCGCAAGCCGCTTAAATCCCCTGAAACCATACAACCCGCCGTTTTCAACCAGATTCACAAAATTCCGCGTACCGGTAAAATACGTCGCCTTCTGCCCGATCGCGACAAATCCCGGCCCGGCAGGCTTCCGATCAACCTTCCGCATCCTCGAATCCGTCATAGGATATACGCGGATCTCCGGCGCATGAATCCGCAGCCAGTTAAAATCATCCAATTCCTCCGGGACAAATGCATCCGCATACACCCTCGTCACCCGAAAGCCCTGCTTAAAGAGCATCTTCGCAAGACTGAGCGGCCGCGTAACCGCTGCCCCGTCAATGGCGATCTCCCGAATCCCCACAGAGCTTTTCGCCCTGCGAAGTGCCGTCTCCGCCTCATAGCGCAGAGAATCGAACCAGGTGCGGACAGCAATGTCAGCCACCGCCCCAAGTTCAATCAGCAACTCTCTCTCCCGCCGCTCAATTTCCCTGAAATCATAGACAACCGGCAGATAAATTCCCTTCTGCCCGAGACGCTTTTCCATGTCGTCCGCGGCGAATTTGACGACCGGATTGAAATAGATATTGGCAAATGCTTCCCCCATGCTCTTGTACTCACTATATGCAGTCATGGTCGGCAGCTGGCGGACAGTGAACCCTGACCTGTTAGACTGTCCGTTTTCTCCGCTCACAGAAGCATTTTGAAAAAGCTCATACAACTCACATTCCTTATCAATCTCATAAAAGGAGCCTATGAAATTGATTGCTTTCTCATTCCGGGGAAAAGGCTGCACTGCACGATATAACTGTCTCCACTGCATTTTCTCCGGGGTGAAGTGCTTCCTCATAGTCGGCAGCATGTAGCAATCGATGAAGTCAATATCCGGAAAACGAGCCGCCGTCTCCCGATATACCAGGGAAAGGTCAATATTCAGAAAATGCTGCACGCAACTTGTATAGAGAAGCACGCAGGTCGGCTTCCTGTCCATCTCTTTCAGAATTTCCGTCACGCCCTCGATGATCATGGATTCCAGGTCGCCCTTTAGGATATGTTCATCCGTGAACTCCAACATGGAGAACCGCTCCATAGCCCCCATCTCCTCCGCCGAGAGGACGACGCCTCTCAGGCAGCAGCTCGGGCATACAAAAATCTGATGGCTTCCCGGAATCAGCATGGAAGTGTGCGCAATCGTCCAGGTTCCGCGGGCCGGCGAGGAATAGACCAGCCCTTCCGGAAAGAGTTTCTGCGCATTTGCATCCGCAATCCTCACGCTCGGATCAGACTCCTGCGCGCCCATCTTCCTCTTTGTTCCAGGAAAATGTAAATCTTTCAGCATTTCTCTCCGTCCTCACGCTCTACGTACAAACCTCGCATGGTCCCCCCTCGCAGTAACCATGTGGTATCCGATACCCTCCATCCGCAACTCCATGCACCGCCTGCACTCCGCCGCCTCATCTCCGGTGCAAATCTTGCCGTCGTAGAGCAGATAGTCCTTCCGAACGGCTGTCGGGGAAAGATTCGGCATGATGACATTTGCCCCCGCCTTGACTCCCA
>JAUMWM010000297.1 GCA_030529705.1 Lachnospiraceae bacterium
TCGCGGGGACGGTCCTTTTGGGTCAAAAAAATTTGACCCAAAAGGACCGTCCCCACGGGCCGAAAATTCTTGGTCCAAAAGGACCGTCCCCATGGGCTGAAGCAAAGGCCGACAAATGAATGGAGTTATATATGCAATTAGAACGACTCTCAGCGGTCGAACTCGGCAAGCTGGTTAATAAGAAGGAAGTTTCGGCGGTCGAAGTGATCAAGTATTTCGCAGACCGCATAAAGAAGCGGAACGGCAGCATCAATGCCTTCACTTACACGAAGTTCGATGAAGCGATATCGGAAGCGGAAGCTCTCGACAAAAAGCTTGCCCGGGGCGAATCTGTAGGCCCGCTCGCCGGCGTGCCGGTTGCGCTGAAGGACTTCCTGCCGTCAAAAAAAGGATGGACAAATTCCCATGGCGGTGTGGAGGCCCTGATTATGGAAGATGCTGAGGATTCCGTTTTCTATCGGGCAGCCAGGCAGGCCGGGGCGATAGCGGTCGGAAAGACAAATGCGCCGGCATTTGCCTTTCGAGGCACCACCGACAACAAATTGTATGGTCCCACTTCGACGCCTTTCAAAGTCGGCTTCAATTCCGGCGGCTCTTCCGGGGGAAGTGCGGCGGCGGTTGCAGATGGATTGATTTTGATAGGGGAGGGGTCGGATGGCGGCGGATCGATCCGCATCCCTTCCGCATGGTGCGGATGCTTTGGTTTTAAGGCCTCGATCGGCACCATCCCGAGCGTCAACCGGCCGGATGGCTGGTCGGCTTCCCACCCATATTGCTTCAATGGAGCGATTACGAAGACAGTCGAGGACAGCGCCGTCATGCTGAATTACATGGCGGGCTATGATCCGAGGGATCCGCACAGCATCGACTGGGGCAAGCGGGATTTTACGGAACTCATGATGCGGTCGATTGAGAATATGCGGATAGGATATACGGATGATTTCGGCATATTTGATGTTGACAAAGAAGTGAAAGAAATCGTTCGGCAGGCGGCGGGGAAATTCCGGGAGGCCGGGGTAGCTGTGGAGAGAGCGGAGTTTCATTTGCCTCGCAGCCAGAGAGAGTATGCGGAGTTCTGGTGCGAGAGCATTTGCTTTGATACGGCGACGGACATGGAACTCTGGAAGCAGAATGGGCTTGACCTGGTCAGGAATCATGGGACGCAGCTCACCCGTGAGTTTATTTATTGGAATGCGAGGCTGTTGCAAGGCGGAGTCATGGGCATCCGGGCGATGAACGAGAGGCGGACGGAGATACTGGATGCATTTGCGGAGGCGTTCGGGAAGTATGATTTGATCCTATCGCCGGTTACCGTGTGTCCGCCGGTGAGGAATGCCGCGGACGGGGATACGAAGGGACCGCTCGTGATGAACGGGCGGAGGATGGAGCCGCTGATTGGATTTGCAGAGACTTTTTTTGCAAATTTTACCGGGAATCCGGCCGCTTCCGTTCCGGCGGGGCTGACGAAGGAGGGGCTGCCGGTCGGGCTGCAGATTATCGGGCGGAAGTTCAGGGACGGGGACGTGCTGGCCGCGGCCCGCGCATATGAGGAAATAAATCCTTGGTCGTATGACATACCGCTGGGGAGGATGTAATAACAGGAGAGGGATAATCCCTCTCCTGTTGTTATTCGGGCATTGCCAACCGATGACAACGAAGCAATGGCGGAAAAGACGGGTGTTTTAATGCAACAGAACTAATGAAATGCTGTACTAGTTGATGAGCCTATGGTACATACAGTATCCTGCTTTTTCGATTTTCTTTTCTAAGAATGCCGGTTTTTGTGTTCTTTACTGCTTTACCGAACCGCCAGCGGGGAAAAATGGCTTATCCGGCATAGTTAATCAGTCCGTTCATATAACACATACCAGCATGTTCCCTCAATATCAAATCCTATATCATTTATCATTGGTATCCTCTTATCGTTTCAGCATGTCACGAATTGCTGATTGTGGAAATTGCACAAAACTATTGATATATATATATATAGTATACTTGCATAATGAGATACCTTAATAGTTCTTTTTCGTATCTGGCATCTAACAGGAAAAATATCATATATAAGGTAATGAACAAAGAAAAGGGGGAAATCGATGAGAATGAAGAAGCCTGAAATGGAAGTTACGCGGTTTGAAGATAGAGATGTAATTGCTACGAGCGGTTATAGTCCAAATGGGCAGTTGATGACTGAGTTTGCAAAAACAGTTGATCCGTCGCAGTTGTTTTCCGCTATGCGCTACGAGTATAACGAAATGCGTGCAAATTCCGGTTCGACATCTACTAGTGCGGTATGGGTATATGCCACCGCGAAAAATATGTTAATTCCGAGTATTAGTAAAGCTTCCAATGATACGGGATACAATAATAGAGATAACTGGATCTACATCTGGTGGGATAATACCGACAAATCGTGGAGAACCGACGGACAATTTCTAAGTTATTATTCAAAAGATGCAGCTGCTTATAGGCCCGGCTCCGACTCATTGGTGGCCCCTACCAACCAGTTATGGATTGATGCGTGGCCAACGAATTGATTGATGTTAAACAAAACAAATTTGCCTTTAAAAGAGCGGTACGCATTGAACCGCTCTTTTCTTATGGTATTACATTGCGATATACGGTTATTCTATTGTTGCTTTTAGGGCAATCCGTATTTGAATATGGAATCTCTTACTCATCCTGATCAGATATGCTTTCTTCCAACGAATTCATTTCCGAATTGAAGCGTATAATTCGTTTGTCAGGGTTATAAGCTTTCCGTCCGCTATTATTATATTCCTCCACAGCCTGAAACAGTTCAGAAAATGCTCTAGGACCGAAGCCGGAAACATGGTGAAAATCATCTTCAGTCATCCCTTCAAGATCACCTACAGTTGTAATATCTGCACGTAATAAAAGATTGCGAACCCTAGTCGAGAGATTAAGAACCTCTTTTATTGGCAAATCTTCTCTCTTCGATGGTTGAGTATTATTCGAATGATAATTATGCCTCGCCCATTTTTCAAGGGTTTTCTGTACTTGGAACAATTCATTTATGGCACAGGTCTTACGGTTTATCTCACACCCCGAGCAGACGCTTTCAATCATCGGCGATATATCTTCTCCTCTATAAAAGCGGTTTTCTTC
>JAUMWM010000298.1 GCA_030529705.1 Lachnospiraceae bacterium
ACAATCTACAGCGGTTTTATGTAAAAGATCCTTCGCTACGCTCAGGATGACACCTAATTAATCATAAGCACAGAAGACTTCGGTGCGGAAGCGTGAACCGTAACGTTCGAAACCATCGCTCTTGGCAATTTTTCAACCTTGCCTTGAATTGGCAAGGCGTTTCATGTATGATATGGAAAGCATAAGTGATTTTGGAATCATTGAGAAGCTAATTTGACTCGCCTATGGCGGCTCGGTGCGACAGGCAAGAACGTCAGAAAAATCGACATTCTTTGATAAGATGAAATATGCTGTCCCATGGGACATTAGTAAGTCCGGCATCTTAAAAAGTGATTTCAGGGAGGAGCGTGGTTGCTATGATAGGGAAACTGATTACGAATATAAAGAAGACAGGGGCGCCGATCGTGGTCGGTCTTGACCCGATGCTCGCATTCGTGCCGGAATACATACGGTCTGCGGTTATGAAGGAGCAGGGGGAGACCCTGGAAGCGGCGGGGGAGATCATTTATCGGTTCAACGAGGGAATCGTGGAAGCTGTAGCGGACTTGATTCCCGCCGTAAAGCCCCAGATTGCCATGTATGAGCAGTTTGGCATTCCCGGCTTGATTGCATTTAAGCGTACAGTGGAGCTCTGCAAGTCCAAAGGGCTGGTCGTAATCGGGGACGTCAAGAGGGGGGATATAGGCTCCACATCGGCAGCTTATGCCACGGCCCATCTCGGAAAGGCCAAGGTTGGCAATACGGAGATTGCCCCATTTGACGAGGACTTTGCCACGGTAAATCCGTATCTGGGAAGCGATGGGGTAAAGCCCTTCCTTGACGTGTGCCGGGCAAATGACAGGGGGATATTTGTCCTGGTCAAAACTTCTAATCCGTCGAGCGGGGAGTTCCAGGACAGGGAAGTCGATGGAAAGCCGGTCTACGAGATCGTCGGCGAGAAGGTAAGGGAGTGGGGCGGGTCTTTGACTTGCGAATCGCCGGAAGCCTGCGGGTATTCAGAGGTGGGCGCCGTCGTGGGCGCCACGTATCCGGAGATGGGAAAGAAGTTGCGGGAGATTATGCCGAAATCCTATATCCTTGTGCCGGGCTACGGCGCGCAGGGCGGCAAGGGGAAGGATCTCGTCCATTTCTTTAACGAGGATGGGCTGGGAGCCATCGTGAATTCCTCCCGTGGCATAATAGCTGCGTGGAAGCAGGATAAGTATGCATCCTACGGCGAGGCTGGATATGCGGACGCTGCCAGAGCCGCGGTGCTTGACATGAAGGCCGACATTGCAGAGGCTCTCGGCTGAGAGGACATGAGCCCGCGGGGACGGTCCTTTTGGACCGAAAAAAATGAGTCCGTGGGGACGGTCCTTTTGGGCCGAAAAAATTCGGCCCAAAAGGACCGTCCCCGCGGGCTGAAGAGAGGATAAGGATGAGGAAAGAATTTGCGGCTGTCATATCTCAGGAAAAGATTGCTGAGGGGATATACAGCCTGTGGCTTAAAGTATCATTTGCGGGGGAAGTCATTCCGGGGCAGTTCGTGTCCCTTTATTCAAATGACGCGTCCAGGCTCCTGCCCAGGCCGATCTCGATATGCGAGTCGGTGAAAGAAGAGGGAGCCATAAGGCTCGTATACAGAATCGCCGGGGCGGGGACTCTGGAATTCTCAAAACTGGCGGCAGGAGATGAGGCTGCAGTGCTGGGACCGCTTGGAAATGGTTTCCCTGTAGAGGATTATTCAAATAAAAAGGTTCTTCTTGTGGGCGGCGGCATCGGCATTCCGCCCCTGCTCTCCTGTGCAAAGATGCTGGAGAAAAAGGAATTTGCGGTTGGCTATCGCTCGGAGACATACCTGCTGGATGACCTCATGCGGGAAGCGGAAGTACACGTCGCCACGGAAGACGGTTCTCTGGGGACGCCGGGAAATGTCCTGGATTCCATAAAAGCGGACAACGTGAAAGCGGATGTGATATTTGCCTGCGGGCCGAAGCCCATGCTGAGGGCTTTGAAAGCGTATGCGGAGGAGACTGGAATTCCGTGTTATGTATCCATGGAAGAAAGAATGGCCTGCGGGGTAGGCGCCTGTCTGGCCTGCGTGTGCAGGACGACCGGAATCGATGGGCATTCCCATGTGAACAATGCGAGAATCTGTAAAGACGGGCCGGTCTTTCGCGCGGAGGAGGTGGATCTTTCATGACGAAAACAGAAGTTACCCTGGCAGGCGTCACCCTGAAAAATCCGGTCATGACTGCATCGGGAACCTTCGGGTCAGGCATGGAGTACGCGGAGTTTTTTGACCTGTCAAAGCTCGGAGCCGTCGTCACAAAGGGCGTTGCGGACCACCCCTGGCCGGGCAATCCCACGCCCCGGATTATCGAGACGGCATCCGGCATGCTGAATGCCATCGGACTGCAGAATCCGGGCATTGACGTCTTTGCGGAGCGGGATTTGCCGTTTCTCTCAAAATATGATACAAGGATAATTGTAAATGTGTGCGGCCATACGACGGAAGAGTACCTGAACGTGGTGGACCGCCTTGCATCTGAGAAGGTCGATTTGCTGGAAATCAATATCTCCTGCCCGAACGTGAAGGAGGGCGGGATTGCATTTGGAACAAATCCGAGGTCCATCGAAGCTATCACCTCGGAAGTGAAAAAACATGCCGCCCAGCCCGTCATCATGAAGCTTTCGCCGAACGTCACGGACATAAAGGAATGCGCGAAGGCCGCCGAGGCCGGAGGAGCGGACGTCATTTCCCTCATAAATACGCTGACGGGCATGAAGATTGACGTGGAGAGGCGGGCATTTGCTCTTGCAAATAGGACCGGCGGCCTCTCAGGTCCCGCCATTAAGCCCGTTGCCCTGCGCATGGTTTACGAAACGGCTCATGCGGTCAGCATCCCGGTCATCGGCATGGGCGGCATAGCGTCCGCAAATGATGCCATAGAGTTTCTGATGGCCGGGGCATCGGCGGTTTCCGTGGGAACGGCCAGTTTTCACAATCCTTACGCTGCCGCCGAGATAGCGGACGGGATCCGGGAGTTCCTGGAAAAACACGGCATTCAGGACGTGCGGGAGATCATAGGCTGCGTATAATTTAAGAAAAAACAGTATGATCATTCATAAGC
>JAUMWM010000299.1 GCA_030529705.1 Lachnospiraceae bacterium
CCTTCGCTTACGCTCAGGATGACAAGGGCAGTACATGAGGTGTGAACAGTAACGATTGATGCCCATATTCACAACTTTTGCGTCTTAGATGTGCCTATTTCGGGATTATGTGTTATAATTCTGTGAGGGAAAGGGGGCGGAGAGGATGAACAGAGCTTATGACGAAAGATATCTGGCACAGTACCCGTTTTTTGAAAATCTTTGTCGCCATGTAGGCTTGCAGGGAATTCTCGATCCGCTGACCGGCGTCATTTCGCGCAGCTATATGATCGGGTTTGCAGAAAGCCTGATTGCTGATCAGGTCTCGTTTTCATATGCCATTCTTGATTTGGATAATTTTAAGTTCATCAATGATACTTATGGGCATTCCGTTGGCGATCTGGTGCTCATGGATATTGCGGCGAACATGGCTGACTTTTTGAGGGGATATGGGGTTGTCGGACGGTTCGGCGGCGACGAATTCCTGATTATCAATTTTCGGGACTTGGAATATGACGATAAGAAAAGTTTCTTTGTTGATTTCTATACGAGCGGCAAAGTTCTGAGAAAAAAGGTATTTTTTGAGAATCGGAGCATCTATGTGACGGGGACGACCGGATGCGCCACTTTCCCGAATGACGCAAATACTTATGACGGGCTATTTGCCCTCATGGACAAGACCCTTTATCGGGGGAAGTCGAAGGGGCGGAACTGCTACATCATTTATCTGGAATCCAAACATAAAGATACTGAAATCAGGAAGGGCGGCAGTTCGGGCATCTATGTCAGTATGCATAGCCTTATCCGGCAGTTTGAGTTTGTTCCCGGTCTTTATGACAAGCTTCATTCCATCATGCCCCTCCTGAAGGAGATTTTGAGGATTTCCGATTTGTACTATACTGGGAGGCAAATGATTCTCCGAGGAGTCCTGGATTCCTCCTTGGCCGAGGATGTGAGCGATCTCGACTGCCTGACCAGCGAGGACCTTTACTACACCAACAATCTGGAAAAGATAAAGGATGTCTGCCCGAAAGTTTATGCGGTCCTCAAAAAGAGAAATATTGAGACGGTTATGGTGACCCGCATCAGGATGGAAGAACGGACGTACGGTTTTCTGGTCCTGGCCGAACCTCGCAGCCTCCGTATATGGCAGGAGGAAGAGTGCGCCGTCATGTTCTTTCTTTCAAAGATGATCGCCGCCCATATTCGAATTAAGGGGGAGGAACTGCTGTAAGCGCTACGCTCTGGATGATAAGAATGATGCAAATGGGGGATAGATGGCAAATAAGAATAAAAATGGCAAGTCAAACAGTAAGATAAGAAAAGCACTAAAGACGATTCTCTGCGTCTTTGCAGCCATCTTCGTCATTGGCGCGATTTATGGCCTGGTGCGCCTCCGCCCGCTCTACATAGAAGCCAGGGAAAGGATTTATGACATCCTGGCCGACATGAACACCGGGAGCTTCCGCAGGCAGACCAATACCATGATTTACGCAAATGACGGAGAGCTCATCGGCAAGCTAGGCTATGAACACTACGATTATGTCGATATTTCGGAGATTTCCCACTATATCCAGCAGGGATATATCGACACGGAGGACAAAAGGTTCAAGTCCCACCATGGAGTTGACTTCATAGCTACGACCCGCGCCGCCATCTCGCTGATCACGCACAGAGGGAGGATTACGCAGGGAGGGAGCACGATCACGCAGCAGGTCATCAAGAATAACCTTCTGACGACGGAGAGGTCATTTGAAAGGAAAGCCCTGGAAATCCTGATCGCTTTCCAACTTGAAAAAGAATATACGAAAGCCGATATTATGGAGTTCTACTGCAACAGTTGCTATTATGGGAACAGTTGCTATGGGGTGGAAGGCGCGGCGAAATATTATTTTGGCACGGATGCGAAGAGCGTGGATCTGGCCCAGGCGGCCATGATCGTCGGCACCAGCAATTCGCCCAACAACTATAATCCGGTGGCGGACTATGAACTCTGCATGCAGAAAAAGGAGCGGGTCTTAGGCTACATGCTGGAAGAGGGCTCCATCACTCAGGAAGAGTATGACGCCGCGGTCGCCGAACGGCCGGAAGTCCTGGAAATCAGCGACAACGTCGGGAGCGAGGGCTACGAGTCAAGCTACGCCGTCTACTGCGCGGCCATCAAGCTGATGCAGCATGACGGATTCGAGTTCCAGTATACATTTGCATCCGAGGAGGACTACCAGGCCTATCAGGAAAAATACAGCGAAGCTTACACGGCGGCGACTTCTCGGGTGAGGAGCGGCGGCTTCAAGATCAACACGACCTACGACCAGGAAGTCCAGCAGAAGCTGCAGAATGCGCTGGACTCTACTTTGGAGGAGCAGACCGACCTGCAGGACGACGGGAGATTCGACATGCAGGGGGCTGCCATTTGCATAGACAATGACACCGGCCAGGTCATCGCCGTGGTCGGGGGCAGGGGGACCGAGGACGCTTTCAACCGGGCTTATATGGCCAAGCGCCAGACCGGTTCGGCCATCAAGCCCCTGCTTGTCTACGGACCGGCCCTCAACGAGGGAATCGTCACGCCTTCGACTGTCTTTTCCGATACGGAAATCAATATCAACGGGTATTCTCCGAAGAACTCGGACGGCCAGTATCTCGGCAACATGACGATCAGGGAAGCCCTGGCCCGGTCGGTCAACACGATCGCGGTCCAGGTCTACAACGCCACCGGGACGGAGACGTCCATGTCCTACCTCGACAAGATGCGGTTTGGGAGCATTACATTTGGAGATGCCTATAACTCGGCCCTGGCCCTCGGCGCCTTCACGGTCGGCGAGACGGTCAGCGACATGGCCAGGGGATTTGCAGCGGTAGCGGACGGGGGCATCATGCGGGAGAGCACCTGCATTAGTTCCCTGGTCTCGGAAGTGGAGGGCACGATTTATTCCTACAGCCCGAAGGACGGTACCAAGATATTTTCCGAGGATACGGCGTTCATCCTGACGGATCTGATGGTGGGGGCATTCGAGGAAGAGTACGGCACCGCAGTCTCTTTCAAGAACGAGGACCAGTGCTTTGCCGGAAAGACGGGTACGACAAATGAAAACCGCGACGCCTGGTTCGCCGGTTTCAGCAAATATTATA
>JAUMWM010000300.1 GCA_030529705.1 Lachnospiraceae bacterium
TGTGTTTTGTCAAGACTTTTTCCGCATTTTCAGCGTATAAAAATCCCTATTTTTGGATAGGGGAATTCCCTGTTTTCAGCAGGACAATAATGACTGCCAAATCATAGTGTTACTAACCTTAGATCATACGCAGGGGCCCGCAGGGGGACTAAGCGTGAATGCAATCTCGAATCGCTGCAATGGGTTTTTTGACTCTCCATTTCGAAAAAATACGGAAATGGAAAGAAAAAATAATGAAACGGCGTAACGCCCCAAAAAAACGGCACATTCTTCCTAATTGTCTATGCTATGTTTCGTATTTTTTTGCATCCAATTTAGCCGTATCAAAGACCGCATGATAATCCCGCCATCTCATCCTTCTAATCCCGCACTCCACGAAAAATGGCCTCTTTGCCCATGACATGCATCCTGAAATGCCCGGAATTACGGGCCGGTCGGCCGTAGGGTACAGCCGACCGTGTTTGCCGCGATATACTGGGTGTCACCATTCAAATGGGGTTTCATCGCCTTTACGTTCATCCACGAATTCCCGGGCTTCGTCTCCGACCCCCTCCTGCCAGACAAACTCCCAAAGATGGAAGAGTTCACGCTCAAGACGCCTGGATCGGCTCCCGATAAGCTCCGGGGAGGTCCTCCTTACGTTGTTCATCGTATCTTGTTCCGGGGAGGAGTCTCCGTGGACACAATAGGGCTCGCGGTATGGGTCCTTCACATCTCTGGCAATGCCTTTCCCATCTTCTGTCAGTACCCAGTCGGGCCCGTGGGCATCGGTAGGATTCGTCTGAGACCAGGCCGGTCTGGACAGATATCCGGGACCGGCAGTGTTATATACGCCATGGCCGGAACGGATCCAGTCCCATAAAATCCTGCGTTCATATCCGGTCAGTCTGTTCCGTACCGTGTATTCCTGTAGTTCTTCCCAGCGGGGATCTGTCGCTGCTGTGTTTATCATGATTCCGCCTCCATATCGCCCGGCTGCTTCGCCGTCTGCCGCATAAGTGCGTGTTCCATCCTGTAGCTCTTGCCTTCAAAAAGGACCAGGTGTCCGTGATGCACGAGCCTGTCAATCATCGCAGCCGCCATCTGGTCGTCAGTAAAGATCCCGCCCCATTTAGAGAACTCGAGGTTCGTAGTGAGGACGAGGCTCTTGCTCTCATAACTGTCAGAGATGACGCGGAACAGGAGCTGTGATCCATCGCGGTCCACCGGGACGTAGCCCCATTCGTCAAGAATCAGGAGATCCAGCCCGTTCAGCTCGCTCCGCAGCTTTTCAAGAGTCCCGTTCTTCCTCGCTTCCGAAAGCTTCAGGACGAGCTCTGTCACCGTGTAAAACCTCGTCTTGTACCCCTTCTGGCAGGCGACCACGCCGGCCGCTATCGCCATATGCGTCTTCCCCACGCCCACGGGGCCGTACAGCACCAGGTTTTCCTTCTTTTCAGCGAATGCCGCCCCTTCCAGATCCTGGCGGCCCAGTGCCGGCGGGAGCTGCACGCTGCCGTACTCGTAGCCGTCGAACGTCTTGAAGGCGGGAAACTTCGCCCTTTTTACCAGGCGCTCGCGCTTGTTCTGCTCCCGCCTCCGTATCTCCAGCTCCAGTGCATCCTTCAGGTACTCCATCTGTTTCGGGGTCCCGTTCTCCCGGATCATTTCGGGGATTGCCGTGGAGAGGAACAAACGGCGGCAGCTTTCCTCTATGCCCTGCTCCATTTCAGTACGCGATCTTGGTACAATCATGCCACACCCCCTGTCTTTTTCCTCGAACGGATCAGCTCGTCGTCATATACGGACAGCGGCGGGCCTGCCTCCGGCGGGGTGTCGATCCCGTAGCCGGTGATCCTTGCGGCCAGCACTGAGACATCGGATTCGTTTATGCTGCCGTTGCCGAGCGCCGTCTCCATGGCTTTTACCGCCGCTTCATAGCCGTATTCATTTGTCAAGGTACTCATGAGCTTCAGGCACGATTTCCTTCCGCCCTTCTCCTGCTGGTCGAGGTATTCCCGCAATGCGTCCGGCAGGCCCAGCCTGACCCCGCTGTTCATCCACGCCCCTGCGTTCCTCGAAAGGACCGCGAGGCTGGTGCTGTAGTCCATGGTGTCCGTCCGCTTCTCGCCATACTGCCGGCGGTGCCTGACGAGGACGCTTCCATCCCCGTTCAGGATGTCCACGTAATGGGCCCTGATCCCGACGAGCACGTCTTCATTGCGGTTCTCCGGCCTGGTCGAGTAGTGGTGCCTGCCGTCGATGCAGACCTTGCCATATCCGTCGGCCTTGAAGTAATCGTATCTGCAGACGTTGAATGGCTTGCCCGGCAGCGGGGACAGTGCCTTGCGGTCCTCCTCGAACAGCTCCGAGATCCTTATGCCTTTCTTATAGTGGATTTCTGACGCCTTCTTCTCGTGCCTGGGGAGGAGTTCTTTGTTGAACACCACCATGTCCTGGTAGGACGGGACCGGGACAAACAGGCTCCGCCGGGAGGCCCCGACCTTGTTCTCTACGTTCCCCTTCTCGTAACCGGCCTCGGGGTTGCAGAAAACCGCCTCGAAGCCGTAATGTGCCCGGAAGCGCGAGAACAGCTCCGTCTCAATCACCTTGTCCTTTACCCTGCGGCCAACCCCGGTGGCGTTGTCAAACACAATTCTGACAGGGACCCCGCCGATGTACTCAAAGATGTCCTTAAGCCCCTGGCATACGCATTCCGCCGTCTCCCCCCCGAAGATCTGCAGGTAAGCGTCGTTGCTGTACGGGAAGGAGAGGGTCAGGTACTTCCGCCTGACACACTGTGCCCCCTCATAAAAGTCCGACTCGCCGAAGTCTGCCTGTGCATCCCCGGGCTGCCAGATCAGCTCCTGCGACCCTTTGCACTGCCTGTCTTCATTTTTCTTCTTCACCTCCTTCATGTAACGCTGGACGATCGAGTAGCTCCCGGTAAAGCCTTTTTCGTCCCGGAGCCTTTCAAAGACCCGCATTGCCGTATGGTGCTGCTTACGCCAGTGCCTGCTGTCCTCCTCAAGCCATTCTCTTATGGTTGGCTTGAAAGGATCCAGTTTTGAGTCCTTCTTCTTAACAAGTGGCGGCTTTGGGGAAAAGTCCTCCTC
>JAUMWM010000010.1:0-28263 GCA_030529705.1 Lachnospiraceae bacterium
GATTGGTACGGCAGAGGAAAAGGGTCGGCTTCTTATGGAGCATTCTGATTTCGAGGGTCTGCCGCGTTGGCTGGAGGTGGATACATGATTTATACATGCCTAGATACGGGGGTGCTGGATGATAAAGGGTAAGCAAAAAAATCAAGTGAAAGCGTGGACGAATTGAATTTAGAAG
The DNA here is from genome assembly GCA_030529705.1 of Lachnospiraceae bacterium. Taxonomy (GTDB): domain Bacteria; phylum Bacillota; class Clostridia; order Lachnospirales; family Lachnospiraceae; genus Chordicoccus. The sequence continues at coordinate 176 of JAUMWM010000010.1, forward strand.
AATATAAAACGGAATTGGAAGATTGCCTGTATTTTGGTCCTTGGGATGAATGTAATCCTGAAAAAGCTATGATGCTTATCAGGATGTCTGAGTTAGAATTGAAGGATTCGGATTTGGCTGAGCTATATTGCTGTTATGTTCATAGCTGCTTTCATAACAGCGTTGAATACGGTTGCCATACCAAAGACTATTACGAGAAAGCAATGTCAGTTTTTGATAAACTGATTGAGTTGCTGGATCGCCAGGAAACGGATGTCGCATACCAGAGTATTATTGAAAAGGTTGAAAAAATCATTGAGCTTGCATCGCAGGCAACCGATTGGGCATCGGGATATGACGATTATTTGTGTGAAAAATGGTGGTCATGCAAGTGGTACGACCTCGATGATGAGGATTGAATTTTTGCAGAGGCGACTAATATGTTGAAAAGTTTCTTTGAAAAAACGCAGATTTTTAGAGGCGTGGGAGGTTATTATGAACGATGCGGTTCAATTTTTGAAAGATTATATCTGGAAGAATGGATTTGAGAAATTGTCCGAGAACCCGTTTTCTGTTTACGAGGGCATGGTTAAGAACTGTAAAAATGGTTCCGGCATCGATCCAAAGACAGCCCGGCTTGTGTTGGTCACGTTGTTGTCAAAAACACATGAGATGGCAAGAAAGGGCTTATCGCAAGAAGAGATTGTCGACCACATCCAGTCCGAACACTGCCTGAATAAAAAGGCTGCGAGAGACATAGCGTCTATGTATCTTGAATTATTCAATGATGAAAATAAAAAATCATGGGATGATGCGTTAGAGAGTGGATTTGAGGATTTCTGCGAAGCCGAATGGACTATAGAATGGGAAGGAACATGTGATTGGCATACAAAATATGGAAGAAGTTTTCCGTGTAGTGCTTGGGCAAGTCTGACTGTCAACGTCGAGGATAAACAAAAGCTGCACAACCATTTGGCCTCAGAGCTAAAAGCCAATCCGTTTTTATCAGAGGATGATATTTATGGAATTCTTGCGAAAGAGATTGAGGACGGCTTGGATGAGGACATGCAGGAATACTGTGATGCGGATGATTACTATGAGCCAGTTTGGGAAGACTTTGCGGGAGAGGGGACATACGAATCGGAAGAAAGATGGAAATCGTGGGGTCTGGAAATAGTTGAATTCACCGGCTCGGGAGATATTGATTATGAGCCGTAACTTGACATGGTCAACCGATGACAACGAAACAATGGCGAAAAAGACATCTGATAAACTGACTGGCTCAGGGGGCGATTTTTCAGGGAATTTTGTTCATGAAATGAGAAGTGATTTAGAAGAGGGAGTCAAGCGAAGATGGAGTGGCATCTGAGGAAGGATCACTATTTTAGGAGGGATAAAAAACTATGAAGGATAAAATTGCAAAACAAATTAATGATATCCGGGAAGATCCCTTTGAAGAATATACAAAACTGGGTGAACCGGATAAGGCGGATATGGCTTATGCATGGCAGACTGCCGTGGGCTTGCAGGATGTTGATAATCTACGTCCATCAGAATATCTGCTGAATACGGCAAAAGAAAATATTGAAGGAAACATCAGCATCGATGAGGTCAGGAAAAGGATTGACAGTTATTATGAAGAGTTGGGCCATCATGTTTCGGAAGGGACAGAAGAGGGCGAGAAGAATGTACTTAAAAATCGGTATATGCATATTCGATGGGACGAGACGACACATTCGACTGGTAAACAGGACGTTAAACAGCGCATTGAGGGTGAAAACAGCATCTTGACAATCTTGGATACCAAAAAAGTGTCTTTAAAGATGAAGGAAAATATCCTAAAGTTGCATGAAGCGTTTGGTATGGAAAAGGTGTTCGGACGGGCAGATGTAGTTGAGGTGTTAGGAATTACAGAAAGACCGGCCTCTACATTACTTGGAAAGATGTATTCGCTAGAACTGACGGAGAAGATTACTGGAGTCGGGAAGGGTAGGTATCGGTTTGTTGTGTAAACAACTCTGTGAAACGCAAAATGAGGACGTTCCTTTTCATGCCATTCGGTCGATGAAGAACTGAGGAACAAGACGGAAAATCATCCCGTTTTTTCTGAGAGGAAATATGTGTAAATTTGGTATTATGGAGGCTTTATATTTTTGCGGGATGTACCCTCGTATTGTGATAATGTTTACAGCACATTGAAGTTGAAAACAGCACATTGGACAGCACATTGGGGATAGAAACAGCACATTGGACAGTACATTCTGGCCTCGGGCGGGATTGGAAACAGCAGAGGAAAAAGATCGGCGTATTGGTGGATAGGTGAAAGATATCGGATATGTGAGGTAGAATTGCGAAAGCGGAAATTATGAATACAAAAATGACAAAAGATATTATTCCGGAAGGATTCACGCTGGGGTTGGCTTTTGTGGACGCACTTCCGGTCATCTTCTTTGCCGGGAGTATGTTCCTGATCGGGAAGGGATTTTCAAGCACTCTCTTTATGATTGGCGCATTGCTCTGTCTGGCGGGCGGCGCAGGGAAAGTCCTGTGGAAGATTATCGTGGTTACGAAGAAGAAAAACGTGTGGCCGCTATTTGTTCAAATGCGAATCCTGATGTCGGTCGGTTTCCTGCTTATGATATGCTCAATTGCAGTAAATGCCGATCGAATGAAGTTTGCTGAAATCATTCGGTCGTGTACCGTCTTCCCATCCGCAGGATTCTTTTTGGCGGGCATACTGGGAATGGTTTTGATGACAGTGTCTGCCCTGTGTCTTGACAGCAGTGACGTGAGGGCAAATTGGACGGAGCAGCTGATAAACGGACTGGCTCAGGGGGCGATTTTTCTGGGAATTTTGTTCATGAAATGAGAAGTGATTTAGAAGAGGGAGCCACTTGTGGTTCGCATGAAAGCGGTACAGTATGTCGGTTTAGGCGAAAAGAGCGCCTAAGAAGAGGGAGCCGGTTGTGAACCCCACATGAAAGCGGTACAGTATGTCGGTTTAGGTGAAAAGAGTGCCAAAGAGGGAGGAGGACTCAAGTATGCGTAAAGATCAATTACAAGATGCTGTTGAAAGGCTGAAAGAAGGAAATCGAAGATTCATGGAGGCGCAGCATGAAATCGGCGATGTTTCTCCGGAAGTTCGCAAGGTTACCGGCCTGAAAGGCCAAAATCCGTTTGCGCTGATTATCACCTGTTCCGATTCCCGAGTTATTCCTGAAGCAATCTTTCAGGTCGGGATTGGCGAGATTTTCGTAATTCGGATTGCTGGCAATGTAATCGATAACCACCAGCTTGGTAGCATCGAATATGCCGCAGACCATCTAGGCGTGAAACTGATTGTTGTTCTGGGCCACACTCACTGCGGCGCAGTAGACGCAGCTATGCTGCACAATCCGGATGGATACATTCGGTTCATAACGGACGAGATTAAGGAGGCAATTGGTGATACGAATGATCCTTATGAGGCAAGTTGCTTGAATGTCAGGCACAGCGTTCAGGTTATTGAATCGAGTCAGATAATACGGCACGATGAAGAGGAAGGCCTAAAGGTTCTAGGGGCGGTGTATGACGTTGAGACGGGGGAAGTGCATTTTTTGAACCGGTGATAAAGCTCCTAGTACAGCATTTCATAAGTTCTGTTGCATTAAACACCTGTCTTTTTCGCCATTGCTTCGTTGTCATCGGTTGGAATGCCCGACTCGTTTGTTAGAGTAGAATGACTGCAGATTAACTTTTTTTTCATTGAAAAGGATGTTATTTTAGGTAGAGGCAACTAATATGCTGAATATTTATTTTGGGAAAATGCCAGAGGCAATTTATAATACTGCGGTTTATTTTCTGAATGTGTATGAAGATTCCTGGATTACGGATGATTTCGCAAGGGAAGTGATTAAAAAAGTTGATAAGTCGGAAGTTCTGGATACGCACGCAATTCAAAGTCCTGTTCTTGGTATCATTTCGCCTGAGCGCCTGTCCGGAGGTACGAAGACGCTTCTTCTAATTAAGAATATGCCGGAGAAAGTTTTTAACGCATCGACTTGTGGGAATAACTGCGCGAAGTTTATTCTGAAGCTGGCGAAGGAGCGGGGTTACTGTGGTAAGCCGGAAGGCGTGTCGGGTTCTTCATGGAAAGGACTGGTATGACCAGCTGGAAAAAATAGAGGATCGGATACAGAGGGGCTTATAAGGCAGGTTTTGAAAATTTTATTGTGCTTAACTGCTGCCATCTTATAGCAAAAGAACAAAACTTCCAAAACATGAAATTTATATTAGTTTTGGAAGTTTTGTTCTTTTTTGAAGGCAACAGCAAAGAAAGCACAATATGGTAATCTTCACCGCCTCTTCTTTCTAGCCAAAATCAGTCCATCGAGGTCACCCTGCGTATATTTCTGCCCCAGCCTCACGGCACAGTCTTTCCGATAGAATGAAACCCCATAAGTAATGACCGTCTCATATCCCTCGCGCAAGACCTCCACGGCATATTTCTTCGTCTTCGCCTGCGATGCGCCCTTTCCGGCATCCGCATACAGAGCCTTGGAAGTCTTGGAACACTTGACCTCCAGAATGATTGCATACCGGCGAAATCCCCGCTCGCGGCAGGCAAGGTCGAACCTTCCCTTCCCCGCTTCCCGATTGCTGGTCACGAGATAGCCCTCATTTAACTGAAGGAGCGCCAACAACACGCCATGATAATACGCTTCCTGCGAGTCAAAATAACTCATGGAGGCCAGAAACCTCGTGACAAGAATCCGTTCTGTCTCCTTAGCCCCGACTTCATCTCCGCGTTCGAGCGCCTGATAGAGCTTCCTGACATCGAATGTACCCAGAGTCCCCCTGAACCATTCTGAAATCTGGTCGCGGTAAATCTTTCTGACTTCCCGATTCGGAATGACTGCCGTGAGGTTGTCTCCGTCAAATCCGGCATTTGTCAGATACCCGGTATGCAGCATTACGCTGAACACGTTATCGTCATGGTAGTCAAGCTCCGAATAAACGATGTCATCCCTCTCCCGAAAAGTAATGGCCTCTCCGCGCATGAGCGCCTCGGCTTTCTCTTTTACAGAGGCCGCCCCCCGCTCGGCAAGTTCGCGGATGATGATATTGCTGCTGGTTCCGGCCCAGGGCGTGCTCGGGATGGAGTCCGAATTCGCCGCCAGCTCCTCTATTCGCTTGATGACAGACCACGGATTGTATATGACTGTTTTGCCGCCCTGGCCAAAACGATACCCATCATACCACTCCCGCATTTCTTCGTACCGGTCAGGGAATCCGCTGTCGCTAAGAAGATTTTTAACCTCCTCCTCGGTGAATCCTAGAGCGTCGCTCAGGCTGTCCGAAAGGACCGTATTCACCTCCGGATTGTTCAGCCCCGTATAGATGCTCTCTTTCGCGATCCTAAGACATCCGGTCACGACGGCAAATTGAAGATTCGCAGAATTTGTCTTCAAGACGTTTTGCAAAAGTGGGCTGATGACATTCACCATCTCCCGATAATATCCGCCATAATGCGCCTTCTCAAGCGGAACATCATACTCATCAAGCAGTACCACGGTCTTTCTTCCATGAATTGAAGCCAGATATTCCGATAGGCGCAGCAGGGATACCACCAAATCAGACACCGGGAGCGGATTGTCCTCTTTGCGAACAATGCTTTCGAGTATTTTCTTGAAATATACTTTATCTTCCGGGCAAATGCCACCCTCGTCAAGCGCGTACCTATGCCGATGGTATTCTCCCCTGATTACGGAAACGAGTGCGCTGTAAGCCGTTTCAAATCGATCCCCCTTAACGCTCTGAAACGTCAGATGAATCACGGGATACTGCGTCATTTGCCCAACATAGAACTCCCCTTCCGACATGATTTGCATGCCCTCGAACAGCCCCCGGTTCTCCGCATTCAACTTTTCATCCCGTGTGTCTTCCAAATAATAGTGCAGCATGGATAGCGTGAGCGTCTTCCCGAATCGCCTGGGACGCAGGAAGAAAGTCGTCTCATGTGTTCGCTTCAGCAGCGGGACAAGGATACTCGTTTTATCCACATATCGCTTTCGGCCAAGAATGTTCTCCTTGAAATCCTCCGAGGCGGTGCTGGTTTCTTCACTGCCCTCCGGCACGGTGAAACACGGAACCCGCCCTACCCCTTTCATAGAATTCATTTTTTCTTCCATGCGGCCTGTTAACATATTAACTCCTTTAAGGCTCTTTTCGCTTGAACCGACATACTGAATCGCTTTCAAGCGGAACACGGTTGCCTCCTCTTGAAAGCGAATCATCCATAAATAAATGATTCAGCTTGTAAGTCTTTTTCTGATTGCACTCACATAAATCATGCTTGCGCAGTAAACTTCCAAAACATTCATAAATTATAAGTTTTGGAGGTTTTGTACTTTTATTATAAGGGAACAGCAAGGAATGCACAATATTATTTCTTTGTGCGCAAAAGACAAAAAATCGCAGAAAAAGGGACGTCCCCATCTGCGCAAATTGCAGGAGAAGGAACGTCCCTATTCTGCGAAAGTTCCGCTTTATTGCACCGCGATTTCCACGCCGCGCGCCCTGGTATCCACCGGCAGATAGCCGTCATTTTCCTCGCTTATCGCCCTGATGGCGGCAATCAAAGCCTCTGCGTCAACAGGGGATTCCGCCTCAGGAATGACGGGAGTCTTCTGCTCGAAAACGCTTCCCGGTATCGTTGCATTGTAGTTGCTAACACAGACGCGGTAGGTTGTCTCGTTATCCTCAAGGTCCACCTCGGTTCCGTCATCTAGGGTGATGCTGAGGATTTCGTAATCCAGATCCTCTCCTGAGGCTTCGGGATTCCCGGAAACGCTGTAGGTATAGCTAAGACCCGACACCTGGTCTCCGTAGTTCGATTGCTTCAAAGCGTTTGATAGCTGCCTTGCGAGCTCGGGTCCTGTAAGGTCATAGAGCATAAGCCTGTTTCCAAAGGGCAGCATCGTATAGATATCGTTGATTGTAATCTGCCGGATGTTTGCTCCTTCCGGAATCTCCAAACTTGTCCGTATGCCGCCGTTATTATAGAAAGCTATCTGCGTGCCGGCATCTTCCGTGGCGCGGACCATCAGCCCAGTAACCCAATTTCCGGCGATGCCGATTCCGTTCTTAATCTTTTTCTTGATAGAAGTATCAACGTAGCCCAGAACCTCGCTCATGCTTTCCCACACGTTGTTCCAAGCTAAATAGGAGATATCCAGAACCGTTTCATCCAGATGCGGCCTGTTTTCCTCCGTATCAAGAAGGCTGTCACTGTTTTCGGTAATGTCCGTATATGCGATATCTTCCACCGAAACGCTCCCATCCGGTTTGATTACAAGAACGGCGGAAGCGTATCCCAGGGCAAATCGGTTGCCCTGGATGCACGGGATTCCGTTTGACGCTATCTGTACAACAACCTCATGGGTATGGCCGCCGAGTACCAGCGCCGCCTTGCTGCCATCGATTCTTTCCGCAACATAGGTGGGGTCTGCATGTGCCAAGACAAGCGTTGCATCCGGCTTTTCCTGTTCATTTACCTCGCCAAGCAGGCTGTTCAAATGTTCCGGGTCATCATCAATCACATAAGGAGCGATTTTTTCGGTCCTGACATCGACGCTGAAATCCGGAATATACCCAACCACGGCAATCCGCATCCCGGCTTTTTCCAGCATGACGTAGTCTTTCGTGAACGGGACGCGCTCCCCGGTCGCCGCATCGTACAGATCGGAAGCCAGAACCGGGATATCCGGGTCTCCGGAATAGTCGCCCAGTTCATAAGGGGCGACGGTGCCTTTGTCATCCGCGCAGTACTGGGTCACATCCCAGTCGAACTCATGGTTTCCCAGGGCGACCGCATCGTAGTTCATGGCATCCAGCGCGGCCCGCATGGCGGCTCCGTAGGTTAGATTGGAAACAGGCGGCCCCTGGTAGATATCCCCGCCGTCCAGAAGCACAACGTCATCATATTCCCCGGACTGTCTTGCCTCATTTATGGCGTTCGATATGTAAGCCAGGTTGTACCGGAAAGTGTCCGGGTCTCCGGAAGAGGCGTCCAGCAGCCATCCGTGTATATCGGTCGTCTCGATTACGAGGATCCTTGTCGGATCCGCCCCGCCTTCCGGGAGCACGATTTCAAATGTTGCCGAAACGCTTCCCGTATAATTCCCGATGCCTGTCGCCGTGATTGTCCCGGTGCCGACGAATTTGTTGGCGGAATAGCTGACCGTGAAATCGACGTCCTTTTGAAGTCCTCGCGAACCGATTTTTACGATGGGATTTGGCTGGCGGGATTTTCCGGTGTATTCATATTCTGCGTACTTCGTGGAGAGGGCTGCATTTGCCAGGTCGGCTTTTACAATTACAAATGCAACCGACTTCGTTCCTCTGTAATTCCCGATTCCGGTTGCCGTGATCGTTCCGGTGCCGACATCCTTGTTGCTTGCATAGCTGACCTTGAAATCTACGTCTTTTTTCAGTGCCTTCGACCCGATTTTTATAATCAGGTTCGGCTGGCGGTAGTTGCCGGTGTATTCGTATTCCCTGTACTTCGTGGAGAGATTCGCCTTGGCCAGGTCCGCCTTTATGAGTTTGAAGGAAACCGAGTTGGTACCTTTATAATTCCCGATACCCGTCGCCGTGATTGTCCCGGTGCCGACATTCTTGTTGTTTGCATAGCTGACCTTGAAATCAACGTCTTTTTTCAGCGCTTTCGACCCGATTTTAACGATGAGGTTCGGCTGGCGGTAGTTGCCGGTATACTCATATTCCTTGTATTTCGTGGAGAGGGCAGCTTTGGCCAGGTCCGCCTTTACGAGTTTAAACGAGACCGATTTGGTTCCGGTATACTTTCCGATGCCCGTTGCCGTAATCGTGGCTGTGCCGACATTTTTGTTGTTGGAATACTTCACCGTGTAGTCGACATCTTTCGCCAGCACTTTCGAGCCGAGCTTTACGGTGAGGTTCGGCTGGCGATAGTTCCCGGTGTATTCGTATTCTGTATACTTTGTTGAGAGTACTGCGCCGCTTAGATTAGTCCGGGAATTACTGCTTGCGATGGCGCCGGCCTGGAGCATTGCGCAGGCCTGCACATTTATTCCGGAAATATTGTTTGCGAGTGCATAATTTGCACCGGCTGGGAGCACTGCGCAGGTCTGCGCATTTGCTCCGTCAGCCCCTATGCTGGCAGGGCTCGCTTGTGCAAATACATCTACGCCCATGCATCCGGTTATCAGGATCGTAAGGAGCGTAATCCAAAGGATTAGATTCCACTTCCAAAATGCCTTGCAGTTCATATTCGCACTTTCCTTTCTTCTATGAGGAGGATTCTAATAATGGTCGTAATGATTTCCTCCCCAATACAGTCTTGCGGATACTTCCGCCTTGGCCGGGAGCTCGACTCCCTGCATGATGTATTTGCAGAATTCTTCAAATCCCGTACGGTCCACGATATAACCGACATGCTCCTTATGTTCTACGGCATTGGGATCTATATATTCTTCAATGTAGGCGTAGGAATTCTTAACGATTTTGAGGATGCTTTCCTCGTCGCACCATTTGATGAAGTCCTCAGCGAGGCGCGGATTTCTCTTTCCGGTTCTGCCGAGCAGAACAAGCCGGAAGTAGTGTTCTTTGCTCCTTGACCAGGCTCTGGTAGGGCAGTAGGCGACGCAGACGCCGCAGCCGATGCATTTAGCTGTATCCCGCACCACCTTGCCGTTGACCAGTGACAGGGCACCTACGGAGCGCCTCCGGCAGAAGTTGACGCACTGCTCGCAGCCAACGCAGCGGTCCGGGTCATATTGCGGTTCCGTCATGCCGATGATGCCGAAGTCAGCCATTCTGACTTTGGCGCAGTCGTTGGAGCATCCGGTGAAGGCGATCTTCACATGACGGTCATTCGGATATACTAACTGTTCCATGCGCTGTGCAAATGCCGTCGTGTCGTAGCACCCGAACGGGCAGAGCCTTGCCCCCGGACATGCCTGAATGTTTCTCGTTCCGGAGGAGGGATAGCCCATGCCGATCTCTTTCTGATTGATCTTTAATGCCTCGATAATTGACTGGATTTCTTTGTTGACCGCATCCATATCCTCGAGCCGGATTCCGGGGATTTCTATACCCTGACGGTTGGTAAGATTAATGACGCCCTGGCCGTATTTTTCCGCGATGGCGACGACTCTGCCGAGGGATTCCGAATCAATCACGCCTCCCGGGATACGAATCCTGGATGCTGTTTCGCCTCTGACCTTGGAATATCGGAAGGCGTTTTTTTTCAGTTTACCGATATTGATATCTAAATTACCCATATATGCCTCCTTCCTTTAATCCATCATAGTTCTGGCTTCCGTGTAGTTGAAAACGGGACCATCGATACAGACGTATTTGTCGTTGATGCGGCAGTGGCCGCATTTGCCGAGACCGCAGCACATCTTCCTTTCATAGGATACGGTGATATTCTCGTCCAGGAAGCCCTTTTTCTGCAGCTCGATGATCGTAAAGCGCATCATGGCGGGAGGACCGACTACCACGGCTTTGGCAGCAGCCGGATCTTTAAGGGGCAGGTCGGCCACGTACTTTGTGACCAGGCCGATGTTTCCAGTGTAGCCTTCCGGAGCTCCGTCGACGGTGAGGATCAGGTTCAGCCGGTCCTTCCAGAGGGCGAGGTCATCCCGGAACAGCATGTCATCCGGGCTGCGGAAGCCGACGATCACATATTTATCTTTTGCGTTGGGCATGTTGCCAAGCGCCTCGATGACGCCTCGAACCGGGGAGACGCCTGTGCCTCCGGCCACGACGACGGTTTCCCCTTTGGAGTACAGGTTCGTGTCAAATCCGTTTCCGTACGGTCCGCGGAGCAGGAGGCTCTGACCGGCGTAATGCTCGAATACCTCGTCTGTTACCCGGCCAACCCGGCGGATCGTCAGATCTACGAAGCCGTCGCCGATTCCGCTGATGGAGATGGGAGCCTCGCCGTATTTCGGCATGGAGACTTCAAAGAACTGGCCGGGGCTGCATTCGCCTTTAAATTCCATTCGGAAAGTGTATTCTTTCTCCGTGTGTTTTATGACCTCCAGAATTTCAGAGGGGTATGGAATGTAGGGATTATTCATTTGTTTTCCACCTCCCGGTTTTCATTTGCATAAGCAAATACTTTCTTGATGATATTGGAGTAGGATATGTATTCCGGACATACGTCATCGCACCGCCCGCAGCCTACGCACATGTCATACCCGAACCGTTTTCTGAAATCGACGATTTTGTGGAGGACCTTGAAGCGCATGCGTTCTCCGTTTGTCCTGCGGTACTGGCCGCCTCCGGCTACATTGGTATAGCCGTCCACCATGCAGGATGCGCCGACTCTTCTGCGTTCGCCGACTTTTCCGTTCTCTGTGTAGAATACGTCCTGCATCGTATAGCAGGTGCAGGTGGGACATACGAAATTGCACCGTCCGCAGTTGATGCAGCGGGCCGTGTACTCGTCCCACAGAGGATCTTTCAGAATATCTGCGGGAACTTCTTCCGGAATCTGTACAACTGTTTCATTTTCCGTCACGAAGGAAGGGGTTACCTGCTCTGCACGCAGGGAATTTGCAGAAAACAACTCATCCAGGGAAGAGTCTGCCACCGTGCAGCGAACGCCGTTTTCGTCAGGCTCCACGCTGAATTCATATCCATCCTCCGTCCGATTGGATCCCATGCTGACGCAGAAGCAGTTCTCGAAGCTCTCCGTGCAGCCGATCAGGGCAAATTTAACAAGATTCCGCCTCCTGAGATAAAACCAGTCCTTTTCCGGACCGTTGTCAAGGTAGATCTGGTCCAGTCGCCTTAGAGCGTGCATGTCGCAGCTTCTAAGGAAAATCAGGACAGGCTTTTCGGACAGTTCCGCTTCCCTGCACTGGCTCTCCGTGAAGAAGAACAGGGTTTCGGAGAGCGGCGTCAGAAACTCTTTGAAGGAATAGTCGGATTTCTGAACCAGCTCGATTTCGTCAGCGTGATGTACTTCATCATAGAGGATCACATCGACGTCAGTGAATCGCCCCATTCCCTTTTTGCGAACAGGCGCATATAGACGGTACTTTTCGCCAAGTACTTTTATGACCTGTTCAAATCCATCGTTGCTCAAAATATAGCCCATAGTCATACCCCCTTTGCGTATTGTATATGGTGGTTGTGTTTACGGTGTTTCATCTTCTTCATAATATACAGTAGGACTCCTTCCATAAGTGAAAGTAAATGATTCAACTTGCCAAAGCATTTGAATCCTAAATCTTTTCAGAAAGCTCCTCCATCATGTAAGGGTACAGAAAACCCGGTTCGCTGACTTTCTTCATGCCTGTCCCCATGGCCCGGCGAAGCATGTCCGTCATGGAGGAGATTATGTCAGGTGTGCCGTCTGCCACAATCTGTCCGTCCTTCATGACGCAGATCCGGTCAGCCGCAAGAAAGGCGAACGGCAGATCGTGGGACGTCATGACGATGCCCCGTCCCTGCGCTTTTAGTCTGCCAAGAATCGAGAGCAAATCTCTTCTGTGGGTGACATCCATGTAAGTATCGGGTTCATCCAGGAGCATCATGGGCGAGTCCTGCGCAATGGTCATGGCCAGATAGGCCCGCTGGCGTTCTCCGCCGGACAGCAGGGAGAGCGGTTTTTCCCGGAGATGCTCGACCTCGGCGATTTTCATTGCATTCCCGACTATTCTTCGGTCTTGGGCAGTAAGCGTTCTGGAAAACCCCATCCGGCAGAAGCGTCCGTGACTGACCAGCGTTTTTACGCTCATCTCCGGAATGGTCAAATGCTGCGGGAGATAACTGATTCTTCCTGCCCGTTCCCGGGAAGAGAGTTCTCGTATCTCCGTGCCATCACAGAAGATGCCGCCTTGATGCGGAAGCAGGCCGGCGACCGCGCGCAGGAGAGTGGACTTGCCGCTTCCGTTCTTTCCGACGATTACGGCGATCTCTCCGTTCTGAAGAATCAGGCGGTCTATCCGGACAATGGACCTGTCGTTGTAACCTGTCTTCATGTCGGAAATTTCGATCATATTTCGTGTTCCTCTCTTGCAAGGATCCTAACTGCTCAGTATATTGCCGAACTGTCTGTCATCCTGAGAGCAAGAAAAGGTCTTGATCTAAAACATGCGTTGATGGTATAGATAAAGATTCTTCGCTAACGCTCAGAATGACATGAGGCGCTTGGCAATTGCTCGTATTCATGTGGTGCATCGTTCCCGGATGTTGTGGTGCAAGATGGGGAAAAAAGGCTGCACAGGGAAAAATGCCCATTTTGCACTGGAATCATGTATGTCCTGTTCTGCGCATGATGACCAGGATGAAGAAAGGAGCGCCGATACAGGAAAGGACCGCCCCGGCCGGGAGTTCGTAAGGATAGAACAGTCTGCCGGCCAGCAGGTCGCAGAGGATCAGAAAACTGCTTCCCCACAGGATGCAAAGCCGGATTCGCTTTCCTGCCCCCGGCACGCCGAGCATGCGGAAGACGTTGGGGATAATCAGGCCGACAAATCCCAGCAGCCCGCAGAGGCTTACCGCTGAGGCGGCCAGCAGGGATGCCAGCCCGACGCAGGCGAAACGATAGGCTTTCACGGGAAGCCCCAGAGCGGCAGCAGTCTCGTCGCCAAGCTGAAATAGATCCAGTCCGCCGGAATAGATAAGCGCCGCTATACAGCAGACGGCCGTGACAATGCCTGAAAAATGTAACTGCCTGATGGGGATGTACTGCAGGCCGCCCAGGCTGAAGGCCACTTTATCCGTGACGGTTTCCGGGAACAGGGTGATGATTACATTGATTCCCGCAGTCATCAGGGAAGAGACCGCCACGCCCGAGAGAATGATTCTTGTTTTTGACGCGCCGGCTTTCAGCCCGATGAGGTAGACGCAGAGGGCTGAGAGCAATGCTCCTGCAAATGCGAACGCCCCCTTTGCCCCCACCTGTCCCGGAAAGAGAAGGGCGGAAAGAAGGACAAATAGGCCGGCTCCGCTGTTTATGCCCATGATGCCGGGAGCGCAGAGTTCGTTGCTCATGGCATATTGCAGGAGAAGGCCGGAGACGGACAGGGCGCAGCCGCAGACAAGTCCTCCAAACATGCGGGGCAGCCGAATTTTATTCAGGATGAGAGCGGCGGTCGGATCATTTGCCCCCTGCATGACGGAAAATATTCTGCCCAAAGTGATATCTTCGCTCGGCGCAAATAGCGACAACAGGCAGGAGACGATCAGCACGGAGATGCCGGCTATCTCCCATTTATGCTTCCCTAAGAAGCTGGTAAACGTACTCATAAGCGGTATCCCACTGTGCATTCGGTTTGTACTGGAAGTATTCTTTAGGCATAATGAATAGCCTGTTTTCTTTGACGGCGCCAAGCTCTCTCCAGACGGGATTCTCTTCGAACTGGGTTCGGTAACTCTCCATCGCCTCGCTTTCTCCTCCTTGAGGGATAACGAAAATATAGTCCGGATCCGCAGCGGCTATGGCTTCCAGGTTCAGTTCATCAAGGCTGTTGTTTTCCTCTGCTATGTTGACCAGTCCGAAGTCGCGGAAAATCTCACATGCAAAATAATCATCTTTCAGCGCCTTGTTTTTGGTGGCGGAGACCCTCATGGCCAGAAATGTTTTCTTTTCTGTATCGAGGCTGCCCCCAGAGGCTTTCGCCGTCTCCAATATCTTTTTAATTCTTTCCGATACTTCTACGGCATTTTGTTCGTAAAGGTCTTTTCGTCCGGTCATGTCAGTCAGTTCGTCCATGCAGGCCATGTAGTCCTCGAATGAATTGATGTCAATGGCCAAGGCGAGAATATCCATGTCCTCAAGTTCGGTTTTTAGTTCTTTCTGAGACGGGATATCCTCCGTCAGGAGCACAAGATCCGGCGAGAGGGCTAGAATCGCCTCGATGTTCGGTCGGCTCAGAGTTCCGATGACCGCCGTATTTTCCGTGATACCTTCAAGTTCCATGGCATCTTCTGTGGTCCCGCTGAGACTGCCGCCCGAAAGGAGCCATAAATCGGCTATGGATTTGGAGACGGCCACTACATTTTCAGGGCAGATTTCTTTTACGGAGGCTTCCTTTTCCGTGTGAGAATCATCCGGAGAGACGGCTGTATCCACATAGGAATTATTCGGAGAGACGGTTGTATCCGCATAGGAATTATCCGATATGATGGCTGAGTCGGCTAAGGATTGGTCGTCGGTGGTTTGGCTCATCGGGGAGGAGTCGGAGGCGGCGTTTTCGGTATCGCCGGAGGCGCATCCGGTGAGCGACGCAATAAGAAATGCTGTCATAAGTATTATCATAACATGGGACGACTTATGGAGGTTTTTTTTGCGTTTGGGATGGGCTAAATGCAACATATTTGTCCTCCTCGTAACATTACATATACTGAAGCTGCAATCATTGTTCTTATTTTATCATTTTTTACTATGTTCTGCCAATAATGTTGATACAAATTTTCTTTGCGATGGAGTTCTCTTTTTGATATAATGACTGAGGAAATTTGAATGAGTCATGTCTTCGAGTCCCTGCGTCTAAAACCGATCTGTTAATGGTCATGATGCCCGGACCGCACGGCAGAATACGCTGCCGGTCAGAGCCGCAATGGAAACGTTACGACTTTCCGCATCGCATGAAAGCTGATTGGGGCATTTCGTGCGACGGGCAGGAATGGGTGCATACCTCCTGCCTGATTTGAGAAGGAGACGGGTGATAACAAGTTTGGCATGGAAGAGATTTCATGTCTTGGGATTCTGCCATAAATGCTTCAAGTTGAAGCGGTTGTTTATGGAAGGGTCCTTAATTGCTTGCGTCCGTTTCTCGATGGAGAGACGGACTTTTTTCTTTTCAGGCAGAGACAAGGCCTATTGTTCCGGTTTCGGGAAAGACAATGGGAGACACTTAGCTCGGCATCTGTAAGTCAGAAATAAAGACAGTGAGAAATCGATTTAAAAGAGGAGGTCTGACATTGAGGAAGAGAATAATGGCAGAAGCTATAGCTGTTATGTTTGGAGTTCTTATGCTTGGCTGCGGGCATACGTCATCTGCGCCCTTGGAAGCGCCTGGGCAGGAGTCTTCGGTAGAAGAATTCGTGGATTTGGGCAGCACAGCCGGGAATAAAGAAACGGGAAGCACCGCTGATTCTGCAAATGCTGATGGCATGAAGGTGGCGAATAACAAGGCATCGTCTGCCGAACCTGTGGAGCTGGTTGTATTTGCCGCGGCATCCATGACCGAGACGCTGACCGAGATAGCCGATATGTACCGTGATATTGCTCCGAATGTAACCATCGTCTATAATTTCGACTCATCGGGTACGCTGAAGACCCAGATCGAGGAGGGAGCGGACTGCGATATTTTTATATCGGCGGCGGAAAAACAGATGAACGAACTTGATGCTTCCTTGGGTGCGGAAAAGAAGATGGATGACCTTGATGATTCGTCTGATGCAGAGAAGCAGACGGATGATTTTGATGATTCGTCCGATGCAGAAAAAAAGACGAATGACCTTAATGATTCTTCCGATGTAGAAAAAGGGAAGGAAGAAAGAACGGGATTTGTGCTGCAGGGAACCAGGACGGACCTTCTTTGGAACCGGGTTACACTGGCAGTCCCCGAGGGAAATCCTTCCGGCATCAAATCATTTGAACAACTGGCAGAAAGCCTGAAAGATGGTGGCATTATGCTCGCCATGGGCAATGCGGATGTCCCGGTAGGCCAATACACGCAGAAGATTCTTGCTTATTACGATTTGGACGAAGAGGAGCTGGCCGGAATGGGCGTGATTACCTACTGCTCAAATGTGAAGGAAGTCACCACGCAGATTTCCGAAGCGGCAGTGGACTGCGGGATCATTTATGCTACGGATGCCTTCTCTGCGGGTCTGGATATTGTGGATACCGCTTCCGAGGAAATGTGCGGTAAGGTCATATATCCTGCAGCCGTTCTCAACGTGACTCATCATGAAGCCGAAGCAAAAGATTTTCTCGAATACCTGACAGGAGCGGATGCTGCAGCCGTATTCGAGTCGGTCGGGTTCACTCCGCTATCCTGATGGACTGGTATCCGCTGTATAATTCCATACGGATTGCAGGTATTTCTACGGTTCTCGTCTTCTTTCTGGGTATAGCCGCCGCTCACTATATCGTCAGGCTGCCGAGGATCGTGAAAGGCATACTGGATGTAATCGTTACGCTGCCTCTCGTCCTGCCCCCTACGGTGGTAGGATATATGTTGCTGCGTTTTCTGGGACCGAAACGCATAGTGGGAAGGTTCTTTCTGGATCATTTCGGAATAAAGCTAACGATGACCTGGTGGTCTGCCGTTTTTGCGACTGCCGTGGTCATTTTCCCGTTGATGTACAGAACGGCGAGAGGGGCTTTTGAGTCATTTGACGAGACGCTGGCTTATGCGGGGCAGACACTGGGTCTTTCCGACACCTTTATCTTCTGGAGGATCCGTATGTCTTTCTGCAGGCAGGGGATTCTGGCAGGGACGGTTCTTGCATTTGCCCGGGCGCTCGGCGAGTATGGGGCGACCAGCATGATTGCAGGATATACTCCGGGGCGGACAGCCACCATTTCCACGACGGTTTATCAGCTTTGGAGAACCAATAATGATGCTCTTGCGTTTCGCTGGGTGATGGTCAATCTGGCCATCTCCGCGGCGGTGCTTTTAGCGGTGAATATGGTGGAAAGGCGTAGCAGCCTCAAGGCAGTGCGCAGGAAATGATGTGCATGGTGGAAGGGCGAAGTTGTCCGAAAACAGTCATCAGGATAAAATGAAAACGTGTGACCAGCGGAACAGACGTTTCCTGTGCTGTTCATTGGGAAGCAGCACTCGCGCGCTGTCATCTTGAAACAGGTAGAGAAAAATGTCTCTGTATGTAGATATTGAAAAAAAACTTGGTGATTTCCAGCTCAAGGTTTCTTTCGAGGCAAATGACGGAATTTTTGCCCTGCTCGGCGCGTCCGGGTGTGGAAAAAGCATGACCTTGAAGTGCATTGCCGGTATCGAACGACCTGACCGGGGCAGGATTGTTCTGGGCGGCAGGGTCCTGTTCGATTCGGAGCAGGGAATTAATCTGAAGCCGCAGGAGAGGCGGGCGGGCTATCTTTTTCAGCAGTACGCATTGTTTCCGAATATGACTGTAAGGCAGAATATACGTTGCGGAGTGAGGAGAGTAGATAGCGGTGGTCGATTGAAAAGCGGCATCGTATGTAGGTTCAGGAGAAAAAAAAATCAAAGAGTGGACAGTTGTGGTCCGCTTGAAAGCGGCTCAGCAAGTCGGTTTAGGAGAAAAGAGAATCAAAGAGTGGACAGTTGTGGTTCGCCTGAAAGCGGCATCGTATGCTGGTTGAGGCGAAAAATGTGCCTAAGAGGAGACGGAGTCTCGGGAAACGCACTGACATCAGAACGGCAGATTGATGCGATGATACGCGCCTTGCGTCTTGACGGCACGGAAGACCGAAAACCGGGTCAGCTTTCCGGCGGCCAGCAGCAGAGAGTCGCACTGGCTCGAATTTTGATCAACGAGCCGGATGTTGTGATGCTTGACGAACCGTTTTCATCTCTTGACTCACATCTTCGGTTTTCCTTGGAACGGGATGTGAGACATCTGATGCAGGAATACGGCAAAGTCGTACTCCTGGTTTCCCATGATAGGGATGAGGTCTTTCGTATGGCAGATCATGTGGCCATCATGGATGATGGACGCATTGAAACGGTCGGAAGCCGTTATTCGGTCTTTATGGATCCGAAAACTGTGCGCGGTGCTTTCCTTACGGGCTGCAAGAACGTAACGGAATGCCGGCCGGTGTCATTCGATTCTGTCAGAGCGGATGCCTGGGGACTGACCCTTGATACCGGACGGGACGTGACCGGTAAGTTTCATGTGGGGATACGGATGCATGATGTGCATATTCGGGAATCTTCCGGACAGATCCGTAAGGACAGAGGTCTTTCCGCTATACCGGACAGTGTTCTGAAAGCGGCGAATTTTGAAGCGTGGCGGGAGCAGGACAGTACCCTGAGGACGACGGATTTCAAAGTGGAACGGAAGCAGGACAGTGTCCTGAGGACGGCAAATTTTGAAGCGTGGCGGAAGCAGGAGGGGAACCGGAACGTGTTTCACTGTTATGTGACGGAAGAGATTGAGAATCCGTTTTCCTATACGGTCATGCTGAAAACGTCCGAAGGATGCGAAGCTTTCGGTATGGAGCTCAATAAACAGAAATGGGATGCCGCAAGAAGGAAAGAACTGGACGTTTATATTCCGGCAGAGGCAATCCTTTTGCTGGAATGAAGAATGCTTACGGAATGATTGTTCATGATGCTTTTGAGGAATTGACGGTTCTTTCGTTGGAGTTTAGAAAGCTTACGGTATATTTGTTCATAAATGATTGCGAGGAATTGCAAATGTGGAATAAAACGCCATTTGAAACTGCCCGGCAAATTGTGCTGAATGCGGCTGTTCCGGTTGATACGGAACAAATCCCGCTTGAAGAAGCCTGCGGACGCATTCTTGCGCAGGATATAGTTGCGGCGGAGGATGTACCGCCATTTGACCGGTCCCCCTATGACGGGTACGCTTTCCGGTCGGAGGATACGGCGGGGGCTGACAGAGAACGGCCTGTCTGTCTGAGCATTTTGGAGGAGGTGCCGGCCGGAAAAGTTCCGAGTATGTCCGTGACTGCCGGAACTGCAGTGAAGGTTCTGACCGGGTCGCCTATCCCTCCCGGTGCGGATGCGGTAATCATGTATGAAAAGACAGAGTTTACTGCTGAGAGCGTGAAGATATTTGCTCCGGTACGTTCAGGCGCGAATATCATTTATGCGGGGGAAGATGTGAAAAGGGGGATGATGCTGGCGCATGTCGGCACGGGCATCGATGCCGGGCTGTGCGGAACGGCTGCCTCTCAGAACATGGATCGGATTTCGGTGTTCCGAAAGCCAGTTGCAGGAATCATTTCCACAGGATCGGAGCTTCTGGAGGCCGGGCAGGCTCCAAGTCCCGGGAAAGTCGTGAATACCAATCGGTATACGCTTTCTGCGGAGCTTGTCAGGATGGGTTTTGAGGTTTTGTATCTCGGCATAGCCGGGGACAGCGAGGAGGAAATCTGCGAGTTCCTTTTAAAAGGCATTGAGGCTTGCGATGTCATCATGACGACCGGCGGCGTATCAGTGGGGGACTATGACCTGACTGTGAAGGCCATGGAGAGGGCGGGAATCAGGATCCTCCTACACGGCGTGGATATGAAGCCGGGGATGGCCTGCGCCTATGGGGAGAAGGACGGGAAACTGATATGCGCCCTCTCTGGCAATCCGGCTTCCTCCCTGGTCAGTTTACATGCCGTGGCTGCACCGGCACTTCGGAAAATTCTGGGTCTTAGCAGCAAGTTGTGGCTGCCGGAAGAGATTATGGTTGAGATTGTGGAAGGATTTCGTAAGCCGAGTCCGTCACTTCGCTTTCTGCGTGGCAAATTGGATTTGGAAACCGGTACCGTACGGATGCATGTGGGACGGGGGCAGGGAAATGTCGTCCTTTCCGGATCGATTGGTACGGATGTGATGGCCATGGTTCCGGCAGGCAGCGGCCCAATTGAGCCGGGGACCCGGCTGCAGGCATTTTTGTTGTAGGTATCTGCTCGCTGCCCTTGTCATTCGTTTGTGGGAGAAAGGAGGAGTCCGATTATCGCAAAAGATGGTTGGAACTTTTAAGAGATATTGTGAAAAAGATCAGAGTACAGGATGCCATCGGCATGACGCTGTGCCACGATGTGACAGCTATGCGGGATGGGTTTAAAGGACCGGCATTTCAAAGAGGTCATGTGATTTCGGCGGAAGATGTCGAAGAACTTCTGAATATAGGGAAAAAGCATGTTTTCGTGTGGGAGGAAAATGCAGGGGAAATCCATGAGGAGGAATGCGCCCTCCGTCTGGCTGCCATGGCGCCGGTGGATGGAGCGGCATATACCGGGCCGTCCGAGGGAAAGGTCGTGCTGAAAGCAGAAAGAAGAGGCATGTTCAGAGTCGACCGGGACCTGCTCCGGGATATCAATTCCGTTGGGGACATCACGATTTCCACGATGCCGGATCACTATCCGGTGGAAGCGGGAGCGAGACTTGCTTCCATGCGGATTGTGCCTCTGGTGACAGAGGAGAAGCAAATTTTGAAAGCCGAGGAACTCTGCAGGAAAGCTTTGGAAGACGGAAGGAAGCTTCTGGATCTGGTGCCGTACTGCGAACGCAAAATCGGCATCATGATAACCGGGTCAGAGATTTTTCATGGCAGAATCACCGACAAATTCGAATCCGTGGTGCGCCGGAAGATGGAGCAGTATCCTGCGCAGATTATCGGCGTAAAGATCTGTGATGATAATCCGGATATGATCGTGGAGGCGGCACGGGAACATATAGGAAACGGCGCTGATTTCCTGATCTTTACCGGAGGCATGTCCGTAGATCCGGATGATGTTACGCCGACTGCGATCCGCCGGCTTGGGGCGGAAATCGTAAGTCACGGAGTGCCTGCTCAGCCCGGAAATATGACCTTGGTGGCTTATCTTGGGGAGACTCCTGTTCTGGGCGTGCCCGGGGCAGCGATTTCACTGCCGACGACAATCTTCGATGTCCTTCTGCCGCAGATTTTTGCGGGAGTGAGAATCACAAAGGAGGATTTGATACGTCTGGGGGACGGCGGGCTCTGCCAGATGTGCGGGAGCTGCAGGTGGCCGAACTGTTCGTTCGGCAGATACTGAAGTCACGGTAAGTTCGTATTATACTTGCGGTAACGTTTTAGCCCCATGTCATTCTTAGCGTCAGCGAAGAACCTCACCTTAACCGTATGTTTTACGTTTAAGATCCTTCGCTGACGCTCAGGATGACAAAGATTCAGGCCACCTGCTGAGTAGTAACGGCTCGCATTAAGTTTGCATTAAGGGGACAGTTCTTAATGAAAGATAGTTATGGAAGAGAAATCACATATCTTCGTCTCTCAATCACGGAGCTCTGCAACCTGAGATGCCGGTATTGCATGCCGGAAGAAGGAATTTGCAAGAAACGGCATGAGGATATGCTTACGGAAGATGAGATGGTCATGGCTGTTGAGACGGCGGCCTCCCTCGGAATCAGCAAAGTCCGCATAACCGGCGGGGAGCCGATGGTAAAGCGCAACGTGCTTTCCATTTGCGAACGGGTCGCCCATGTTCCCGGCATCAGGCAGGTTTGCCTTACGACAAATGCCACCCTGTTGAAGACCCATGCCGCCAGGCTGAGGGAAGCGGGCGTTGACTGTTTGAACATCAGTCTTGATACTTTGGATCCGCAGAAGTATACCTGGATTACGCGATGCGGGAATTTGCAGGATGCACTAGATGGAATTGATGCGGCCCTTGAAGCGGGATTTGCAAATATCAAACTTAACGCTGTTTTGATTGGTGGTTTTAACGAAGATGAGGTGGAGGAACTGGCGAAACTGACTCTCAGATGGCCGGTGGATGTCCGTTTTATCGAGCTGATGCCGATGTCCGGAAGCGGGGGATTCGGAGAATCCGCCTATTTATCGAATGCGCATGTTCTGAAAATGGTTCCTGATCTGATTCCGGTTGATAAGGACGGCGGGGTAGCCAGATTGTACCGGCTGCCCGGCGCCAGGGGCAGGGTCGGACTTATATCCCCTCTTTCCAATCATTTCTGCACTTCCTGTAACCGCATCCGTCTGACGGCAGACGGTAAAATCAAGCCGTGCCTCCATTCCGGGGAGGAATACCCGATAAAGGGGCTTGACAGGGAGGAGATGGAGGAGATGATGAAATCCGCTATCTGCGGGAAGCCGAAATGGCACGGCGTTTTGTCGGCCGGGGAAGTGAGCAGGGCTAAACGTCAGATGAACCAGATCGGGGGCTGATATGTTTCAGAAAGAGAAGAAGGATCTTCTGATTGGCATTTGCAAATCAGTAATATAGGGCGGCGAGTAACCATTTTTCAGGGGTGACAGTTGTAGTTCGCCTGAAAGTGACACAGAATATCGGTTCAGGCGAAAACACGCCTAAGAGGAGCAGTTGCGTATGAATAGTATCAGCGCCATGCCTATTTTGGGGGTAGCCGGCTGGTCGGGAAGCGGAAAGACCACGCTTCTTGAAAAAATCATTCCCGAACTGAAAGCGCGGGGCCTGCGGATCATCGCGATAAAGCACGACGTCCACGGACTGAAAATGGAGCGGGATACGGAAGGGAAGGTAAGGGATGCGGAAGGTACGGACTCGTGGAGGCTGATGCGTGCCGGTGCGGATCAGGTGATTCTCTGCGGTCCGGGAGGATCGGATCTGGAAGATGCGCTTTCCAATATCGCTCCTTCCGAAAGAAGATGTTTGATTCTGGTGGAAGGATTCAAATACGCCAGGATTCCAAAAATTGGAATTTGCCGCAAAGCGAATGGAAAAGGCTTTACGGAGGACCTGTCCGGGTTTTTGGCGGTCGTTACAGATGTGGACATGCGTGGATTTGCATTTGATAATCCGATCTTCCGGTTGGATGATATCGGAAAGATAGCAGAGTTCATAGAGGATTTTACAGAGGCTTATTATGATGGATTTTACACATTTTGATGAGCATGGACGTTCCCGCATGGTTGATGTCGGGGACAAGCCCGTGACGGAGAGAGTTGCAGCCGCGGCTGCCAGGGTAAGGGTCAGTTCGGAGACATATGCCCTGATAAAGAGCGGCGGGATGAAGAAAGGAGACGTCCTGACGGTGGCGCAGATTGCGGGAATTCTAGGAGCCAAGAGAACTCCTGACCTGATTCCGATGTGCCATCCGATTATGATCGACGGTGCGAAGGTGGAACTGTCGCTCTGTGAAGAGGAGGCCTGCGTGGATATACGGGCGGAGGTGCGCTGCACGGGGCGGACGGGAGTGGAGATGGAGGCTTTGACTGCGGTATCGGTGGCGGCGCTGACTGTATATGACATGTGCAAGGCCGTTCAGAAGGATATAACCATCACGGATATTCGCCTGCTGGAAAAAAGCGGCGGCGTGCATGGGGCTTATAAGTTGGATGAGGGGAAAGCGAGAAATAGCGTAGACAGTTGTGATTCGCTTGAAAAGCGGCACAGTACGTAGGCTTAAGCAAAAAAGAGAACCCAAGAAGAGGTAGTTGTGGTTCGCCTGAAATCGGCACAGTCTGTGGGTTAAGCGAAGAGAGAAACCAAGAGGAATAATTATGGTTAGCCTGAGAGCGGAACCGTATGTCGGTTCAGGAAAGAATGTGCCTAGGAGGAGAGGATTGGGAAATGAGATACCAGGCAGCGGTCATTACAGTCAGTGACAAGGGAGCAAGAGGCGAGAGAAAGGATACCAGCGGTCCGGCCATCTGCGAGATACTTGAAGGAGCCGGATACGAAGTGGTCTGTACGGTCATGATTCCGGATGAAATGGAACGCATCCGGGAGGAACTTATAAAGTGCGCGGATGAGCTGGGCTGTGCACTGGTGGTGACGACCGGCGGAACCGGGTTTTCTCCGAGGGATGTGACGCCGGAAGCGTCGCTCTCTGTGATAGAACGGCCAACACCGGGCCTTGCGGAAGCAATGCGTGCTGAAAGCATGAAAATTACTCCGCACGGATGTCTTTCAAGAGGAACAGCGGGTATACGGGGCAGGACTCTGATTATTAATCTTCCCGGAAGCGAGAAGGCGGTGCGGGAGAATCTGGAGGCGGTTATCCGTCCGATACGTCACGGACTTGACATGCTGTATTCTTCTGGGTCGGCCGATTGCGGGAGAGGGCAGGAGAATCGCCGCGGACTTGACATGCGGTACTCTTCCGAATTGCTCAATTGTGGGACGCAGCAGGAGAAACCTGAGAAATCTGGAAACTGCGGACAGATATATTCCGAAGGCGGAAATGTCCCTTCTCTTGATGAGTGGTTACGGGAAGCAAAGGCGAATTCGGATGCGGGGAACGTCGGCATGTATCTGACACACTGCGGGGTCGTCCGGGAGACTGCCAGGGCGAGAGTCCGCGAAGGAGACGTGGGGGCGCAATCTGTCAAAGGAATGTACTTTTCCTATGATGCGGAAAGGCTGCAGGATGCCATAGAAGAGACGCGGAGAATGGATGGAATATATTATGTCCGCGCCTGGCTTAATGAGGGCCATCTTAAAGTCGGGGATGACATCATGCGGGTGTTGATCGGAGGCGATATCCGGCCTCATGTGATGGATGCGCTGCAGTTCCTGGTCGGCAGAATCAAGACCAAGTGCGTCAAGGAGAGGGAAGATTTCGGATAAAGCTGCCTATTCGGTTGGTGTAAGATCCTTCGCTTCGCTCAGGATGACAAAGCAGTGAGGATGACAAAGGATGACATAGTAGCGAGGATGACAAGGCGCCGGAAAACAGTTAAATGCAGGGCAACCGTACCGATTGGATTTTTTCAAAATCCAATCGGGTGTTGCAGTTGGCCAGTTCGTCAAGATTTCCCTCGAATTGTAAATGGCCGATGTGCAGATGGTTCAAAAACCCTTTTACGGAAAGCCTGTCCCCCCTAATTAATTTCTCAAGCAGGGGGACGGTCTTCGTATTATATACCGCTATAAGAGGCTCCATGAATGACGCTGTGGTGAGAACTGCAGCGTCATAGTTATTATTCCGGTAGAAGTCCAGAAGGTTTTGAAGGGTTTCCGTCCGGATCAGGGGGACGTCTACACTGAGGACTATAGCGGACGGACAGGTCGTGCTGCCGAAACAGGCGTGAAAACCGCCCAGAGGTCCCTTATCAGGGATGATGTCAGCGATGACGCGGACGGGTTTTTGAGGGTTGAGGCCTGTGATGTGCGGCTTGAGGAGCTCCGGGTCTCCCGAGACTAAAATTTCATTGACGTCCAGCGCGCATAGTTTTTCAAGCTGGATGTCAAGCAGAGTTTTGCCGCAGAGATTCAGGAGGACCTTGTTTTTCCCCATGCGGCTGCTTTTTCCGCCGGCCAGGAGGACGGCGCAGACCGGCTTCTTTGCCTCGGCCCTGCCCGGAGGTCTTTTGCTGTGGGTGTTCAGGTTTTCTGGCTGATGGATTTCTATTTTGCTTATCATGTCTGGCTTTCCTCTTCGCAATACGAGATATAAGGATTGTGTCAAAAATTAACATCCCGATTTTTTCAGCATATAAGGATATATAGAAATCGGGACATTGCTATATGACTTAAACCTAAGGAGTTTTCCATATATAATTATATCACAAATCAGAAAGCTCGTATCGAAATAAGTTTCTGTTTGCGCTTCCATACTGACAGAGTATGTGTTTGTGTTAAATTGGGTGTCATCCTGAGCGTAAGCGAAGGATCTTTTACCATCTGCAACGGTTTTATGTAAAAGATCCTTCGCTGCGCTCAGGATGACACCCAAATATCGCAAGCACGGACGATTTCTGAGCAGAGGTGTGAACAGAGTAACAAATGGAACAAAGGGATACATCTTCACCATATCTTTTTGTTTGATAAAACATTGTTGCTGTGATATTATAGATATAGTAACTTATGACCAATGATTGCTGAATATTTGGAGATTCTTTATGGAAAAGATACAATCTACATGCAATTTTTGTGCCATTGACTGTAATCTTGATTTTTATGTGGAAGATGGCAAGATTGTGAAGACCGTCCCCACTCCGGGATATCCGGTCAATGACGGCTTCAGCTGCATCAAGGGCCTCTCCCTGAGCAAGCAGCAGACCACGGTGAAGCCGAATGCGCTGCCGAAGATCCGGCAGGCGGACGGGAGCTTCCGGGAAGTACCGTGGGAGGAAGGTTTTTCGTATGTGGCGGACAAGCTGAAGGAACTGCAGGAAAAGTACGGTCGGGAGAGCGTAGCGGGCATAAGCACCGGTCAGCTCACCCTGGAGGAATTCGCGATTTTCGGCCACGTCATGCGGAATTTTCTTCAGACAAATGTCGATGGCAACACGCGTCTTTGCATGGCTTCGGCGGCCGTAGCCCACAAGGGGACCTACGGCTATGACGCTCCGGGCTATACGCTGCAGGATCTGGAACTGTCTGACACCATCATCTTTATCGGGGCAAATCCGGTCGTCGCCCACCCGATCATCTGGCAGAGGGTGCGCTATAACAAAGTCCCGGGTCACAAGGTCATCGTTCTCGATCCCAGGAAGTCTGAGACGGCAAGGAACGCGGACTATTGGTATCCCCTAAAATGGCGGTCTGACCTCACGCTGATGTACACGCTGGCAAATATCATCATCGAGAACGACTGGGTCGATCATGCATTTGTCGATGCGCACACTGAGGGTTATGAAGGATTTGCGGAATTTGTCAAAGCCTTTACGATCGAGAGAGCCGTGGAGACCACCGGTCTCAGTGAGCAGCAGATCTGCGAACTGTGCGATCTCATACACAATGGGAAGCGCGTGTCCTTCTGGTGGACCATGGGTGTCAATCAGGGATACGAGGCGGTCCGCACCGCCCAGTCGATCATGAATCTGGCTTTCCTTACCGGAAATGTCGGGAAACCCGGTACGGGAGGAAATTCCATCACCGGTCAGTGCAACGCTATGGGTTCCCGGCTTTTCAGCAATACCACCTGCCTTTTTGCCGGAGGGGATTTCGGAGATGAGAAAGAGCGGCAGCGGCTGGCGGATATCATCGGCATCACGCCCGATCTGATGGCCAAAAAACCGACGATTCCCTATAACAAAATTGTCGAGGGGATCAACGCAGGGGAGATCAAGGGTCTCTGGATCCTCTGCACGAATCCGAGGCACAGCTGGACGAACAATGAGACATTTGCCGAGGCGACAAAAAAGCTGGAGCTTTTCGTTGTCCAGGATATTTACGACACGATTGAGAGTGCGGAAAACTGTACGGTATACTTCCCCGTCGTTCCGGGTATCAAGAAAGAGGGAACCTACATCAATCTGGAAAGGAGGCTGTCCGCGATGCGGAAGGTCCTCCCGAGAGGAGAGAACGAGATCTCGGACTATGAGTGTATACTCGGAGTGGCCAAAGCTCTGGGAATGGGAGATGCCATCGCAAGGTGGGAGACGCCCCGCGACTGCTTCAACCTGCTGAGAGAATGCTCGAAGGGCAGACCGTGTGATTTCTC
>JAUMWM010000010.1:28363-31487 GCA_030529705.1 Lachnospiraceae bacterium
GATGTCTCCATCAAGAAAGCCTACCTGTACATGAACACGAAGAGGGCGGAGGAAAATGACATCCATGAGGGGGATGATATCAGGGTCTTTTCGTCAAATGGCAAAGACGCCGTCTTCATGGTGAAGGTGACAGATAATGTTCAGTACGGTGAACTCTACGCACCGATCCACTATATTGAGTGCAACAGGCTTACGCCGTCATCCTATGACAAATACTCCAGGGAACCGAATTATAAGGGCGGTACCTGTCGCTTTGAGAAAATCGGTAAGGGGGAATGATTATGTATCGCATAAAGATTGACCGGGACAAATGCATCGGCTGCCTCACATGCGTGACCGCCTGCGTGGTAAGCCATGAGACGGAGAGCGGAGATGCGAGAAACAGGGTCGTGATCGACAGTGAGACGACCCCGGCTCCGATTTTCTGCCGGCACTGCAATCATCCGGAGTGTACCTATACCTGTATGACGGGAGCTATGCATAAGAATCCGGAGACGGGATTTGTTGAATATGACAAGGACCAGTGCGCAAGCTGCTATATGTGCATCATGTCATGTCCGTTCGGCATCCTGAAATACGACTCCATTCATCAGAAAGAAATCATGAAATGCAATATGTGCGTGCACAGGAGCGAAGACGGGAAAACGCCGAATCCCATGTGCGTCGAGAAATGTCCGATGCATGCCATTACTTTGGAGGAGGTGAGCGTATGAGATATGTGGTGATCGGTTCGTCTGCGGCGGGCATCAACGCAATACGCGAGCTCCGCAGAATTGACAAGGAAGGCGAGATCATTCTGGTCTCGAAGGACGAGTATATTTATTCAAGGTGCATCCTGCACCAGTATCTGTGCGGGGAGCGGACGATTGAAAGGCTGAATTTTGCCGAAAAGGATTTCGATGAGCTTTACAACGTGAACTGGATGAAGGGTCGGGAGGCCGTGGGCCTTCGGTGCGCGGATCACATCCTTATGCTGGACGGGGACGAAAAGCTTTCCTATGACAAGCTTTTGATTGCCACCGGTTCCCACACTTTTATTCCGCCCATCAAAGGGCTCTCGGAAGCGGACAATTACATCGGTTTCCGCAACCTTGACGATATAGAAGTCCTGAAGGAAGTTCCGAAGACCGCGAAACATATCGTGGTCCTTGGATCCGGTCTGATCGGGATCGACTGCGCGACGGGCTATCTGCATATGGGCGTGAAAGTCACTCTGGTCGATTTCGCGGGATGGCTGCTGAACAAACAACTGGATAAGCGGGCCGCGCAGACCTATATCGATGCATTTCAGGCAAATGGCGTAGAGCAGTACTATGGCGTCGGAGTGAACGAGGTCCATGTCCGCGATGGTAAGATTTACGAGATTGAACTGAGCGATGGCACGGTTCTGCCCTGTGATTTCTTTGTTGTCACGGCCGGCGTTCGGTCCAATGTGGAATTCCTGAAAGACTCCGAACTGGAGCTGTCGAAATTCGGCCTTGTCTATGACGAGACGGGCCGCACATCTGATCCCGATGTCTATGGCGCTGGCGATGTGTCGGGCACGAGTCCAATCTGGCCGGTGGCGGTCAAGGAAGGCATGATTGCGGCGGCAAATATGGCGGGCGGAACGGAGAAGATGACGGACTTTTTTGCGAGCAAGTCGACGATGAGTTTCCTTGGCATCCATACCATGTCCCTTGGGATCGTGACTGCGCCGGATGATACCTACCGGGAGGATATCTATGACAAAGACGGCGTTTATAAGAAGGTCGTCTCGAAGGACGGGCGAATTGTGGGAGCGCTGCTGCAGGGGGATCTGGCTTATGGAGGCGTGCTTCAGCAGATGATCGCGAGAAAGATTGATGTCCGCAGAGTGAAGAAACCGTTGTTTGAAATTGATTATTCCGACTTCTTCCACACGAGAGATAATTATGAATTTTTCTATGAGGATGAATGATTGGATGCTGGGAGAAGTCTTTGGCTGAAATCGGTCATTCGACTTCTTCCACATATGAATTTTCCGTGAGGATGAATAGGCGGATACAGGAGGAATTATGTTTAAAAGGTTAATGAAAATGCCGGTTCCGGTCTTGCCTACGTTCGTGGGCACCCTGACTCTCTCCAATGTATACGGCGGCATGGGCTATGTCTGGTTCCGATATCTGATCATGGCCGTGGCTACGGTCGTAGTGATTGCCTATATATTAAAGATCGCTCTGTATACCAGGGTCTGTATAAATGAATATGGACAGACGGTGCCGTCCAGTCTTTATGCGGGTCTAACCATGTGCCTTATGATCCTGGGCAGTTTTTATTATGAGAAGGGCTTAGGGTTCGGGAAATTCATCTGGCTGGTGGCGGTGATTTTCCATGTGGTTCATATTGTTATCTTCACATACAGGAATGTCATCTCTGGGAGAAATATTGAGACGACCCTTCCGAGCTGGTTCGTTACTTATAACGGCATCATGGTGAGCTGCGTCACGGGCGGCGCCATGAACATGAATTGGATGCTCAGGATTATCACGGTTTATGGCATCATCGTATACCTTGTATTAATACCGGTCATCATTGTAAGGCTGCTCAGGGTGCCAATCAAGCCGGCGGTCTACCATACAATGCCGATCGTGCTGGCTCCGTGCAGCTTGTGCGTCGTCAGCCTGCTCAACACGTTTGAGTCACCGAACAGAATACTGCTTATATTCCTTTATCTGTGCGTGGTAATCTCCTTGCTGTTCATTATCTTCAAGTTGCCGGATTTCTTCTCGTTCCCATTTGCTCCGGGGTTTGCGGGATTGACGTTCCCTATGGCTATCGGCCTGGTTGCGTCAAATAAGATGGCTGCATTCTTCGAGGCGGCCGGGGAGAGCGGCCGGGCTTATGCCTGTACGCAGCTCGCAGGTTTCCAACTGTTCCTGACATCGATGTTAATCGGGTATGTGTTGTTGAACTTCTTCAGGTTATTGATTGGGTCCAAGCCAAGGGCGTTTTAGCATCGGAAAAAATCCATGTCATCCTGAGCGATAGCGAAGGATCTTTTACGTAGAACCGTTGTAGATGGTAAAAGATCCTTCGCTACGCTCAGGATGACAAGGGGTTGCGCTCAGGATGACAAGGGCGATAGCGTATGTGTGAACAGTAA
>JAUMWM010000301.1 GCA_030529705.1 Lachnospiraceae bacterium
GGGGACGGTCCTTTTGGGCCGAAAATTTTTGACCCAAAAGGACCGTCCCCGCGGGACGAAACCTCGCAGCAACTAAGAGGAGGAATCGGATGACTGAGAACGAGGTAAAATTTGCTGAAAAACTGACAAGGCTGCTCATGAAAGCGAAAGAAAAAAAGAATGTCCTGAATTATAAGGACATCGGGGAGACTTTTCAGGATATGCCCTTCACGGCGGAAGATGCCGAGAAGACGTTCAGTTTTTTGGAGGCGAATGGCATCGATATTCTGAGAATGGAAGAAAACACGCCTGAGGACGAAGCCCTGTTGATGTCTGATGACGATGAAGTCAGCATCGAGGAGGAAGAGGAAGTCGAGATTGACGTTGAAAAGATCGACCTCACGATTCCGGAGGGCGTTTCCATTGAGGATCCCGTCCGCATGTATCTGAAGGAAATCGGCAAAGTTCCTCTTCTCACGGCGGAGGAGGAAGTAGAACTGTCCAAGCAAATGGAAATGGGAGGGGAGATCGGCAGGAAGGCCCAGCAGAGACTGGCGGAAGCAAATCTTCGCCTGGTCGTTTCGATTGCGAAGCGGTATGTCGGCAGGGGCATGCTCTTCCTCGACCTCATTCAGGAAGGAAACCTGGGCTTAATCAAAGCCGTCGAGAAATACGACTACCACAAGGGCTTCAAGTTCTCTACCTATGCGACATGGTGGATTCGCCAGGCAATCACGAGGGCCATCGCCGACCAGGCCAGGACGATCCGCATACCGGTCCATATGGTGGAGACGATCAATAAGCTGATCCGCGTTTCGAGGCAGTTGCTGCAGGAGCTTGGCCGCGAGCCAAGCCCGGAGGAGATAGCCGAGGAAATGGGGATGTCCGTCGAGCGGGTGCGGGAGATCCTGAAGATTTCCCAGGAGCCGGTATCCCTGGAAACTCCGATTGGCGAGGAAGAGGACAGCCATCTTGGGGACTTCATTCAGGATGACAACGTGCCGGTACCGGCTGACGCCGCTGCGTTCACCCTCTTAAAGGAACAGCTCGTTGAGGTGCTTGGGACGCTGACCGAGCGCGAACAGAAGGTGCTCCGCCTCCGCTTCGGCCTTGATGACGGAAGGGCGAGGACGCTGGAGGAGGTTGGCAAGGAGTTCAACGTGACGCGCGAGCGCATCAGGCAGATTGAGGCCAAGGCGCTCAGGAAGCTCCGCCATCCGTCGAGGAGCAGGAAGCTGAAAGATTATCTGGATTAAAGATTTGCAAGAGAGGGACGTTTCTTCTTCTGCGAAAAATTCGCAGGAGAATGATTCTCCCTCTTCTGATATGAGGGTGTAAATGAAAGTTTCCAAAAGAATTCGGGCCATTGTGGATATGGTGAGCGCCGGCCATGCGGTATGCGATGTCGGCTGCGACCATGCCTACACGTCGATTGCCCTTGTAGAAAGCGGGAAGTACCCATTTGCAGTGGCCTCGGATGTTCGTCCGGGGCCGCTTGCGGCTGCGGAAAAGAATATCGGGGAAGCGGGACTTGCAGGGCGGATTGTGACCTGCCTGTCTGACGGCGTTCCGGCGCTTATTCACGAGATGTTGCCGGAAGGGGAGAAAACTCTTGTTATAAGCGGCATGGGAGGCCTGCTCATATGCAGGATTCTTGAAGAGGCGGGGGATAATGCGGCCTTGTTTCAGGAGATGGTCCTATCCCCCCAGTCGGACCTGGATCTTGTGAGAAGAAAGCTGGGGGAGATGGGATTTGCCCTCGTTGATGAGGAGATGCTGATAGATGAGGGGAAATTCTATACGATTATGAGGGCGGCATGCCGCGCCGAATATCGGGTCATATCGGATGTTGAGAGCGGAACTGTTTCACCGGACATGCAAGATGTCGCAGGAAAAGGATCTTCTGTTTTGCGTAAGAAGACTTCGAACGAAGCTGGGATTACGGCGATTGGGGATTTAAAGCCGGAAAAGGGTGGTTCAAGTACATTTGACTTGGAACTTCCAGGGATTACGGAGTCTGGAGATTCAAAGTCGGAAAAGGGTGCGATTGGCAACGTGGACTATAAGGAAGAAGCCGAGGCTTTGTACGGTCCGCTGCTCTTGAAGAAAAGGCATCCCGTTCTCCGGGAATACCTTACAAAGCAGAAGAAGATTATGGAAGGAATTTTGACGAGCCTTAGGAAAGCCGGACTTGAGGGGGACGGCAGATTTAAGGAAGCAGAGCGAAAATTGGAGGTGCTGCATGAAGCTGAAAGATATTATGAGAATCCTTGAGGAAGACTTTCCCAAAGGCCTTGCGGCAGAATGGGACAATGTCGGCCTGCTTGTGGGTGATACGATGGCGGAAATCAGGAAAGTCCTGGTCAGCCTGGATGTCACGGACGATGCAGTGGATGCTGCTGTAAGATGCGGCGCGGATCTCATTTTAACTCACCATCCGCTTCTTTTCCGTCCGTTGAAAACCGTGAATGAGCAGGACTTCATAGCCCGAAGGGTGCGGAAGCTCATCAAGCATGATATCAATTATTATGCCATGCATACGAATTTCGATATAGCGGCCATGGCGGATTTGAATGCGGCTGATCTGCATTTGAAAAACCCGGAGGTTTTGGAGGTCGTTGGACGGGACGATGACGGCCGGGAATATGGCTATGGGCGAATCGGGCAGCTTGATGCCGAGACGAGGCTGTCTGCATTTGCCGAAAAGGTGAAAGAGGCCATGAGGCTTCCCGCCGTGAGAGTTTACGGGGATGCCGACTTGTCGGTCCTCACGGTCGCCGTGAGTTCCGGTTCGGGAAAAGGTTCCGTGCAAGATGCGATTTCAAAGGGCGCGGATGTCTTGATTACGGGAGATTTGGATTATCATACGGCGATAGATGCAAATGCCCGCGGCCTCGCGCTGATCGATGCGGGCCATTACGGCACGGAATTTGCCTTTATCCCATATATGGAGAACTATGTGCGGGAGAAGTTGCCCGAATTGGAAGTGGAATCCATGACCATTCGGCAGCCGTATGAAGTCTGGTGAGGATTTCGGCCCGTGGGGCCGGGCCGGTTGGGCCGAAAATAATCGGCCCGCGGGGCGGGGGCGGTGTGGGGGG
>JAUMWM010000066.1 GCA_030529705.1 Lachnospiraceae bacterium
TCAAATAGTAGGCCATGTTTGTGAAATCCTCGAACCCGCATAGCACGCCATAAATTGCAAGAATGATGACGTCCATGAGGGGATACTTCCTCCCCTTTTCATTCCTCGGGTCATCCAGGGAGTCAAATATTTGGAAGAATGACTTTTCCGTCATGGCAGATCCCCCTTTCTTCCAATTCGCGCATAACCTCGCCCTCTGTCTGGGTGCAGACCCATTCCTTCTTCACATAAAGCGCAATGACCTTCCCAAGCCTCCCGTCAAGATTCGGGATGATGTCCCCCAGGGTGCTCGCCTTCGTCTTGCTGATGTTGATGGAAACCTTGTCCCTAATTACTCCCTCCTCTGTAATCTTCCCTATGTACGTCTGCTCGCAGACGGGATACTTCTTCTCTGGGCTTCTCGACGACGTGACATAATATAAGTAGTAATTATTCCCGATTTTCTTGACGGTCGTGTTTGGCCTCTTCTGTTTTTCCACCCATTCCGGAATCATCCGATCCCCTCCTTCTTTCACTCTTGTTTTGTAGTATTATATAATATACAATACAATTTTTGGGGGGTGTCAACAAGATTTTTAATTTTTTTCATGCGCTTGCGAGCGTGGGGTGGGCCTTGGGACTTTTCATTGGGAAGCTGTAAATGGGGTGGGCGAACAAGCGCATGAAAAAAGACATCAGGCGCATTGAATATCAATGCGTCTGATGTCCACAGCGTTATTCTTCGATTTTTATGAAAAATTATTAAGCGATTGCCCTATCCTAAATTTATTATCCCTTGTACACCAGTCGTTCGTATATTATAATGTGAGGCGAAAAGCCAAAAAAAACGAAAAAATAAAATCACCCAAGACATTTAGCACAAATAAAACGGAGGAAATAAAAAATGGCGGATATGCTTAACGAGATGAACATGAAACTCAGCGACGAGGATCTTGAGGCGGCTTGCGGCGGCGACTCCACGATGACGCTCGACGGCAGGAAGATTCTTTGCAAGAAGTACACAATGACCACGACCGACACCCTTGCGTCCGTTGCAAAAAAATACAACACGACAGTTGCGATGATCATGAAGGTGAATACGTGGATTAAGTCCCCAACCCAGAAGCTGACCGGCAAAGTGATCCTCGTCCCGGTAAACTGCAAATCATGACACATATCAACAGCGGCAGGTTAGAATTCATCCATATAAAATTCTTCAACCTGCTGGTCTTTTTCCCGACTGTACTTGATAAAAACTAACATAGCCTGGGGTTAGGCTGTCACTATCAGTGGCAGCCTTTTTTCTACAAGAGCGCAACCCCGACCAATCAGCAATATACAGCCTTGCTCAAACAATCGCAATATTCAAGCTCTTTGCCAGATCCCGAACGCCCCCATTCCGCGCCTCTTCAACAAGGAAACCGCTCAAAAATAGTACAAAATTACGGACTTTATTGCAATGGATTACGCACTTTTAGAAATCCTCTTTACAAATGGCGAAAAATTCGTTATAGGTTAACTTGTTCAACTGACATATGTTTGCCCCATTGACTTAAAAATCAATGTCATCTATTATGATAAAAACCCACGACACTTAATGAGAAAGGGAAAGGTGTGAAACTGTATTTAAAAAACGTAGGTCGCATAAAGGAAGCAGAACTATTAATTGACGGCCTCACAGTTATTTGCGGCGAAAATAATACCGGGAAGAGTACAATTGGAAAAGTACTCTATTATGATATGAACGATGGATTGCCGCGATCTTCTTATTCGTATGCACACCGGCCCGATTTACTTCGGACGCTTTGCAAAGAAAGGGATTATCGCACAACGACGGTGGAGGATATCCTGCAAGACAAAAAGATAAAAGAGATTGAACGTAAGTTTGACGAGATATCTAGCGGAAACATAGTCTATCATGATGGCAAATATGAGTACAAATCCCCAAAGCTGAGAGAGAATATGGATCTAGTCAGCCTGTCTACGGGGATTAAGAGCTTCGCCATATTGAGAAAGCTTCTTAAGGACGGGAAAATTGAAGAGAATGGGATTCTGGTAATAGATGAGCCGGAAGTGCATTTGCATCCCGCATGGCAGATGAAGTATGCTGAAATTTTGGTAATGCTCCAAAAAGAGTATGGTCTAAACATTATTATCGCAACGCACAGTTTCGATTTCCTGAACGCGCTTATGTACTATTCCAAGCTATACGAAATAGAAAAATCCTGCAACTGCTATCTGGCCGAGGAGGACAGTATGGATGATTCCGGCTTTCCAGATGTCTGCTTTGCCAAAGTAAACAACGGTGGCGAAAGGATATATGCTTCCCTGTCCGCCCCGTTCCTTGA
This sequence comes from Lachnospiraceae bacterium, assembly GCA_030529705.1. GTDB lineage: Bacteria > Bacillota > Clostridia > Lachnospirales > Lachnospiraceae > Chordicoccus. The sequence continues at coordinate 2,328 of JAUMWM010000066.1, forward strand.
TTTGTATGCAAAAGACGAGTTCGCCCACTTCGTCTTGCCCACATCCTGATACTGCCACTGATACGCGAGGCCCTCGCCCTCAGCCACCACGACAAACTTCACTTTCTTGCCTTCGACCTGCTTGCAGGAGACCGGCTGAGTAGTAATGATGGGCGCAGGCAGCAGGGCCTCTTCCCACTCCGCCGTAACCGTTACGTCTTCATTCGGCATGGCGCTCGTTTGGATAAGCAGCGTCATTTTTGACTGACTGCCGCAAGAAGGGCTTCAAGTTCTTTAATTTTGGTTTCTGAAGCAGCAAGTTTTTTGCTGAAGTCATCGCGTTCTTCGATTGCAGTATCGCGTTCTTCGATAGCAGCATCGCGCTCTTTGCAAACAGCCTCGTTCCTCTGGTTGGCATTGTCAAGATCCTTGTTGAGCGAGGCCACTTGGTCCTGAAGGTCGTCAATCATGTATTCGACATTATAATCATCGAGCTTTTTTAAAATTGTTGAATACATATCCATAATCCTCTCCGTATTCTGACATATCTCGTATATGTGCTCGTACAAGGGCTTGAACTTGGGGCTGTTTTCGCAGAGTCTAATGATTGCGTCCGGATCGTCAGTGCAAAAGAATGTGAGCCATTCGTCCAAGCCGCTCATCTTGTTTATATTTTGGATGTTCTGTTTGAAGATGTCAAGCGGAATGAAGATTTGATTCGTAAGCAAGTCTAAGCGGAGGCCGGTTTTTGATTTGGGAGAGAATTCGTGGAAGTACTCGTTCGGGAAGGCATGGAATTCCGAACCGCTTTTTTCAATCAGGACGATCGTGTATACCGGGCGGAGCATCCTGTAGTTGAAACGGGGCTTGGAAGGCGTGCCCTCCTGTCTGCTAATTTCCTGTTTGATCGTTGCGTACTGGCGGATCATGAGATCCGAAGTGTAGCAGGCGGCGCGCTGGCCGGGGAAGGCGTGTCCGATTTTCTGGACCTCGAGGTCGATGTACGAGCCATCATCGAGCTTGACCACGAGGTCAAGGATGACGAGGGACTTCTCGTCGCCGAGAGAGAAAGAGCTGCGTTCCAGCGACGAGATATGAACGACCTTCTTACCGAGGATGCAGCCGATCAGATCCTGCACCCGGTCGGGATATATGTCAGGATTCATGACTGCCTGGAAGATGTTGTCGTAGAGGATGGGGACGCCCTTGGCTCCGGTGCAGATATCCAGGAAGTTCTCCCGCTGTTCTTCGGAGAAGAAGTTGAATTTGTTCGCCAGAACGGGATTTGACCGGATTTCTTTTAGGACCTGCTCGCGCGTCCGGATGGAAGGAAAGAATTGCTGGAGTTTATTTGCCATAGGTTAGGCTCCTTTCTTGTGGGTGCTAGGGTAAATGGTAGCAGAATATAACGTCTTTCTGGTCTCTCCCAATCAAAACGTAGTCCACAGTATGGTGAAGGGTGATTCGCAAGCAATCATTTGTTGTTGCAAGCCGCAGGAAGGAAGAACCCGAAATGCAAGCAGCAAAATCCAAAAAATGATTCGCGCAAGCAGTCCATAGCTGCAAGCCACAAAGGGCGCAAGCGAATCCCTGCTTTGTGCTGTTTAGATATGGGGGAGTAATTGATAGAAACTGCAAGAGGCAGTAAGACATTTATGCCATAATTCTGGAACTTTGTAAAGGGGTTATGTGAAAGTGCGTAATCCAGTGCAATAAAATGGGGAAATTGTGTAGAATAAGATAATTACGGGGGCGTATGGGACGTTCTCTTGAGAAAGATTTTTCACAGGAGACGACAAAACGACGGAGCGGCATTCGCCGCTCCAAGTTCATAATCAGCAAGTTCTACAGAGACTAAAGCCTAAGGCTTCATCCCAAAATAGGCAATTCAACATGCTTGCCTTTTATCCGACTGTACGCAATAAAATATCTAATTTAGCCCAAGGAAGGGCTGCCACAATCTGTGGCAGCCCGCTTCTGCAAGAACGCAAACTTATCCTCAATTGCAAGCCTGAACTACGCTTTGCTCTAATCGGGAAACACGGGTTTTCAACATCTCTGGGAAAATCAACGGACGGAGGTCCGCATCAGAACATGGCATTTGCAAATGCCGCGAAAGTCTTTTTCCGACTCACGCCCTCATCTTACCCCAGCATCCAAATCCGCGCAACCAAAAGATTCAAAACGCGTTCTTTTCTCTATTTTCCACAAACAAATTCGTGAAATGAAATAATCTCGAATTAACAATCCATCTTCCGCAAATGCCAGCCCTCCACAATAAAAAAGCCCGTGACCCTTTCCTGGTAAAAACCAGGAACATCACGAGCTTTCTTTTTAGTCACTCACCCCCGAATTCAACTCTTAAAAAACGTATTCAGCAACCCGCGCCCCAAACTCGCGCCCACATTGCCTCCCAACGTCTTCCCGAACGTCCCGAACTTGGCCCCGAACGTCTTCCCGACCTCGCGCCCGAGCGTCCCCGCAACCGAACTCCCGACCTGCTTGGCGGCCCGCTTCTTCGCAGCCTCCTCCTTCTCCTTCTCCCTTTGAATCCTGGCTTCCTCGGCCGCCTTCGCCTTCGCGTCCGCAGCCTCCTGCCGCGCCCGCTCTTTCTCTTCCGCAGCTTCCTGCTTCAACCGTTCCTTCTCGGCCAAAGCCTCCTGCCTCAACCTCTCCTTCTCTTCCGCAGCTTCCTGCTTCAACCTCTCTCTCTCTTCGAAAGCCTCCAGCCCTCTCCTCTCCAAAAACTCATACGCCGAATCCGGGTCCACCGCCTCCGCATACTTCCCATAAAGCAAGCTCCCCTTCACCGCCACTCCGCGCTCTTCATCCGAAATCCCTCCAAACGCGCTCTGCGGCGGCAGCACCCTCACCTTCTGCGCCATCATCGGAATGCCGCCCTCATCCAGGAAGGACACGACCGCCTCGCCGGTCCCCAGCCCCAGAATCGTATCATACGTCTTAAACGCCGGATTCTCCCGGAAAGCCTGTGCCGCCGCCCGCACCGCCTTCTGCTCCGCCGGCGAGTACGCATGCAGCCCGTGCTGGACCTTGTTGCCCAGCTGCGCCAACACGTTATCCGGGATGTCCCGCGGGTTCTGCGTCACGAAATAAACCCCGACCCCTTTCGAGCGGATCAGCTTCACCACCTGCTCGATCTTATCCAGCAGGCTCTTAGAAGTATTCTTAAACAGCAAATGCGCCTCGTCGAAGAAGAACACCATCTTCGGCCTCGGCAAATCCCCGACCTCCGGCAGATTCTCAAAAAGCTCCGACAGCATCCACAGCAAAAACGTCGAATACAGCCTCCCGTTATGAATCAGGCTCTGGCTGTCCAAGATGCTAATCATCCCCTTCCCGCCCGCGCCCGTGGCAAACCAGTCGTTCAAGTTGATGGCCGGCTCCCCGAAGAACACGTCGCCGCCCTCGGCCTCGATCGCCGCGACCGCCCGCAGAATGACCCCGATCGACGCCGGTGCGATATTGCCATAATCCTGCGCGAACTCCTTCCGGTTGTCATTCACGAAATTCAGCATCGCTTTAAGGTCCTTCGTGTCGATCAGCAGCAGCCCATTGTCATCCGCAATCTTAAAGACGACGCTCAGCAGGTCAGACTGCAGCTGGTTCAGGTCCAGAATCCTGCTTAGCAGCGTCGGCCCCATCTCCGAGATCGTCGTGCGCAGCTGGATGCCATTGCGCCCGAAAATGTCATAGAAAGTCACCGGGTAGCCTTGATAGGCAAATGCCGCCTCCCCCAGCCCAAAACTCTCTATCCTCTCCCGCATGTCATCGCTGTCTGCGCCCGCGTTCTTCGTGCCGGCCAAATCCCCCTTGACGTCGGCCATAAAGACCGGCACTCCCATGTCGCTGAAGGCTTCCGCCATAACTTTCAACGTGACGGTCTTGCCGGTGCCGGTGGCGCCGGCAATCATCCCATGGCGATTCGCCATGCGCGGCAGCAGACAGGCCTTTTCTCCCTCATCGGTGAGCCCGAGCCAGACTTTCTTATCGTAAAACATAAAAACTCTCCTTCCATAAAGAATCGCAGAAATGTGACATTTGCGCCAAACGCTTGCCTCTATACTGATTATAGTAGCCGTGGAGATTAAAGACAACAAGAATATATCGACAAGCCGCCCCTTCTGTCATCCTGAGCGTAAGCGAAGGATCTTTCGCATAAAGCCTCGGTTTCCGGTTGTCATCCTGAGCGTAAGCGAAGGATCTTTCACCCACCCCCTCGCTGAAAGAAAAAAGAACGGATACCCTCGGCATCCGTTCTCAATAATCCTTATCATTTCTTCTCGTTCTTCTTCTTGCTTACTACGACAACAGAAGCGCATGCGGCAGCCCCCAGCGTCCCGAAGAGCAGATAATCAACCTGTCCCGTCTTGGGAGATGTCGTGGTTGGCGGAGTCGTCGCTCTCGGCGTGATGGTTGTGCGAGTGCTCGGCGTGATGGTTGTTCTCGGCGTAACAGAGGTATCCTCTGTGGGTACCGGCGTTATCGAACCATAACCTGTTGGAATCGGCGTAATAGAGGTATCCCCATCAGGATTTGATTCATCGCCGCCTCCCGGTCCAATAGTCGGACTCGGCGTAACAGTCATCTCCGGGCTGTCATAGCCGCCTTCATCATCGAAGCCTTCGTCATCAGTAGCCTGGATTCCGTTATCATAGGTTGCAAGAACCGGAACCGCTGAACCAAGCGTGAGCGCCGTAGCGAGAGCCAATGCAAATGCCTTCTTTCTCATCTTTATCGTTTCCCCCTTACTCTTACCAAAATCTAAGCAGGATTTGCTTGAAGGCAGTTCTCATTGTAAGACCATGCTGCAAGGCAACTGCCCCTTCCTGAAAAAACTCTGTTTACATATTAAGCTTTTTAGGTATGAACTGTCAAGGTTTGAATGAAGAAAAAATAATAATTTGACCAAATTTTGACGATTTATTTAAAAATCCATGGAGAAAAGGGATGATACTGCCGATGTATGATGTAAAAGCGATTATCCGAGACGGGAAAATGCATCCGAATGGATACAATTTCATATTTTCATAAGAATTTTCTAAGTCGAAACAACTTGCCCAAATTCGCCACTTGTGATACCTTAGAGTAGGTTTTGTGAAAAGGAAAATCATCCGAAAGGAGTCCAGAATTTACATGAAAAAGCAAGTTTGGCACATAGTAGCAATTTTAGGTCTCATTGGTCTCATCGCATGTCTTGGTTTTGTTGCCTGGAATCTCATGAACGATATGAAAGCCAAGAATGCCTATGAAGATACAGCATCCCGGGTACAGGCGACACCTACACCGACATCAGAATCGGCAGATGACTCATCTCTCACCGTAGAGGAACTCGATGCGATGGAGTTCACCGGCGTTCGTGAAGGAAAGGAGTCGAAACTCCCTCCGGACATCTTCTCTGGAAAAGGCAACCCTATTAATTTCGATGAACTGACAGCCATCAACTCAGACCTGTACGCATGGATTCGCATCCAGGGGGCGGACGTTGACTACCCGATTGCCCAGCATCCGACCGATGAACTCTACTATCTAAACCATGACCTATACCAGGATGTCAGTTCAGCCGGTTGCGTCTTTACGCAGCATTATAATAAGAAAGATTTTTCAGACCCGGTAACGGTTATCTATGGTCACAATATGGCGGACGGCGTTTCCATGTTCGCATCCCTCCACTGGTATGAGGATGCCGACTTCTTCAAGAAGAACCGCTACTGCTATATCTATACGGCTGATAAGATTCGCGTCTATGACATTATTTCAACGAGGTCATATTCGAACGACAATCTGATGACGACCCGCAACTTTAAAGATACGAATGTATATTCCGATTTCATAAAGGAAATGATGGCGACGAGGGACATGGAGAGCAATCTCCGTGAGGGCGTTGAGGTTTCCGTTTCTGACCGATTAATAGTGCTTTCCACCTGCATCAATGGCTGGCCTGAGAACCGCTACCTCATAACTGGCAAGCTTGTGTGGGAAGGTACTGAGGCAGAACTTGAGAGAGCAGAGGCATTGATTGCAGAGCAACATGAAAGTGACGATAATAGTCTAGCGGAATAGTAATTACTCAGTAGGTTGACTGAATCCATGTCATCCTGAGCGTAAGCGAAGGATCTTACAGGGAAAACATACGTTAACAGTAAAGATTCTTCGCTAACGCTCAGAATGACATAAGCGCTGCTCGGGATGACATGGGTGCTGCTCAGGATGACGTGGGTGCTGCTCAGAATGACATGGATGTTGAGCAGATGGACATGGGCGTTACTCAGAAAGATATGGGTACTGAGCAGTTGCGCTGAATAGAAAATAAAATCGACATATAACGCAGAATACAGAATAAGGAATGAAATCAGAAGACAAAAAAAATAAGCTGGAAAACCTAGATGCTGTCAACGCTGAACTTCAGCGTCTCTTTGATGACCCCGAAGGCTTTGTCAGTGATCCGAACATTACGGTTTCCGGGAGTTCTGGCTCAACAAATCCGAGAATCTCAGGCAGTTCCGAAGAAGGCAGTTCTAAGGAAGAACCGCAGAAGAGGCGAAGCCTTGCATCTCACCATCGGAGACATCATCATCATCACCACCATTCGCAGCACAGTTCTTCCGCACATGATGAATCAGGGGAACAAGAAAGCAGAGGAGTTACATCCCACCGAAGAACATCACATCATCGAAGATTTCACCGACACCGCAGCAGAGATGATGAACCCTATGTCGGAAACAGCGAATATAAGGGTCAGATAGGCACAGTAGAAATAGATAGAGAAGAATTTGAAAAGTTGCATGCAATGCATGAGGAGCAGTTGGATAGAAAAGATACAGATGACGACATTGAGGCTGTGGAAACTGAGCAGGATAGAGAAGGAAAATCCGTTGTACCAGATGATTCAAAATATGAAGAGGTGCAACAGGCAGATGAATGCGATGTGAAAACCACTGATGCAACTGCTGAAAAAGAAACATTGAATTCTGTGAAGGAAGAAAAAGACATCCCGGCAGATACGCAGGAACGTGATAAAACGGAGGAAAAAGCAACTGTTCCCCGTCTCGCAGGGACCATTCTGGCATCCAGAGAAGCGAACTCGGGAACTACGAGAAAGGCATCCAGCATCAAATCAGCCGGAAGCAGACGGCGAAAAAAGAAAGCAACCGCATTCTCAATCGTTATGAGAATTTTGATTGGAATTGCCGTTGTCCTGCTGTCCTGCGTCTGCATTCTTCTCTTTATGAGAATCCATGGCCAGGCATCCATGACTCCAAAACCGGAAGACGTAAAGATAGCTATTCCGGAGATTGAAGACTCCGAGGATTCTGAAAATCCTGAAGCCCCCAAAGGCATCGAAAAGGTTGAAGATGATGGGAAAACTGTTACCTATAAGGGGCATAAATACCGCTGGAACGACAAGATAACGACCTTTCTAGTTATGGGCACCGACAGGACAGTAGAACAGCAGGAGAGCGGGATGACGGTGGCCGGAGCGAATGGCCAGGCGGATTCAATTCTTCTAGGAGTAGTGGATAATACGAACAAAAAGATATCCTTTATAAATATAAACCGCGATACATTTATTCCTGTTGCCGAATATACTTCGAACGGCGAGTATGTAGGAGATAAAAAGATGCAGATCTGTCTGTCCTACGCTTACGGCAAGGACGACGAAACCAGCTGCCGATATACTGCCGAAGCAGTTTCAAAGTTTCTTTACGGCATGCCGGTCAATTACTACACCCGCATTTCCTATGATGCCATTCCGGTGCTGAATGACTCTGTAGGAGGAGTCACCATCACGATACCGGAGGATTTAACGGCAATCGATGCGGCCTTTGAAAAAGGCGCAACTCTTACGCTGAACGGGAGTCAGGCCTTAAGATTTGTCCGGTGGAGAAATATAAAGATTGTCAATACGAATGAGGAAAGAATCTCCCACCAGAAGCAATACATGTACGCATTCATGAAACAGACAATGAATGCAACCAGGTCAGACTATGCGCTGCCCCTCGGATTATACTCAGCTGTCAGGCCGTATATGACAACCAATGTGTCGGTTTCGCATATAACATATCTGACATCAAAAGCCCTGGAATACGGAATATCCGGCGATTCGATTCGGTCGATTCCCGGAAAATCAGTCGCAGGCGCCGGAAACCATATTGAGTTTTATCCGGACGAGACGGGTCTCTATGAAATCGTGCTGGATACTTTTTATAACAGAGTTGACTAAGATATTGTTCCAAGTTACAGTTCACACTGCCGTACTCGTCCGGCTCGTCGCTGATTCCGGTTGGCTGAGATATTGCACCTAGTTACAGTACACACCATCTGCCATCCTTGGCGTAAGCGAAGGATCTTTACAAAAGGATGCCGTTTTGCTTTATGTAGGTTAGAAATGCTAAAAAGAGAGGTTCTATGAGGAACTTGATTTTAAAGATTTCCATATCTGTTTTCTGCATTTTAGCAGTCGGAGCCATCTTCTTTTTTGGGGAGGATATCTTTCCTGAGGGAGGAGGAGCCAAAGTGGCTCAGACAAGCGATACCTATCTGGACGCTTTCCGATTCGACCCGGAAAAAATCATTTATGACGGGATGGGAGATCTGGATCTGCTAGAGGGCGTGAGCCTTGAAGGGTACACAGTGGACGAACTAAAAGATATAGTTTTTATAAAAGTTTACAAAGGAGACACTCTTTCTGAAAAGATTGTCCAGTATACCGCAGAAACAGAAACCGGGAAGGTACGATCCACGAGGCCTCTGACGCTTTATCGGTACGAGGGTCCGGAAATCCATGTTCCGAAGGAGCTTCCGACTGTAACGAGGGATTTGGCAAATCATTTCGGAGACCTTCTTGCGGCAGAAAGCGAGTATTACGTGGATGACGGATTCGGGAATGACGTACATGAACACGCCGAAATCAGTTATAAACGGGATGCAACGAAATCAGCCGTATTGAACTACACAATATCGTTTGAGAACATGTTCGGCGATAAGGTGTCCGAAAATGTAGATGTGACACTCACCGGAGTGCCGGCCTATCTGGAACTCACAGAGCCGGAGGTCATATTGAAGAAAGGGGAGTCATTCGACCTTTCAAGATATGTCGCCCGCGCTGAGTTCGCAGATGGCGGAGATGCGTCATATGCCATTCTATACAATGGGAGCGTTGATGCATCCAAAGTTGGGACATACGAAGTCGAGTACGAATTGGAAGGGGAAAAGCTGACATTAACTGTTAGAGTAATAGAATAGCGGAAGAACACAATTGTTTGTTTTGCAAAAGATTTTTTGCTGTGAATGATAAACTATTGCTTGAACATCGTGATACTTTATGCTAGTATT
>JAUMWM010000067.1 GCA_030529705.1 Lachnospiraceae bacterium
CGAAATTTTTCGACCCAAAAGGACCGTCCCCGCGGGCCGAAGCAGGCAAACGCCTAAGGCGAGGAGAGGAGTTATTATGGAAAAGCTGGTTACAGTCAGACAATTATTTAAGGAGACCGATGCGTTTATCGGCAAGACCGTAAAGGTAGGAGGCTGGGTCCGCTCGATTCGGGGCTCTAAGACCTTTGGCTTCATGGTGTTAAGCGACGGCTCCTTCTACAACACGCTGCAGATTGTGTTTCACGATTTGATGAGTAATTTTGCGGAAGTCAGCAAATTGAACGTAGGGTCGGCCGTCATCGTCACCGGAACGCTGGTCGCAACGCCCCAGGCCAAGCAGCCATTTGAAATCCAGGCCGATACGGTGGAGATCGAAGGTGCGTCCACGCCGGACTACCCGCTTCAGAAAAAGCGCCATACGTTGGATTTCCTCCGCACGATGCCGCATTTGCGCCCGCGCACGAACACCTTCCAGGCCGTCTTCCGTGTGCGCTCCCTGATTGCCTACGCCATCCATCAGTTCTTCATGGAGCGGGGCTTCGTGTACGTCCACACTCCGATCATAACGGCCTCCGACGCCGAGGGGGCGGGCGAGATGTTCCAGGTGACGACCCTCCCGCTCGACAAGCTTCCGATGACCGAGGACGGCGCAGTTGACTACGGCCAGGACTTTTTCGGGAAGGCGGCCAACCTGACGGTGTCCGGCCAGCTCAACGTGGAGCCATTTGCCATGACGTTCCGGAATGTCTATACATTTGGCCCGACTTTCCGCGCGGAAAACTCCAATACGGCGCGGCATGCGGCCGAGTTTTGGATGATTGAGCCGGAGATGGCATTTGCAGACCTCGAAGACAACATGGAGGTTGCCGAGGCCATGATCAAGTACATTATAAATTATGTGCTGGAGAATGCGCCGGAAGAGATGGCTTTTTTCAACCAGTTCATCGACAAGGGGCTCATTGACCGCCTGCAGGGCGTTGCAAATGTCGATTTCGGCCATGTGACCTACACGGAAGCCGTTGAAATTCTGCAGAAATCCGGAAGGAAGTTCGACTATCCGGTCAAATGGGGCATAGACCTCCAGACCGAACACGAGCGCTACCTGACGGAGGAGGTCTTTAAGCGGCCGGTATTCGTTACGGATTACCCGAAGGACATCAAGGCATTTTATATGAAGCAGAATCCGGACGGCAAGACCGTCGCAGCCATGGACTGCCTCGTGCCCGGCATCGGGGAGATTATCGGCGGTTCCCAGAGGGAGGAGGATTATGGCAAGCTCATCGCCCGCATGAGGGAGCTTGGCATGGATCTTGACCAGTACAAGTTTTATCTCGACCTGCGCAAATACGGCACGGTCCGCCATTCCGGCTTCGGGCTCGGGTTCGAGCGCTGCGTCATGTACTTGACCGGCGTGGCAAATATTCGCGACGTGCTGCCGTATCCGAGAACGGTGAAGAACTGCGAGCAGTGACAGAATGCAAAGTAAATCGCACAAATGCTGTTGTTGGCGCTTTTGTATCGAGGATGACAAGGGCGATACCGAATGCGTGAACGGCAATGAAGACCAGCAGGAAGCGATTTCTTAATGAAAATTCCCTCTTTACAAGATGGAACAAATGTTCTAAAATGTGGATAGAATATTTGTTCGCTTGCAAAGGGGGTTTTTATGGTTGCTTGGCAGTTTGTCTTAATCATCGCTATGCTCGCGGCCGTTATCATCCTGGCTGCCCTGGTTCTCGTAAGGCAGGGCGAGATGAGATCTGATGGAAAAAAGCAGGAAGATTTCGAGGATCTCCAGGATGAACTCGTGCGGCTCGCCGAGCAGGTCGAATCCTCCGCGAAGGCAAGCGCGGAGTACAATGACCGTCTGCGGGCGGAGATATCCGGGAGCCTTCGGGATGGGAGGCAGGAGCAGCGCGACCAGCTCTTCGCCTCGTCAAAACTTCAGACGGAGACCCTGATCAGCATGAAAGACAGCATCATCATGACGCTGTCTGACTCCATGGAGCGCATGCAGACCTCGAACGAGGCCAGGCTCGACAAGATACAGGGAGTGGTCGATAAGAAGCTCGACCGCATACAGGGGGTCGTGGACGAAAAGCTTGACAGGACCTTGAATGAGAGGCTGGATGCGAATTTCAAGGCGGTTGGCGACCAGCTAGGCCAGCTCTATAAGACGCTGGGGGAACTGCAGAATCTGTCAAATGGCGTCACCGACCTCAGCCGCACGCTTTCCAATGTGAAAACGCGGGGCGTCTGGGGGGAAGTGCAGCTATCAAGGATTCTGGAACAGACGATGTCGCGCAGCCAATATGAGACAAATGTCGCCACCCGCAGGAATTCCGATGACCGGGTGGAATTTGCCATAAGATTCCCTGCCCAGGACGGGACGGACGAATCCGTCTATCTGCCGATTGACGCAAAGTTCCCCTCGGATATTTATAATAAGATTATGGACGCTTCTGAGAGTGGTGACTCAAAGCAGATGGAATCCGCCACAGCGGAACTGCGGCAGCGCATCACAACGGAGGCGAAAAAGATCCGTGACAAGTACCTGAATCCTCCCCGCACGACGAATTATGCTATCATGTTCCTGCCGACGGAAGGCCTGTATGCGGAAGTGCTGCGAATTGACGGGCTGACCGAGAAATGCCAGAACATGGGCATCATCGTGGCGGGACCTACGACCATAACCGCAATCCTCAATTCTTTGCAGGCGGGCTTTCGGAATATCGCCTTGTCGAAAAAATCCGTCGAGGTTATGAAGCTGCTGGAGGCTGTCAAGACCCAGTTCGCCCGGATGGACGAGGAGGTGGAGAGGGCGCAGAAGAAGCTGCACGAGGCGGCGGATGCCAATGACCAGCTGCGAAACCGCACCCGAATAATCCGGAAACGGATGAAGGGCGTGGCGGAAATCGGGCTGCCCGAGGCGGAGCGGCTGCTGGGGATGGAGGGCGGAGAGGTGTAGTCGTTGCAGCTTGCCAGATGCTAACATACAATTGGTTGTAACTGTCTTGAAGCCACTGCTGTGAGTTTGTCATCCTGAGCGTTAGCGAAGGATCTTAAACGTGAAACATATTGTTTTCATAAGTTTATGGTAAAGATTCTTCGCTGACGCTCAGAATGACAAGAGGTTGACGCTCAGGATGACAAGGGGTTGGGGTTTTGGGAGAGGAATTATATGTCACTACATTTTTATATCGGAAGCAGCGGATCTGGAAAAAGCCATAAGTTATATACGGAAATTATAGAACAGTCGCTCGCAAGGCCGACCGACCGCTTTATGGTTATCGTTCCTGAACAGTACAATATGCAGACGCAGAAAGAACTGGTACGTCTGCATCCTAGGCATGGGATTATGAATATCGACGTGCTCTCCTTCGTGCGCCTCGCCTACCGCGTCTTTGCGGAGGTGGGGGAAAGATCCCAGCTTTTGGAAGAAATCGGCAAGAGCTTCGTATTGCAGAAAATCGCTCTGGATCACAAAAAAGAGATGTCGGTTTTGGGGGCGAATCTGACGAAGCCCGGAAATGTGGAGGAAATGAAGTCCGTCATCTCCGAATTGCTTCTGTATGGAATCAGTTCGGACATGCTTGACGGGGCAAAAAAAGGCGATTCCCTCCTTGACCGCAAGCTTCATGACATCACCGTGGTCTATGATGCGTTTTCAACATATCTTGAGAATCGCTACATGACTGCCGAGGAAGTCCCCGACGTCCTTGCCCGCATCGTGGACAGATCGGATTTGCTGCGGGATTCCATCGTCGCATTTGACGGCTTCACGGGTTTTACCCCGGTCCAGCTCCGGCTCATCGAAAGGCTTATGCCCCTATGCCGGGAAATCTATGTCACGGTGACGATGGATGCGCAGGAAAATCCTTTTGGCAGATACCGCCAGACGGATCTCTTTGGCATGAGCCACGAGATGGTAACGGCTCTTCGGGAGATAGCAGGCAGGACGGGAGTTGCCATGGCATCGGTTGTCCGCATCGGAGCCGGAGATGGCGCAGGGAACACCCCATCGGGCCAACAGGATACCAATGAGGCCCGCTTTTCCACATCCCCTTCCCTCGCCCATCTGGAGCAGAACCTTTTCCGCCGGCATCGGAAGGCCTGGAAGGGGGATAACGCTGACATCTCCATTTATGCCGCTAAAAATCCGCTTGCAGAAGTGCAGCATGTGGCGGAAAGCATCGCCCGCATGGTGCGGGAAGAAGGGCTTAGGTACCGGGATTTTGCCGTCATCACCGGGGATCTCGCAACCTATGATGATTATGTAAGGCAGGTGTTCGGCTCTCTTGGAATACCTTATTTCCTGGACACGAAACGCTCCGTCCTGCACAACCCATTTGTCGAATTCGTTCGGGCGGCGGTGGAAGCCTGCGTGAAGGACTATACATACGAGGGCATTTTCCGCATGTTGAAAACCGGGATGTCCGGCATTGCTTTGGCGGATATCGACCGATTGGAAAACCATGTGCTGTCTCTGGGAATCAGGGGCAAACGCAGGTGGAGGGAGAAATGGGTCAGCCACTCGATGAGGGAAGATCCGGAATACGTGCCTGAACTGGACGGGATTCGCCAGAAGGTCTGCGCCCTCCTTGACCCCATGGCTGACGCATTTGCCCGAAGGGGAAGCACGGTGCGGGACAAGACGGTCGCCCTTTTTGAATTTTGCGTGCGGAGCGGCTGCGAGGAGCGGCTATCGGCCGATGCGGAACGATTTGCCGCGGTCGGGAGGCAGGATCTGACGAGGGAGTATTCGCAGGTCTTTTCCAAAGTCATGAGCTTTCTCGATAAGCTCGTGCAGGTTCTAGGGGACGAGAAAATTTCCATGCGGGACTATCAGTCCGTGCTGGAAGCCGGCTTTTCGGAGGAAAAAATCGGCATTATTCCGCCGGGAACCGACATGGTCTGCGTTGGCGATATGGAGCGGAGCCGCCTGGCGGACATTAAAACGCTCTTCTTTGTGGGCGTGAACGAAGGAATGGTGCCAAAGTCCGAGGGGGCGGGAGGAATCCTGACGGAGGCGGAACGAGAACTCCTGCGGGAGCGGGACATCTGTCTGAAACCGACTCCCCGGGAGAACATCGCCATCGGGCGGTTTTACATTTATCTCGCACTCACAAAGCCGTCCCGGCGGCTGGTCCTGTCTTATGCCACGGCAAGTTCGGGCGGCCAGGTCCTGCGGCCGTCCTACCTTATAGCGACGATTCGGCAGCTCTTTCCGTCCGTTCGGACGGAGACGGAGCCCCGGGATTTGCCAAGCCGCATCGAGCGTCCTGCAAATGGCCTCTCCCTCATAACCGAATCCCTCGCCGTCCTGCGAGACCAGCCGCCGACGCCGGCTTTCCTGGAACTGTTTTCCTGGTATCGGGCAAGGCCGCAGTATTATCGGCAGATGGAAGCCCTCCTTGCCGCTGCCGCTGCCCGCAAACCGCAGGATCAGATTGGCAGGGCGGCAGCAAGGGCACTCTACGGAACCCAGCTCACGAACTCGGCTTCAAGGCTTGAGAGATTCTCGGCGTGCGCATTTGCCCATTTCCTGCAATACGGCCTGCGCCTCTCCGAGAGAGAGCAGTTCGAGTTTTCCGGCTTGGACCTAGGCAACGTGATGCACGGCGCCCTGGAACGCTTCGGCAAGGAAGTGCGGGAGGCGCGGGATGCGGATGGCGCCGCCCTCTCATGGGCTACGGTAGGCCCGGAGGTGCGCGATCAATTGGCGGCCAAATGCGTGGAAAATGCGGCGCTTTCCTATAATCCCGTGTTGCTCCATGACTCTGCGCGAAACGAATATCAGATTAAGCGGATGCAGAGGCTCATGAAGACTTCCGTGTGGGCGCTTCAGGAACAGCTTGCGAGGGGGGATTTCGAGCCTGCCGCATTCGAGGTGGATTTCCGGGATGTTTCGGACCTCTCTGCGATAAACCTGGATTTGCCGGACGGGGCGAAAATGATGCTCACCGGCCGTATCGACAGGCTGGATACGTGCAGGGCGGACGGCAAGACCTATGTAAAAGTGATAGACTACAAGACCGGGGGGATGACGTTCGACATGAGCGCCGTCTATTACGGCCTGCAATTGCAGCTCGTGGTTTACCTCAATGCCGCTCTGGAGATGTGCGGGCGCAAGGGGGAGGTCGCGGAACCTGCCGGGATTTTCTACTATAAAATTAATGACCCGATGGAGGATTATCAGGCAGGGGACACGGAGGAGACGATACGGCAGCGCATTTTGAAGGACATGAAGGCTTCCGGGATTGTTTCGGAGGAACCGGATGCGATTGCCCGCATGGACAGGACGCTGGGATTCGGAAATCAGAAATCGGAGGTCATTCCGGTAGAATTCAAGAAGGACGGCAGCCTTTCCGCACGGTCAAAGACGGTGGATGCCGAAGGCTTCCGTATGATTTCCGATTATGTCGATCGAAAGATACGGGAGATCGGAGTCCGCATTCTGGAAGGAAATGTCGATATCAATCCCTATCTCTATGATGGGGGAACCGCTTGCGATTATTGCCCCTATCGGGCAGTGTGCGGGTTTGACCGGAAGATTCGGGGCTACGAGTATCGCAATCTCCGCAAAATGAAGGACGATGAAGTGTTAGAGAAGATGCGGGAGGATGTGGAATAACATGCAGTGGACAGCAGACCAACAAAAAGTAATCGATAAGCGGGATGACAACATTCTCGTTTCCGCCTCCGCCGGCAGCGGCAAGACTGCCGTGCTTGTCGCCCGCATCCTCGCATACATAACGGATCCGGAAGAACCCGTCGACATCGACAGGCTTCTGATCGTCACGTTCACGAAAGCGGCGGCAGGGGAGATGAAGGAGAGAATCGGGAAGGCGATCGCGGACGCCCTTGAGAAGAGTCCGGACAACGAGCATCTGCAGCGCCAGTCCTCCCTCATCCACAATGCCCATATCACGACGATTGACGGCTTCTGCTCCTATGTCGTGCGGGCCTTCTGCCATACGACCGACCTGGAGCCGGGCTTTAGGGTAGCGGATGAGGGGGAAGTGAAGCTTCTCCGCGCGGACGTCATGCGCGAAATTCTGGAGGAGCTTCACGGTCGGGAAGATGGCGAGGTGCGGCAGCGGTTTGAGGACTTTGTCGAGAGCTTTGCCACCGGGAAGACGGACAAGGCGGTGGAGGACGCTATCTTAAAGCTTTTTGATGCGGCGGAGAGCCAGCCATGGCCCGCCATTTGGCTTACAGAGTGCCGGGCAAATAACGCCGCCGAGAGTTATGAGCAGATGAGCGGGACGGCCTGGATGCAGGCTTACATGCGGGACGCCGACCTCCTCATTCAGGACGGCCTTGCCCGGTCCGAAAACAACATGCAGCTCTGCGAACGGCCGGATGGCCCGTCCGCATATCTGCCCGTTGCGGAGGATGACCTGCGGTTTTTCACGGAGCTTTCGTCTCTTGCCGATTACGCCGAGAGGGTTGCCTATGTGCGGGCCGAGGCGCTTAAAAAACCTCCCCGCCTGTCCACAAAGAAACCTGGTCCAGGGGAAGATCCGGATATTCGGGAGGTTTTTAAGAGCAACCGCGCGGAGAGCAAGGCCATCCGAGACGAATTGACGGGGAAAATCTATGCGTACTCCCCGGACGAGGTCCTTGCGGCAATGCAGGCAAATGCCCCCATCCTGAATACGCTTATCGATGTCGTGCAAATCTTCAGCGAGCGTTTTGCTGAAAAAAAACGGGATCGCCGGGTGGTGGATTTTGCCGATCTGGAGCATTTTGCCCTTCAAATCCTCAGGGACGAGGATGGCAGCCGCAAAGGACCGGCTAAGGAACTGGCCGGCCGCTTTCGGGAAGTCATGTGCGATGAGTATCAGGATTCCAATTACCTTCAGGAGGCGATTCTGACGGCCGTGAGCCGGATAGAGGATGGGCAGAACAACTATTTCTGTGTCGGCGATGTGAAGCAGAGCATTTATGGATTCCGCCATGCCAGGCCGGATCTTTTTATGAAGAAGTATCATGACTATCGAAAGATCGGTCGGGGCGGTACCCGCATCGACCTTTGCCAGAACTTCCGCAGCCGCCACGAGGTTCTCGATACGGCAAATGCCCTCTTCGCCCAGCTCATGATCCCGGGCGTGGGAGGCGTGGCTTACGATGAGGAAGCCGCCCTTGTGTGCGGCGCAACATACCCGAAGGCAACGGATGGGGCATTCGACACGGAACTCCTCATCACCACCGCGCACGAGGAGGATACGGAAGGCAATGCGCTCCTTGCAGATGAGTCGGCATCTTCGGCCAAGGAGCTGGAAGTCCGCATGATTGCGGAGCGGATAAGCCATCTGGTGGGACACGAAAAAATATTTGACCAGAAAACCGGGCTTATGCGGGAGGTAGAGTACCGGGACATAGTCATCCTGCTCCGGACGATGAGCGGGTGGGCGGATACATTTGCCAATATCCTCGGGCAGCAGGGAATTCCCGCCTACTCTACGGCCAAGAGCGGCTATTTTTCGGCCACGGAAGTGACGGTCATTCTGGATTATCTGGCCATACTTGACAATCCGCAGCAGGATATTCCTTATGCCGCCGTCCTGCGCTCGCCGATCGTCGGCCTTTCGGCGGAGGAACTGGCGAAGGTGCGGTGCGCTTATGGCACTCCCTCGTCCGGGAATCGCAATGCGCGGTATAAGTCGCTCGCCGAATGTGCGGCGCGGTATGCGAGTGGCGAGGCGGAAAATACGGATCATGCTCTCCGACAGAAGCTTATAGAATTTCTCGACTACTATAATACTATGCGCGATAGTGTGCCATACACACCAATTCATGAACTGATTTGGGATATTTTGACGAAGACGGGCTATCTGGATTACGCGTCAGCCCTGCCCGGAGGCGCGCAGAGGGCGGCAAATCTTCGCATGCTGACCGAGAAAGCGATCGCTTACGAGGAGACGAGTTATGTCGGGTTGTTCAACTTCATCCGCTATATCAATAACTTAAAGAAGGTGGATGCCGATGAAGGCGAGGTGAGCGTGCTGGCCGAGAATGAGAATGTCGTTCGGATCGTCAGCATCCACAAGAGCAAAGGCCTTGAGTACCCGGTCGTGTTCGTGGCGGGATGTAGCAAAACGTTTAATCGGAGCGATATCAACGCCTCCCTGTTAATCGACCAGGAGTACGGCATTGCGTCTGATTATGTGGACTTTCGCCGGAGAGTCCGGATTCCTACTGTAAAGAAAGCGGCGGTGCGGCGCAAGCTCCTGCGGGAGAACATGGGCGAGGAGATGCGCATCCTGTATGTCGCGCTGACCAGGGCGAAGCAGAAACTCATCCTGACCGGCCTCGTGAAGGACGAGGAGGCATACGAGAATCTTCGGCAAATGCCGCTTCCGCTCCGAGAGATTGCCTTCCCGGAGAATTATCTGCTGAATTCCAGAAGCCCTATTATCTTCCTCATTCCGGCAATCGACCGGATGATTGCCCGAGCGGAAGCGGACGGACGGCCTTGCTCCGTTACTGTCTCTTTTGTGAAGCCTTCCGGCCTTGCGGTGGAAGAAATCAAGGGGCTCTCAAGGTTCGGGGAGACGCTCCGGATGCTCCGCGGGATGGATGGAAGGACGGTCTATGATGCAGAGGTACGGAAAATTATTGAGGAACATTTTTCTTATGTTTATCCTTTTGAGGGGCGCGGGGCGGTTCCCGCAAAGGTTTCCGTTTCGCAGTTAAAGCACGGGCAGTATACGGACGAGGAGGCTGAGGAAAAATTCCCGGAGCCACCAATTGTGCCGTATGTTCCGGAATTCATGCGGAAAGCTATGCGGGAGGTTTCAGATGCGGGGAAGGATGCCGTGCGGGAGGATAAAAACACTGCTTTGAGGGCGGAGACGGTATCCGCCACTACCCGGGGCACGGCTTATCACCGCATCATGGAGCTGCTGGATTACGGCCGAATTGCGGCTGTCAGACAAGATGCGGACGAAGCAGGATCGGATGAAGTAGCTTCGGGAAAAGTTGACTCGGACAAGGAAAAATCAAACGAAGCAGATTCGGACAAAGAAAACTCGGATAAAGGAAAGTCTGCTCTGCCAAATGATTTCGGATATGGAAAGACGGATGCTCTGATTCGAGAGTTGAAGGCTCAGACGGAAGGATTTGTCCGCACCGGCCGCATACTCTCGGAGGAGGCGGATTCGGTGGATATGCGGGATATTGCTGCATTTGTGGAAAGCAGTCTGGGCGAGAGGATGGCGGCTGCATTTGCAGAAAAGAAACTCTACCGGGAGCAGCCCTTCACGTTGGGGGTCCCGGCTTCGGAAATCAATCCGAACTATCCGGAGGACGAGCCGATTCTGGTGCAGGGAATCATCGATGCGTTCTTCTACGAGGGAGATTCGATCGTCTTGGTCGACTACAAGACGGACCGGGTGGAGCATTTGGAGGAGCTGAAAAAGCGGTATCAGATTCAGCTTGACTCATATGAAGAGGCGCTATCAAGGGTGACGGGCTATCCGGTAGCCCAGAAGATCATCTGGTCCTTTGCGAAGGGCTGCGAACTGGTCCTGTAAGTGGGTTTTTCAACGGTTACAATCAATAGAGTTTTGCGTTTTCCCCTCTGTCATCCTGAGCGTAGCGAAGGATCTTATACATTTCCCAGTTGCAGATGGTATAAGATGCTTCGTCCTGTCATTTCGCCCGTGTCATCCTGAGCGTAGCGAAGGACCTTTTACATATATCCGTCGTTGAGGGTAAAAAAATCTTGTCTTATGCTCAGGATGACAAGGGCGATATCGGATGCGTGAACAATAACTCTCAGAGCTGAAATAATACGATGGGAAATCTTATTCCTTGCCAATCGCAGGTTCGGGGGTTATACTGAACCCGTAGTTTTTGATGTGTAAGCATCTTTATCGAGCATAGTTGGGGAAAAGACCTACAAGTTGAATCGTTTAGGATTGGGTCATATGGTTTAGAAGGAATTTGTTATATGGAAGAGAAATCGAAAAAGAAACGCAAGGGAGGCAAGCTGATTCTGATAGGGGTTCTGGCCATTGCCTCGGCATTGGGGCTTGTACTCTTTAACCTCTGGGACTCGAACAGGGCGGCAAAAGCCAGCAACGAGATTGTGGCGCAGCTGGACGCAGTGATTCCAGAAGAAAGGCACCTTCCGAGTGGTCCCGTAATCGAGGAGGCGCCGACCCGCGAGGAAGAGGAGCAGCAAAAGAAAGAGAAAGAGAAAGTCCCGCCGATGCCGACGATAGAAGTCGATGGCTATTTCTATATCGGAGAGTTGGATATCCCGGACTTAGGCTTGCATTTGCCAGTCATGGCGGAGTGGGATCTGGACAGGCTGAAAGTATCGCCATGCCACTATAGCGGCTCCTACTATACCGACGACCTGGTCATACTGGCCCACAATTATCTTAGGCATTTCAGCCTGATCAAGTGGATCGATATCGGGGCAAAGATATATTTTACAAATGTCGAAGGCGTAGTATACGAATATGAAGTCTCGAACCGCACCACGCTGGAGCCGCAACAGGTGACGGAGATGATTGCTAACCAGAATAATTCAAATGACGAGGATGCGGAGGACTGGGACCTCACCCTGTTCACCTGTAATACGGGAGGCGCGACGCGTTGCGCGGTGCGCTGCATAAGGGTAGAG
>JAUMWM010000302.1 GCA_030529705.1 Lachnospiraceae bacterium
TCATTCTCTTTTACGATAATGCCTGCCATGAACCTGATCTCACCTCCCCCTGAACCTTTTGGGGTTTATTTTTTACTGTGAAGGCTTCTTAAAAGCCACACAGTGCATTCATTATACTCTACCTGACTGTGTACGTCAACGAGTTTTTTACCTGTTTCATTCGTTACTATTCACGCTTCCACACCAAAATTGTCTGTTTTTTGACAAATTGGCGTCATCCTGAGCGCAGCGAAGGATCTTTTACCAAAAACAGATGTTTTATGCAAAAGATTCTTCGCTGACGCTCAGAATGACAGGGGTTGCAAATAAATTATCCTTACTTCACCTGGCCGCTCAGAACTTCCACGGCTCTTGCGAGCGCCTTGTCTATCCCGGATGCGTCCTTGCCGCCGGCCTGGGCCATGTTCGGCCGGCCGCCTCCGCCTCCTCCGACCAGCTTGGCCGCCTCCCTCACCAGATTTCCGGCGTGGGCGCCCATCTTGACCGCGGAATCCGAAGCCATGACCATCAGGTTTACCTTCCCGCCATTATCCGATGCGAGGACGATGACGCAGTCCCCAAGCTTTTCCTTCAAAGAGTCGCCCAGATCCCGCAGCCCGTTTACGTCGACGTTCGCCAGTTTCTTAGCAACTACCTTTACGCCCTTGACGTCGATGGCCTCGGAAGCCGCGTCGCCCAAAGAAGCCTGGGCCGCTTTCGCTTTTAGCGACTCCACTTCGGATGCGAGCTGCCTGTTCCTCTCCATAAGCTTTTCCGCATGGCCGATGACGTCCGTCCTTGACGTCCTTAGGATGGAAGCGACCTCGTCGAGCGCCGCCTCGACTCCCCTGTAATATTCAAAAACATTATTCCCGGTGAGCGCCTCTATTCTCCTCACGCCGGCGGCGATGCCGGTCTCGCTGACGATCTTGAATGCCTGGATCTCGCCGGTATTTCCAACATGCGTCCCGCCGCAGAATTCCTTCGAGAAATCTCCCATGCTGACAACGCGGACCTTCTCCCCGTATTTCTCGCCGAACAGGGCCATTGCGCCGGTCTTCTTCGCCTCGTCGATGGACATGACGTCCGTCCGCACGGCAATCCTTTCGCGGATTTTCTCATTGACGAGGTCTTCGACCGCCTTGATCTCCTCAGCGGTCATCGGCTTAAAATGCACGAAATCGAAACGAAGCCTGTCCGGGGAGACGAAGGAGCCTTTCTGTTCCACATGTTCGCCGAGCGTCAGCTTGAGGGCTTTCTGGAGCAAATGCGTACCCGAATGGTTTTTCTCTGTATCATGACGCCCATCTTCGTTTACGGAAAGATGGACCGAGTCCCCGACCTTTATCACGCCTTCCGAAACGGTGCCGATATGGGCAATCTTTCCGCCGCCGATCGGCTGGGTGTCTTCCACCCGGAACGTGCCCTCGGAGGTAGCGATTATGCCCTTGTCGCCAATCTGGCCGCCCATATTCGCATAGAACGGGGATTTTTCCGTTATGACCGTGCCTTTATCGCCTTCCACCAGGGCAAGCACGGATTCGCCCGGATTATCATCCGTAACCTCGGTCGTGAGGATGACGACTTCCGAATCATCCTCCATCCTGTCATAACCGGTGAACTCGGAGGTAATGGCCGGATCTAGCTTGTCATAGACCGTGAGCTCCTTCCCGGAGTAATTGGTCGTTTTCCTTGCACCTCTGGCGCGATCCCGCTGCTCCTGCATGGCTGCCGCAAAGCCTTCCTCGTCGGAAGACAGCCCCTTGTCTTTTAAGATGTCTTTCGTGAGGTCGGCCGGGAAACCGTAGGTGTCATATAATTCAAATGCCTTGTCGCCGGAGAGAACCGTCTCGCCGCTTTCCTGCATCTCTGCGATGTAGCCGTTCAGAATCTTGATCCCCTGATCGATGGTCTTTCCAAATGCCGCCTCCTCGCTCTCAAGGACGCTGTGGATAAAGACTTTTTTCTCTTCCAGTTCCGGATAGCCGTCTTTCGAAGTCTTGATGACCGTGTAAGACAGATCGGCCATGAAGTCCCCCGGAATGCCGAGCCTACGGCCGGCCATGGCCGCGCGGCGGATGAGGCGGCGAAGCACGTACCCGCGCCCTTCGTTCGACGGCGTGATTCCGTCGGAAATCATAAACGTTGCGGATCTGATGTGGTCCGTGATCTTACGGATATCGACGTCATCTGCGAGGTTCTCATGGTATTTCTTATTTGCAATTTCGCAGACTTTCTCGCGGAGCTCCAGGATCGTGTCGATGTCAAACATGGAATCAACGTCCTGAACGGCGACCGCGAGCCGCTCAAGCCCCATTCCGGTATCGATATTCTTCTGTTTCAGGGTAGT
The DNA here is from genome assembly GCA_030529705.1 of Lachnospiraceae bacterium. Taxonomy (GTDB): domain Bacteria; phylum Bacillota; class Clostridia; order Lachnospirales; family Lachnospiraceae; genus Chordicoccus. The sequence goes on from JAUMWM010000302.1 coordinate 2,330, forward strand.
GTAGTTGCCCTTGCCGTCATTTTCAAACTGGGTGAAAACGTCGTTCCAGATTTCCATGAAGCGGTCGCCGTCGCTGCCCGGCTCCGTATCATTTTCGTCCGTCATGTATTTCTCGCCCCGGTCGTAATAAACTTCCGAGCAGGGACCGCAAGGCCCGGCGCCGTGCTCCCAGAAATTGTCTTCCTTGCCGAATTTGTAAATCCTGTTCTCCGGGATGCCAATCTCGTCGCGCCATATGGCGAGGGCCTCCTCATCGTCAAGGTACACGGACGGATACAGGCGGTCAGGGTCCAGGCCGACGACCTCCGTCAGGAATTCCCAGGTCCAGTGGATGGCCTCCCGCTTGAAATAATCTCCGAATGAAAAGTTGCCAAGCATCTCGAAAAAAGTGCCATGGCGGGCCGTATGGCCGACATTGTCGATGTCGCCCGTCCGGATGCACTTCTGGCACGTCGTGACCCTCTTCCTCGGCGGCACTTCCGCACCGGTGAAATACGGCTTAAGCGGGGTCATGCCTGCGTTGATGAGCAGGATTGAATTGTCATTGTGCGGCACCAGGGAAAAGGATTTCATCGCAAGGTGTCCTTTTGACTCCATGTATTCCAGAAACATCTTCCTTAGCTGGTTAACACCATATTTTTCCAAAATTAGTCCCTCCTAATGAAAAAAACATAAGTCAGATTATAGTACATAAGGGATTATTTCACAAGTTCTTTTTCGGCCCATG
>JAUMWM010000068.1 GCA_030529705.1 Lachnospiraceae bacterium
TAATGATTCCAGTGCAAAATGGGCATTTTTCCCTGTGCAGTCTTTTTGCCCCATCACACGCCACAACATCCGGGAACGATGCACTTTCGTCGCCCCCAGATGTTGTGTCACAAGCTGGAACAAAAATCCTCGCACAGAGAAAGATGCATTTTGCACTGAAATCATTAATTTTTGAAAGGATCCAAGTAAGAAGGAGAGCGGAGGGAAAGGAGGCTGGATTATGAGGATTTACAGGAAAATGCTGGTTTTCATGATCGCCATTTGCCTGATAGTTACAACGCAGACAGCGACGCTGTGGGCGGCGAAGGCTTCACGGGGACAGTCGGAAGCGATTGATGAAAGCCGCGAAGGGACGGCCGGGAATAAAATCACGCCGACGGGCAAAGCGAAGAAGGCGGGTAAGTCGAAAGCGGCCAAAGACGGGTCAAGCGGAGCGATAGATGTTACGATTACTCCTGCCGGCGATTTGAAAAAAGCGGGGCAGGCGGATGCGGCAGGGGATGTCTCGAAAGGGAATGAAAGCGTCCCCGTGAGCGAGGCAGAGAAAGCGCAGGAGCCTAAGGCGCAGGCTGACGTTTCGAAAGGAAATGAGAGCGTTCCCGCAAGCGAGGCAGAGATGGCGCAGGAGCCTAAGGCTCAGGCGGATACGTCCTCTGCGGAAACGAAAAAGGATAAAGATGCTGCATCCGGGGGAACTTTGGCGGATAAAGATTCTTCTTTCGGGAAAGCTGGGGCCGGTCAGGACGAGGGCTCTAAAGAACAGCAGACAGGGAGCGGCTCTGACGACAGCTCGGATACGATGACTCCGGAAGAGCCGATTCCTGAGAACACGAAAGCTTCCGTGACCGTAAAGTGGGTTGATGATGACAATGCGGGCGAGACCCGCCCGGCCGAACTGGAAGTGGAGCTTCTCAAAAATGGGACGGCGACGGGACAGAAGCTTACGCTGAACCTGGCCGGCGAATGGAGCGGGAAGATTGAAGACCTTCCGGCCAACGATGAGGCGGGCGATGCCATCCAGTATACCTGGCAGGAGACGAAAGTGCCGGCAGGGTATCTGGCATCCTCCGACACTGTCGGAACGGTCACCACGCTGACGAATGCCCTCATTGTCCCGATATCGGTTACATTTGGCGGCACGAAGACTTTTGAAGGGTATCCGGAAGATATGGAGGCTCCGACATTTGAATACGTGCTGACGGAGACGACGGAAGGGGCGGACTATACGGACGAGGCTTCAACCGAAGGAGCCGGCGCTTACATTTTCAAAGAAATCACGTATGACGCAGTCGGAACCCACACGTACACGGTCAAGGAGAAGAAAGGCGATACGTCCGGCATCACCTATGACGAGACGGAATATGAGGTCACCGTTCAGGTCACGGATAGCGGCCAGGGAAAGCTTGCAGCCGAGGCTGCAGTCGAGGGCGGCGTCCTGCCATCAGAACTCGATTTTACAAATACCTATGGGGAAACGCCTTCGTTGGCCGTCAAGGTCAGCAAGGTCGATGCGGCGGACGGCAAGGCGCTTGCGGGCGCCGAATTGCAGGTATTAAATAAGGCCGGCGAAGTTGTCGAAACGTGGACATCCGCGAAGGAAGCCCACGAAATCACCGGCCTTAGTGCGGACGAGGAGTATACGCTGGCGGAGACTAAGGCGCCGGCGGGCTATCTGGCAACGTCGGACGCAACGTTTTCGATTGACGGGCAGGGCCAGGTGACTTACAGCGGAAACCTGTCGGACGATGGCGTGCTGCTGGTTGAGGATTCGAGGACCAGCGTCAGTATCAGCAAAGTGGATGCCGTTTCCGGCTGGGAAGTCGCGGGCGCAAGCCTTCGGATTCTGGATTCGAAAAATAAAACGGTTGCCGAGTGGACTTCGAAGAAGACGCAGCATGTCGTGCTGGGCCTTACGGTCGGCGAGAAGTATACAGTCGTTGAGGACGCCGCGCCGATCGGCTACGGAATGGCTTCCGAAGTAGAGTTCGTCCTCGAAGAAAGTGGCGAGTTGACGACGGACGGGGCGACGGGTACGGATGAGAATGACAATCCCATACTGCTTATCGAGGATCCGCCGATCCGTTTTGAGGTATCCAAGATCGCGGCGGATACGAACAAGGGGCTTGGCGGAGCAACGCTCGTAATATATGAGCTGACGGCCAACAACAGGGTCGTGAGCGAGGACGGCGTAACGGCGAAGGTGATTCATAGCTGGGTATCAAAGAAAGATGCCTCCTATGACTTCGGACCGTATCTCGAGTCAGGCAAGAGGTATCTGCTTGTGGAGACGAAGGCTCCGGAAGGATACAGGAGGGCCGGAAGCGCGACTGTCACGGTTTCCGAGACCGGCGAGGTGAAGGCGGACCTCACAAGCAAGAAGGATGCAAATGGCGACCTGGTTTATCTGCTAGCCGACGCGCGTGAAACCGCGACGGTTACTCCCGGCACGAAAACTACGATTACGCCGATTATCGTGACGGTGACGGCGACGCCGACACCCAGAAGGGTGACGCAGACTCCGACGAAGACGGCAACCCCGAAGCCTACTACGAAAGCGACAAGCTCCAATAGTTCCAATACGACGAACTCTAAAACGACTTCGGCTAAGACGGGGGATGACTCGCCGGTTGCAGGGTACCTGATTTTGATGGCCGCCGCATGCATGGCAATCTTGGCCATCTGCAGGCGCAGGTCCTCGGATAACTAAACGTAGGCAGTATAAGCCGTTTAGGTACTTAGGTTTTTTCTGCATAAAGAAAACCAAACTTCGCAAGAGAAGGAACGTTCTCACTTAAGCGTTAGATCTGCTTCATGCAGATTAGAATTCATTCATAAACATAAAATGCTTCAACTTGCAGGTCTTTTTCCCGACTGCGCTCGAAAAAATGCTTAAGCAGTACGCTTGTTGCACTTTTTAACAGGGCGCATCCGGAAAAAAACTCCGCAACTTGAAGCATTTATTTATGGAAGAACCTTAGTGGCCAGAGGAGCCAATTTGATCCGCTGGTGGCGGCTCGGTGCAACAGGCAAGAACGTCGGAAAAACTCGCATTCTTAGATAAGAGCGGTCTTATGTGCCAATGGTTAATATGGAGGAAGTAGAGCGAATGATAGCTGGCATGACATACTATCAAATCTTATGGTATTTCGTTATTTATTCATTTGGAGGCTGGTGCGTTGAAGTGATTTTTCACGCCATCACGGTCGGGAAGGTAATAAACAGGGGCTTTCTGTGCGGCCCGGCCTGTCCGGTCTATGGCTTCGGGGCGATTTCCGTATTTGCTGTAATATACAGCGTTCTTCCGGATGTTGTCCACTACCCCGTAGAAAAACTGACAGGGGGAAATGACATAGTAGGAATCCTGCTCGTGTTCGTATGCGGCGTTGTATTTGCTACGTTGATTGAGCTGGCGGCCGGATGGCTGCTTGATATCGCCTTCCACGCAAGATGGTGGGACTACAGCAACGAGCCGTTTAATTTCCGGGGATATATCTGTCTGCGATTCAGCCTCATCTGGGGGCTGGTGTGCCTGCTGGTCGTCCGCATAATCCATCCGGTCGTGGAGAACTGCTTCCTGCTTACCATGCCGGAAAAAATAGGGCAGCCGATTTTAGGAGCGCTCTTTATCACGTATGCTGCAGACTTTATCGTGACGGTAATGATCGTAGCGGGCCTGAACAAAAAACTGAAAGAACTGGATGAAGTCCAGAGGCGCATGAGCGTGCTAAGCGACAACCTGAGCGAAAAACTCGCAACGGGAACCATGAGTGCGCAGAAGACGATAGAGGAGCAGAGAGTGCAGGCAACGCTGGCCAAATATGAAGCAAGGGATGCGGTCGGGAGAAAGAAGACGGAACTACAGGCTAAAACGGATGCCATGAAAAAGAGGCAGAGAGAAATGCAGGCCCAGGCGGAAGCCGTTAAGCAGAAAATCATGTCCGGCAGTTTCTTTGGCACCCGCCGTATTCTGGAAGCCTTTCCTGATATGAAGCACAGGGATTACGAGGGCGCTTTGGAGAACATACGTAAAGGTATGCAGTAGCCAATTTGACCCGCAAGCGGTCCGGTTCGACAGACAAGAATATCGGAAAAAACGACATTCTTATCTAAGGACATGCAGAAGTCCGGGGAGAGGCTACGGTTTTGCGAACATAGGTGTTCAAAATGTACGATTATAAAGATTACTTTAACCCAAAATACAAGGAAATGCCTTATCAGGCCGCTGTACCGGGTCGACATTTCCCGGATTTTCTCCAAGTACATCGGCGAGACAGAAAAGAATCTCTCTGCTATATTTGACGCCGCAAGAGGGTCCAACGTGATCCTGTTCTTTGACGAGGCGGATGCGCTGTTTTCCAAACGTACGGAGATTGGAAGTTCCAATGATAAGTATGCAAATTCCGAGACGGCTTTCCTCCTGCAGAAAATCGAAGAATATGACGGGATATCCATTCTGGCCACCAACCTGTACAACAACTTTGACACGGCTTTCGTGCGCAGGATCACGTACGCAGTACGGCTGGACAGCCCGGATGAGGAGGCAAGGCATACTCTGTGGAAGACGATGCTTCCGGCTAGTGCGAGAGTGGAAGAGGATATTCCCTTCCGTTTCCTGGCGAAGAAATTCGAACTGTCCGGCGCCAACATCAAAGCCATACTTTTTGGGGCGGCTTATATGGCGGGGGCCGAGGGCAAGCCCATTGGCATAGGGCACATCGTGAGATCCATGGAGTATGAGTACAGGAAGCTGGGGAGATTTATCGACCGGGAGGCTTTCGGACCCTACGCAAAGTATCTCAGCACGCCGGGAAGGCACGCCGCAGGCGGCGCAAAGCCCCGGAATTTCGATGAGTACTCATTTTAAACAAAAAAGACTGGCAAGTTTATATTTTTTTTGTGGATTTTTATAACACATGGTGTTATCTTAAATAAGATAAAATGTTTATGACTGCCCTTAAAAGACATTCGGTTCGGGAACAGTCACCAGACATCCGACAGTGTAAGGATTCGTCCCTACCTAAATCCGAATCCTAAAAAAATGAAAGGAGCATACATTATGGCGGAGTATTTATCACCTGGCGTGTACGTTGAGGAATTAGAATCCGGTTCCAAGCCTATGGAAGGAGTGGGAACCAGTACAGCCGGCTTTATCGGTCTCGCAGAACGCGGACCGGTGGGAGGAATCCCGCAGCTTGTCACCAGCGCTGCCGAGTTTAAGCGCACCTACGGCGGATATCTCTCGGAGAATGCATTTGGCGAGTATCGTTTCCTCGCATATGCGGTGGATCAGTTTTTCATCAACGGCGGCTCCCGCGCCTTTATCGTCCGCGTAGCCCCCTCTGATGGCGAATGCGCCAAGGGCAGCAATTCGGTTCTGGAAATTACGGCCAAGAATCCGGGTTCTTGGGGCGATGATATCCGCATCAACGCGGCGCCGTCCAGCAAGGCGAAGACCCAGATTCTCGAGATCCTTGAAACCGATGCCGGCAAGCGCTATATCGTGAAGAATGGCGAAGGATTCAATGCGGGCGACGTGGTCGCATTCAACAACGGCGAGACGATCGTTTATAACAAAATCGTGAAGAATCAGGGCAACATCTTAACTCTTGAGAACGAGATGGATGAGTCCTGCGTGGACAAGGAACTCCTTCCGACCAAGGTCCTCACCACCTGCGAATTCAGCCTGGACGTAAGGTACGGCGACGTCGTTGAGGTATATGACAACCTCAGCTTCAATATTGATGCTTCCAATTACGTAGACAAAGCCCTGTCCAAGTCCGATCTTATTAATGTCAAGTACGTTGGGGAAGCCGGGGATGAAATCAAGTCTCCGTTCGAGCAGATTGCCGGCGCTGACAAGGCGGTCGCTACATTGGTTATGACCGGAGGCAAGAACGGAAGCGCTGACAGCATCAGCGCCGCTGATTTCATCGGCGAGGATGGCGGCGCAGGCCGCAGGACCGGCATCCAGTCCTTCCTGGACAACGATTCCGTAGCGATCATCGCGGTACCCGGCATCACGGATCCCAACGTCCAGCTCACTCTGGTAGCGCACTGCGAGAACCTTGGAAGCCGTTTCGCGGTTCTGGATATGCCGAAAGATGCCAGAAAGGTAGAAGACCTTATCAACCACCGCGATATTTTTGATTCTCCGTATGCAGCCATGTATCATCCGTGGCTTTCCGTCTTTGATCCGCTTGACAAGAAGAATATTGCAGTCCCGCCATCAGGATCTATCCTTGGCATTTATGCAAGAACGGATACGACAAGAGGCGTGCACAAGGCTCCGGCAAATGAAGTCGTCCGCGGCTGCGTCGGCCTGGACAGCCAGTTCACAAAGGGAGAGCAGGACATCCTGAATCCGAAGGGAGTCAACCTGATTCGTTCCTTCCCGGGCCAGGGCATCCGCGTCTGGGGCGCAAGGACGGCCTGCAGCAACGCTTCGTGGAGATATGTCAACGTAAGAAGGCTCTTCATCTTCATCGAGGAATCTATCCGTGCGAATACCAACTGGGCCGTCTTCGAGCCGAACGACGAAGTGCTTTGGACGAGGGTCCAGAGAACGATCAGCGTCTTCCTGGATGGCCTTTGGAGAGGCGGCTCTCTTGCCGGCACTGCTCCGGAAGAGGCATTCTTCGTCAATATCGGGCATGACACCATGACCCAGGATGATATCGACAACGGAAGACTGGTCTGCGTGATCGGCGTCGCACCTGTGAAGCCTGCTGAATTTGTAATCTTCAGAATCTCCCAGAGGACAGCGGATTCTGAGGGCTGATGATTGAGAATCTGATTGAGAGGAGGATGAATATATGTCAACAGTGTACCCAAAAGCGAAATTTAGGTACAAGGTAGAGATCGATGGCATCGAAGCCGGCGGTTTCAGCGAAGTGACCGGTGGCGACATCACAATCGAGCCGATTGAGTACCGCGAAGGCGATATGGCGGCGGAGACCCCGATGAAGGTCCCGGGCCTTAAAAAATACAGCAACATTACTTTGAAGCAGGGCATGACGGATTCCAGGGCCATGTATGAGTGGTTCGAGCCCGGCCTGACCGGTGATGTGGAGCGAAAGACGGTCACCATCACGCTGCTTGACGAAGCTGAAGCCCCTGTCGCATCCTGGCAGGCGATCAATGCATGGGTGACAAAGTATACGGTTCCGGATTTCAATGCGACTGCATCCGAAATTGCAGTTGAAACACTGGAAATCTGCCACGAAGGCATTACCAGAGTGCAGTAATTAGAAGGTAGGGAAACGGGCATGTATATTTATGCATGCCCTCTTTCCTTTTAGATTCAGACATTTATTTGGGATTCTTCCATAAATGATTTTTATCCTTACAATAATCCGAAGAAAGGAGTCTGGGCATGTTTCAGACTGAATTTCCATTTACTCTCCCGAAGGGGTATGTTGACCGGGACGGAAATCTTCATAAAGAGGGGGTCATGCGTCTTGCAAACGCAGCGGATGAAATTCTTCCGCTGAAAGACCCGCGAGTACAGCAGAATCCGGGATATCTTACCATTATCATTCTGGCCAGAGTGATCACAAAGCTGGGATCGCTTGCAGCTGTGGATACCAGGATCGTAGAGGGGCTGTTCACGCCGGATCTTGCATATCTGCAGGATCTTTATCAGCGGATCAATGCGATGGAGATTCCGGTCTATAAGGGAATATGCCCGCATTGCGGCAAGGAAATTGATATTCCGGTAAATTTTACAGAAGCCGGGGTGTGAATCCGTATCCGGCTGATAAAATCTACGAGGAAACGAGTTTCATCGCCTATTACATGCATTGGGGGCGGGAGGAGATCATGAGCCTTAGCCATCTGGAACGGATCCGGTGGTGCGGGGAAATCTCAAAAATCAATCGGAAACTGAACGATGAGCCGGAGCCGTCGCTCCTGCTGCCATAATGATACATCCGCAAATAAAAACTTCAGCGCGCACTCTTCATTTACGCCGCATCCAAGAGGGAATCCATGTCAACTATTAGATATTATCCGCTGCTGAATGCTGCCTTTCAGATCAATATCGGATCCGAGACGTTCAGCTTTGCCAGAATCAAAAACATATCTGAAATCATTGAGGTGGAGACGGTCCAGGAAGGCGGAAACAACTGGACCGTTCATAACCTGGCAAGACCCATCTCCAGTTCACACAAACTGATACTCGAGCGCGGTTTTCTGGTTGATGGCGGCTGCGACCCCGGACTAACAGCCGGATCAAGAGTCTATGACGTGACGATCATGGTGATGGAACACGGTAAAATCAAAAAAACATATTCTTTCAAGGAAGGTATTGTTACGCGCTGGGAGATTTCGGATTTTGACGCGCTGCAGGGGCAGGTCATCTATAACACAATTGAGATCCTTCATAACGGACTCAGCGAGGGTAAGCCAAAATGATCCGGATGCCGTGAGGACGAGTCAGTCGCAGATTATAAGCACATCCTGCTTGTCTGTCTGCTGTGTCCAGGAGCTTTGCTTAAGACTGAAGGACAGGTACACTGACTGTGATAACAAGCATAAAAACACAGGCCGTGCAGCTTGGATCAAGCTATCGGCTGCCGATACACATTTTGTACAGGTCAATTCCGGGCAGACTGGGAGGGGATGTTTCATTTGCAGATGCGATTATTGCGAAATACAAATCTGCAAATGAACAGGAACTTCCTTCTGCCGATTTTGTGTACCCGAAATACGGGGAACGGGATGCAGGAGACGCCCTTACCGAACTGTCGAGGCAGCTGATTCTGATGAACCGCATTCGTATTCAGATGAATATCCGGAACTATCGGATCATGCAGCGGTATTCCCTGACGGTCAGTGCGAGGTGTGATCAGCTTCTTAATATGCTTCGCATGCAGACAAATGCATACAGCGGAGTTTCACAGGAATCCGTCCGGGAACTGATGCAGATACATCGGGAGCTGAAGGAGCGGATCAATGAGAGCGCTTCAAGGGATAGTCTGGTGCAAATGCATGCGGGCGTGTCAAATGTGCGCGAGGATGAGGAAAGCACGCTGATCATGAAAATCCTGACAGCTGCGTCCAGAGGGAACGGTACCAGGGAGCGGTACATGCGCCGGCTGATAGACCGTATGCATAGCATTGGAGCTGCGGAAAGCCGAAACTCTTACGAATCGGCTTCCAGAGCGTTGCTGCAAAAAGCGGAAACAGAACTTTTCCGACTTCCGGAAAGGGAAAACGGAACTTCCATGACGCTCTGGAATTCGGATGCAGCGAGACAGTTCTTCTGGAGAATTCAGCGGACGCCGGAACCGCTCAGGAGCGTTTTTCTTGATGCGGGCGGATTTTCATCACTTGTGACATTTGAAAAAGTGTTAAAGGGTATGGACACGGAGGCTTTTCGCGCATTTGCGGAGCCTCTCATAGAACGCATTTCGTATTCTCTCTCCCGGCCCGTGCCGGCAGCGGGAACTGCGGCTGCAGACGGGGAATATGGGGATGGCGAATGGCTCAGGCTTTATCACGCCGCAGAGAATGCGGCCGCCGTCCTGGAAGCGGGCGCTGATGGATCCGATGGACGGCATGGAGCGGATGGGGCTTTGGGATCCGTAGGCCTTCGCGGCGCGGATGGGGCTTTCGGATTGGCAGGCCTTCGTGGCGCAGATGGGGCTTCCGGTCAAGAGAGCCTTATTGGCGCGGATGGCCTGGCCGATGACGCATTTCGGTTTTTTGACCGGCTCTCGGATGAAGAGTGGAATCTGTTCCGCTCTGAAATGATTTATGCAGATCAGGGAGGGCAGTTGAAAGAGCAGCTGCCGGAGCTGTACCGGGTCCTCGCGGAAGGGCGAAACATAGAGAGTACAGATGGTACTGAGCAAAGCGGTACGGATCGGCTTACGAGAGATAGAGCGGGTGGTACTTTGCAGGGCGGTGCGGACGGTACTTTGCAGGGCGATGCAGGTGCTGGCGAACCTGTGGAAACAGAACGCTTGTTGCTGTCGTCGGCCAAGGAGGGCGTGGGAACCGAAGAATACAGCCAAGCTGCGAGAGTTCATGTGGAATTCGGGCGTTCTGCGTCCCGTGCGGCAGTAGAAAATATCCTAAAAACAATGGACCGGGAGACTTTTCAGACCGTCGTGTTTCCGCTCATGCAGCGTATTTCGGGAAGCGTTCCAAAGTTCCGATTTTCGAGAGAGAGAGAAGCCGCCGGGGAATCTGAGGCTGCGGATCTTCGTTCACGATATACTACGGTGGAGCAGACATTTGCCTCTCTTGCTGGCCAAGCTCTTGGCAGGACGGATTATGCGGAGCATCTGTTTGAAAGACAATCAGAGGAAGTCTGGGAGACGTTCTGCTTAGAACTGATACATGCCGACTCGGAAGGGACGCTGAGACGGCAGACGCCGGAGTTATATCGGGAACTTGTCAAAGCGCAGAATCTGACGGCAATTGAAAGCTCCTTAGATATCAGTATAAATAATACTGAGAGCTTGTCTTCCCGTGCGGCATTTGAAAATGTCTTCACTACGATGGATCGGGAGACGTTCCGTACCGTCGTTTACCCGCTCTTGCAGCGGATGACGGAAAATGTTCCCGAATACAGAGTTTTGGAGGAGGGGATGCCATCTCCGGAGAAATACGAGGATGGCGACCAGCTCGTAAAATATCATGCGGTGGAGCGAGTATTTGCATCACTTGCGGATCGGACTGGCAAACTCGAAGGAGAACAGGGTGCGGAAGGCCAAGCCGGGCGTTCCGGGCAGCAGGGTGTCGAAGGGTATGCCGGACGTTCCGGATTGCAGGGCATCGAAGGCTATGGCGGGCATGAACGTTATTATGAGTCGGAAGATTACGTAGGTTGGGAGGCCTTGCGGGAATCGGCAGGTTCCGATGGAAGCGAAGGCATGCAAGGCTCGACAGGTTTTGGCGGACGTGAAGGTTTGCAGGGCTTGGCGGGTTCCAATGGACGCGAAGGTTTGCAAGGCTTGGCGGGTTCCGATGGGTTCGAAGGTTTGCAGGGATTGACAGGCACTGAGGGACGAGATGGCCTTTCGGGAGCGGAGTATTTCGATGTTCAGCTCTTACAGGAGAACCTGTCAGATTACACGGACCATCTGATTGAACGCCAGTCGGAGGAAGTCTGGGAACTGTTCTGCACTGAAATGATTTATGCGGATAGGGAAGGGCAATTAAAAAATCATGTTCCGGAGTTGTATCAGGCTCTCATAGCAGGACAAAATCCGACTGCGGATGCCTCCGTCAGGCTGGGCGCTTCTTCATTGCCGCATACTGTGGAAAAGAAAGATGAATCGGCTGATTCTGTTACTATGGGTCTCATTACGGGAACAGAGGCTTTGCCATCCCGCAAGGTCGTTGAAAACATTTTCACGACTATGGATCAGGAGACCTTTTATCATGTTGTACGTCCTCTGATGCAGAAGATTGTAGGCGGCGTTTCCATCTCCGAAGAATTGGAGGCGCTTATAGGGGAGTCAGAAGCCGCCGACCAATTTATCCGATATGATACTGCCGAGCGGGTATTTGCCGCGCTTGCAAACCGGACTTTTGATCAATCGGGCGCGGAAGGTCACGCCGGGCAGGAAGGACT
>JAUMWM010000303.1 GCA_030529705.1 Lachnospiraceae bacterium
GCTCAAATGACGGCGGATATCGGGCTGACATACTCTGCATATGCAAAGATTAATTTCACACAGATATTAGCCGAACGAGGAAGACCGAACAAGGACCGAGCCAAGGCCGAACGAAAGCAGTACGTCTCCTCAGGATCTTCTCTTCGTCAGCGGTATGACGAAGAGAAGGAGCAGGATGCAGAGTGAGGCGATGGATACGAAAGCTCCGATCTTAAAATGGGGGACCGCATACCGGATTGCCACCCGGTTCTCGCCCTCGTCCAGCAGGATGCCGAGGAGGCCGCCGTTTATGTTCATTACCTCGGTTTGGGTCCCGTTCACGACCGCCGTCCAGTTCTTTGAGTAGATGAGCGGCACGCAGAGGACGCATCCCTTGTCCTTCGTCGTGACGGTGGCGGAATAGGTATCGTTCTGAAACAGGATGTCGGTTATATCCGTGGAAGCGAGCTTCTTAAAATCGGAAGCCGCTTTTTTTATTACCGTGAGCTTCATGTCGGTGAACGTGATGGCAGCATTTTCTCCGAGGTCGACCCGGATGTCCTGAATGGCATCCGGAAGGAGGATGTTAAGCTGCGGGTATGCCTTGCTCAGATAGTAAATGCGGCTGAAATCGGGATCCGGGACAGGGTGTTCCTTCGTTGTCAGGAAAACCTGAATCTGGGATTCGCCGTCCAGCTCCTCGGGGTCGGCGGCGAGAGTGAGATAAAATATCTGGTTCTCCTTCTCGGTTTTCACGGATTTAAGGTCAAAGACAAAGTAGGGGTCCGCCCCGTCTGCGGTCATGGTGACGGAGCCATCCTCGTTTTTTATGGATTTGACATCATTCAACTCGCCTATTTTCTTTCTGAGGTCAGTTTCTTTTTCTCTTTTATTAAGCTTGGCCTCTAATTCCGAGGTTTCTGACTCCTCCTCAGAAGCGTTCCCCTCACTGTCAGCACTTTTCGCAGAGACATCTTTCGCAGAAACATCCTCCGAACTGGCTGTTATTGTTTTTTGAGAAGTATTATCGGCAGTGCTTCCCACCGCCCCAATATCCTCGGTCCTCACATACCCGGCCGTCAGTGCCCGCATCCTGTCGATTCCGTCCAGCGCAGTAAAATCCTCCCCGCTGATTTCCTCCTCGTACACGTAGCCGAATGGCAGGGTATTCAGATTCTCAAATGTCCGGTTCGTCGCAGTCGTATCCACCACCTTAAAAAGCGTGTCCTCCAGCGAATCCGCCTCCGGGTCCGGCTCGTCCGTAATCAGGTATTTGCCGCCAAGGAGCGTGAAAAGGTAGTACTGCGGATACCCGACGACGAAGAAATTGCGAGACTTCTGGTAAACGCCGGCGGCATTTGTGAGCGAGACGAGGCCGGCGGCATTTGTATTGGAGTAGACCGTGACGGAGTTGTGGCCGTCGACTAGGCCTTCATTTGCCATATTAAGGTCCATGCTGGTGGCGATGCGGTAGAGCGACTCGTCTTCGGAGCGGATCTTTGCCGAAGCCTCCTGCGTGCCGTCGTTGAAATAACTGCCGCGGAACTGGTCCTTCGACAGGAAATCCCGCTCAAAGAGGGACGGAATGTTCATGCATGCGATCTCGGCGCACAGGACGACGGTCAGGATCATGGCGAGATGCGGCCGCAGGTCCTCGCTGAGATGGAGGAACAGCAGGAATGTGAAGAGGATGACAAATGCCGCCGCCAAAACCAGGGTCTTCTCCCGAATGTCGTAGCCGAACTGGCCCTTGAAGATGTAGAGCGCTGCAAGCCCTCCAATCGCCGCGACAGGCGTCAGGGCGCCGGCAAATACCAGGGAAGCCATGTGGATGCCCTCGTCCAAATCTTTCATCAGGAAAGCGATCGCGATGCACTCCGCGAAGCAGACGATGAATGAGAAGCGCTGGGCCTCCACATTGAACGTCAGGACGAAGCCTGCGAGCGGGCAGACCATGAGGGCAGCGATGACGAAAAGGGAGAAGAACGTCTTGACGAAAGAGCCTTTCCTGAAAAAGAGATAGATTACTGCAAATATAAACAGGACGCTCGTCGCAAGCTGCGCCGCCTCGTAGTAGTTGACCGCGCCGGTGAAGCCGTTCCCGACCCCCATCAGGTTGGATGAAAAAAGCCGTCCGGCAAATGTCAGATACGTCCTTACGTCAAATAGCCTGACGAGGTCTCTTAGGGCATGACCGCTCGTGTCGCCGGAGCGGGCGCTGCCGGTGAAAGAGGTCACGATCGGGATGACGGACACGCAGCCGACCGCAAGCGCGCCGATTCCTGTCAGAAGGAGGATGAAGAGTCGCTTTAGCATGAGGCCAAAGCGATTTTCCTCTCCGGCGAAGAGCGTGTAGAGGATAACGTAAAGCGCGCTGAAAATGCCGGCCATGTAGAAGAAGTAGTAATTTGAAATGAGAAACAGGGCGTAGGACAGGGTGAGTCCGATGGCCCAGCGGTGGCCGCCATTTGCCAGAAACCCCTGCAGCATAAACATGCTGATGGTAAACATGAGGATGCACTGGCCAAAGCTGTAATTCTGCCCCCAGACGATCATGTAGGAAGAAAAGGACCAGGCCAGGGAGGGCAGGAGGGCGGCGTAATCATTGCCCACCAGCCTTCTGAAGAAGCCGAAGACGAACAGGGATGTCAGCAAATGCGTCAGAAATACGACCAGCAGGATGCCGAGTGGGAAGTTGTCCCTTCCGAATAACAGAATCAGGAGCTTTAATGGGTTAATGTATTGAAGGAAGGTCGCCGTCGTGTCAGCGCCCAAGCCGTCCCAAAGGGTGTAGTGGGCAAATGTCCGCGTCTCAAAGAGGCGGGAGAGCATTACGACGATCGGGTAGCTCGATGAGAGCGAATCCGAGCCGATGTCGCTGTACATGAAGACCGCATTCCCGAACAGGAAACGGCCATACAGTACCAGGTACAGTATGGCTGTCACGATGATGAGCGAGATTCTCGGATGCTTTCTAATGAAGGAAGACATAGCGTTGATACCTCCGGTTAGAATGTTTCTGGTAAAAATTGCTTATGAAATGCTGTGCCAGAAACTGGATTTA
>JAUMWM010000011.1 GCA_030529705.1 Lachnospiraceae bacterium
ATTTTGGTCCAAAAGGACCGTCCCCGCGAGCCGAAAAATTTTGGCCCAAAAGGACCGTCCCCGCGAGCCGAAATCATAAATCTGTGCTATAATTAATGTATCATGTAATCTGGATGGAGTGAATACTTATGGCCATAATCACAAAAGAATTTCAGGAAAATGTTCTGGACGAGATGAAAGACTACTCTATTCTCACCCACACGGAGAAAGCGCCGTTGTATGAACGGCTGCTCGTTAAGAAGGTTCCCACTTCAAGCCTCCACCCCAACCCGGATGACGAATTTACCAATCCGGAAATCGGTCCCAACAGCGACATCGTCGGAGGCTATGAAAAGGAGATGGTGTCGTATGACAAATACAGCAAGACCCCCCACATCGAACCCATCATCGTGGAGAAGCTCTCCACCGGTGGTTATATGATCCTGAACGGACATCACCGATGGCTGGCGGCAAAAAAGCTGGAGATGCCTTACGTGCCGATCCGCATTGTCACCCCGACCCATGAGCAGGACATTCAAGCCAGGTTGGCAAAGCTTAGCAGCGATACTTGCGTTTCCATTGACCTGGACGAAGTCCTGATCTGCGATCCCAATAAATTTGCGGTCGATAAGCTGCCTTTCCCCCTCGACAAGATGTACATCTGGCCAATCAGAAAGGATTCAAGACCTCTGATTAACACGTTGAGGCGCATGGGATGCGATGTCTGGATTTATACGGGCAACTACTATCCCCCGCAATTCATCAAAGCGGCCCTGACGGCTCACAGGATAAAAGTCGACGGCATCATCAGCGGCCTGGATCTTGCGAATCTCAGCAATGACCTGAGGAAAGCCATCCGTAAAAAATACAGCACGACCATCCATATAGATGGGGAGCGGCTTCTCTGGGTCAATGCCGAGACCAAAGAGTTCGAAAGTTTCGACCTTCCCGCAGACGACACATGGGCCCGCAAGGCGGCATCCAAAATACAGGAAATCATCACATCGGATGCGTACAGAACTGATGAATAATAAAAGACTGCCAACTGTATGGTTGCCTTGTTTTATCGGTTCACTGATACCTTGTCATCCTGAGCGAAGCGAAGGGTCTTATGCCAACAGCATCTGGTGCAAATATAGATCCTTCGCTTACGCTCAGGATGACAAAATCTACAGCATTCCGTAAATGCAATTCGAGGATAACGATATGGCGAAAAAGAAGAAACCGACCGAATGGAAAATGCGCGTGTCTTTTGATCTGGACGAAGTATTATTCGTGTCGCCGGACAACCACAAGACGGAGCCTCCGCTCAAATTCCCCCTGAACGTCCGCTTTAAAGAACGGGTCCGCCTCGGAACCCCGGAACTGATTTCCGGACTGCAGCAGAGGGGATACGAAGCGTGGGTCTACACCTCGTCTTTTCGGAGCGAAAGGTATATACGCCGTCTTTTCAAACACTATGGCGTGAAATTCGACGGCATCATTAACGGCCACCGCCATCTAAGAGAAGTCCAGAAAGACCGGAAAGAAACGCTCCCGCAGAAAGTGCCGAGTTACTACGGCATCTCCCTCCACGTGGATGACGAAACGGTCATCGTCAATTATGGGAAAACGTACGGATTCAACGTCTACCATCTGGACGCCCAGGACGACGACTGGGTGGAGAAAATTCTTGAACGCGCAGATGAGATAAAGAGAAAGGACGACCTCCTGAAAAAGATTGGCGTCCCGCCATATGCCGCGATGCGCAAGGATACGGCAGATGCTGCCGCAAAATAAGCATTGAGCATTCTCCTCCCCCAAAAGCGCAACCTCCGCCAGGGTTTACTGAAAATATTTTGCGAGAAAAAGCCTGTCATCCTGAGCGCAGCGAAGGATTTTTGCAGTCAAACAAATGCTGCCTGCCCCGCCAAGGAACAGGCAGCATCATTATACAAGGAACTGTCAAAACCACCCCGCCATCTGAAAAACCTATCTTTTGGCAGCGCTTTGCCTTGCGAAATCATTCGCCAAGGTCGGCTCCATTTGTCTCGATGACCCTCTTATACCAGTAGAAGCTCTTCTTGCGGCTTCTGGACAAATCGCCCTCGCCGGCATTGTTCTTATTGACATAGACGAAGCCGTAGCGCTTGTCCATCTCGCCGGTGGATGCGGAAACGATATCGATCGGCGACCACATCTGATACCCAATCAGATCGACGCCATCCTCCTCGATTGCCGAAATCAGGGCCTTGATGTGCTCCCTCAGGTAATCGATTCGGTAGTCGTCATGGATCATGCCGTCCTCTTCAATCTTGTCATAGGCGCCGAATCCGTTTTCAACGATGCACATCGGCAGCTCAAACCGGTCATAGAACCAGTTCAGCGCCCAGCGCACGCCCAGCCCGTCAATCTGCCAGCCCCAGTCCGAAGCTTTCAGATGTTCATTTCTGACATAGTATTTCTCGTTGTAATAATAGTGCGGATTCTCCACCGGGTCGGCCTTGATGGCCAGGCTCTGATAGTAGGAGAAAGTCAGCCAGTTGACGACGCCCTCTTTCAGGATCTTCTTATCCTCTTCCGTGATATCGATCTTGTAGCCCAGGCGGTCGAATTTGTTCAGAATCCACTGCGGGTAGTAGCCTCTGCAATGGACAAATGTCCACCAATATTTCTCATTCATGGCCTTCTGCGCCATCAGGATGTCTTCCGGAGCGCAGGATGCCGGATAAATCGGATTGAAGCCAATCATGCAGCCGATTTTGAAATCAGGATTGATCTCCAGGCCTTTCTTCACGGCGAGCGCGGAAGCCACCAGTTCATAATGGGAGGACTGGTACATAATTTCCTCGGCGTTCTCCCTGCCGTTCAGCAAAATTCCGCCCTCCTGCAGGATATGGTGCTGAATCGGATCGGCCTGGTTGTTGATTTCGTTGAACGTCATCCAGTACTTGACCTTGTCCTTATAGCGCTCGAAGCAGACGGTCGCATACTTTACGAACATGTCGATGACTTTCCTGTTCAGGAAGCCGTCATATTCCTTGACAATCGCCCACGGAAGCTCGAAGTGGCAGAGGGTGACCAGCGGCTCGATGCCGTACTTATGCAGTTCATCGAACAGGTCGTCATAGAACTTCAGGCCCGCCTCGTTCGGCTCCGCCTCGTCCCCTCTCGGGAAAATCCGGGTCCAGGCGATAGAGGTACGGAACGACTTGAATCCCATCTCCGCAAGGAAAGCGACGTCTTCTTTATAGTGATGATAGAAGTCCGTCGCTTCATGATTCGGATAGTTCTCACCGGGCAGAACGCCATCCGTGATGCGGCGCGGCTTGCCCGGGCCTCCCACGGTCATGACATCCGCAATGGACATTCCTTTTCCGCCTTCATTCCATGCACCTTCAATCTGGTGGGCAGCCGTGGCGCCGCCCCATAAGAAATCCTTTCGCATTAGAAACCTCCTTGTACGCATGTTATATGTCAATATTATACAACAAAAAAGACGAAAATAGTATGAAAAAAGTAAAAAATAACAATAATCATTGAAAAGGTGGTTACTGTTCACACCTCATGTACTGCCCTTGTCATCCTGAGCGTAAGCGAAGGATCTTTTACCATCTGCAGCGGCTTTATGTAAAAGATCCTTCGCTTACGCTCAGGATGACACCCCAATTGCCGCAAAAACAGGCGATTTTGTGCGGAAGTGTGAACAGTAACAAAAGGTGGTCGGAGTCAATTTATATGCACATACTATTTGTCATATGCATGAATGCATCGCTCCATTTTGGCAAGAATCACGTTTCACTCGTCAAGCGCCCCTATTTTACGAAGCTCTGAAAGAGCCTTCTTCACATCCGCCGCAATGACCTCTCTCGGAGCTTCAAAGCGGCCATACATGGTATCAATCAAGGCTTCCTCCGTGGTATCCGTCTTCAAAAGATCCAGGATGACTCCCAAAGTTTTGTTTCCTTTGACCAGGCCGGAAAATTCTGTCGCTCCTGATGAGACGAGGAGCGATTCCGTCCCCGTACTATGCGTAATGAATCCTTTTTTCAGTTTCATGTTTATACCTCCTATTTTCCATGCCATCAGCTGACGGCAACATTTGTCAAAACACCAGCCTCTTAAAAATATCAACTGCGCTGGTCCCCGGTATCTCGCCCTCCGCATTCGGATAGCGGATCTGGAAACCCATGGCCCGCAGCATGTCCGCATACAGTTTCCGCCTCTGCTTCTTCTCGGGCGGTTCTGCCTGCCTTTCCCGCTCTGTGATCACCGATCCGTCTTCCTTCAGGTAAGCGCCCTTCCAAAGCTCCGTGGCATACTTCTTCATGAGAAAGCTGTTCATCCGGTTTTCCGAGCCTTTGCCAAATGCCATATCCCGCTCTTTCCGAATCATCATGCGCACATTCCCCTCCATGCCGTATCGCTTCAGGAATGCCGTTCGATTCCGGATGTCGCTGTTCTTCGTCATGAAATTCCGATAAAGCTGGTCAAGCCCCAGGTAGCGCTCCGTGATGCCCTGAATATCAGCCCCTTTCTTATTTTTCTCCACGGCCGCAGGAGTCATGCTCATCATATAATTCATTCCGGCAAACCCCTTATAAAGGTTTCCTCCGAGCCCCATGGCCGCGAGCGGTGCAAATCCCATCGCGCGCTCCCCGTTGTGCATCATGCCCCGAACAGCCTCAAGGCCGTCCCGATTCTGCTTCTGACGGAGATTATTGCGGTTCGTCAAAGTAATGCCCGATAAGATTTGATGTTTTTTCCTCAGGGCATCGCGCTCTTCTTTCCCTTTGCGGTTCTCAAAAAGCGCCATGTTCTCCTCATGGCTTCCCGTCTCCCGACGGACCTGCGGCTCTTTCTTTATCTCGGATGCCTCCTGCATGACCCGGTTCGGATGGTTTACGATTGCACCGAGGGACTCCTGCTCCATCTGGTCCAGAGCCATCTGTTCCTTCGTATATCTGTGCCGGCTTCTCATGGCATCTATCTCGTTGGTCATGTTAACCAAATCATCCGTTTCCATCCCCTCCACAAAGGACTGCCGTCCGGACAGGAACCTATTTACAGTCTCAAGGAGGCCGGAAATTTGCAAATCCGCATCATCCTTTCTCCCAATCCCCGCGCCGACCTCGTCAAAAGAACGGAGCGATTCAGGATTCTCCGGTACGTTCCTTGCCATGATTTGTTCCAGCTTCCGCTTCTTCTGCCGGACGCTCTTTTGCAGGGCTCGAAGTTCCGGAGACAGTCCTCCCGGCATTTCGGACAGTTCTGTCATATACTGCTCTAGCCCTGCAATCTTTTCATATACGGTTTTCAGGTTCCGACTGTTTCTTTTTTCCGGCTGGAGATAGCGCTCCATCGCCGAAGCCGCATCCGCAAGCTGCTGACAGAGGACTCTTTCGGGGACTTCTTCCGTCAGATTATACTTTCGGTTTTCCTTTTCAAATAGCGCCTCGTGCATATCCGTCCTAAGGCCACTCCGGGCAAATAGCTCCCTGCGTCTGCCATACTCATAGCCGTCCCTGTCAAAAACCCCCGCATGCAAAGCAGGGAAGGCTTCCTTCCTGTCCACCCTCCCCTTTTTGGTTGCAAATGATGCCCGAACGCCCTGCTTCCGCATTCCTTTCACGGAATCCTGCGCCCTTTTTTTGTCTTTTTTCCACTCTATTCCCATAGCAAGACTCATTCATTTCCTTCGTCAAATGAAAGAGGCGACTGTTCCTTCGGATAATGCTCTCCCGGCTCCAGTTGAATTTCATAAACCTCCGAGCCGTCCCACTCCCGAAAATCCACCTCTATATCCGCCTGCTTGTAGAGCTGGCTTCTGCAGTGGATTACGGTCTTATCCCCCTCAATGTTCGTGAAGATCCGATAGCAGTCCTCTTTCAGGATCGGATGCCTCGCATGATCCATCACGACCCGGACATCGCTGCCCTCCACCGGCCGACCGGTCTTAGCATCCGTACAGAGGACCACCATCGTGCGGCCGAAGGAGAGAGTATCCATCTCAGATCCCAGTATGTCCCGAATAAAGACATTGACATCCCGTACGCGCGACGCGATCAACCTGGTTCTCGTCGAGGTGATCTCCACCGGCTGGGCTTTATAAAACAGGGAAAGGCGATATGCTTTGTTCGGGAATGTCCAAAGCTTGATCTTTTCACCGGGTTCTATCCGCTCCAGATCAATCCGCGTGTCCATAGGCTTCCCATACAAGCTGCTGGTACGCCCGATGACCGAATAATCGGCGAGCGCCTGTACGACGCGTCCGAGAATTCGATGTTCTTCCTCTGTCCGGAACTTCAGATCGCCCATGGAATAAGCCGTTATAATGTAGCGGAGGGTGAGAAATGTGGAGGGAAAGACCTGCGTTCTCCGGTCTATTGCCGCCATCCGCCGCTCCACCAGATCGTTGTTCGGAGAGATGTCATAGAGGTAGACTCCTATGGTAAAATCTCCGTGATCTTCCGGGCTGCACATGCCGATAGCGCCGGTATGCAGGACTACGTCCGGTACCAGCTCGCGCCTCAGTATCGATACGATGTGGTTTCCAACTTCGCTGATTGAACTGAATCCCATACCTGATTTCCTTCTTTCCTTGCTTAATTAATCTCATATGTCATCCTGAGCGCAAGCGAAGGATCTTGCACGTACAGTAAACGCTTAGATTAAAGATTCTTCGCTTACGCTCAGAATGACATGTAACCCCAGAATGACAAGGAGCCAAGCATGACTGGGTATGCTGAACATGAATGGAGATGCTGAGCGTAACTGGGGATGCTGAGAGATTGCGCTCCCGAATATTATCACAAGTCCTCCCCCCACCGCAGGACCTCCGGCAACAGATATCCCAAGCGCCCCATCTTCTCCCGGGCTAGCACCCTCTGGTTCTTCTCCATCTCCCGGCGGACCGCCACCAGGATTTCCAAAAGCCCGATCGGTTTCTTCTTCTGGGCTGCAAGGTAAGCCGCCTGCAGCGCAACGTTCTTGATTACCGCTCCGTTAAAATTAAATACATGCGCCAGCTCCCCGAGATCGACCTCGTCCGCAAGCGGAGCCGCTTTCGGGAAAACCGACTCCCAGATTTCCCGGCGTATCTTCTCATTCGGTTCCTTGAAGGTCAGATAAAACCGGAAACGCCGAATGAACGCGGCGTCGATATTTGCCATATTGTTGGTGGCAAGAAGCGCCACCCCGTCATACTCCTCGATGCACTGCAGAAGCAGGGAGGACTCGATATTTGCAAATCGCTCGTTGGAGTTTTTTGCCTCCATACGCTTGTTGAAAATCGCGTCCGCTTCATCAAAGAACAGCACGCTGTTACTTTTCCTCGCCTGCTCGAACACCCGCCGGATATTTTTTTCCGTCTCGCCGACATATTTGTCAATAAGCTGGGAGACGTCTATCCTGTACAACTCCATGTGCAGCTCGTTGGCAATCACCTGCGCCGCCATGGTCTTTCCGGTACCGGGCGGTCCCGAGAAAAGAGCCGTGATTCCCGCGCCGTAGGGAACCTTTTTCTCAAATTCCCACTCCTGCATCACGATATGGCGATTCCGGACCGACCTGCAGAGATCCCTCAGGACCACCTTGTCCTCCGGCGCCATTTTCAAATCCTCCCAGGTAAAGCTGCTTTTCATCCGCTGGGAATACTGTTTGAGGGGATGCCCCAGCAGCGCATAGCACACCTGATAGAGAAGGTCTTCGGTGATGGCTCGATCCGGTCCCGCAATGCGCAGGATCTGCCTTGCGCACCGCTGGATCTGGCCGGGCGTCAGGGCAAATGTATTCGCCAGAGCCGCAAAACTTCCCTCCGAAACGGCATCCTTCCCGAGAGCCGCTTTCCAGAGCCGAATCCGGTCGGTCGTGCGAAGACGCGGCATTTCAAGGCAGAATACGTCCGGGAGATAGTCCGGTACTTCCTGCGCTTCCATCAGCAAATAGACCGCCGGTAGCAGGGACAATGCGCCTTCCTGTAACATATCTACAAGCCTGACTGCCTGCTCCCTCGAAATATTTTCCAATTTATCAATCACCGGGATGCTTCCGGTCAGGACGCACTCCCTTATCAGGAGCATGACATCAGGATAAAGCGGATACTCCGGATCTTTTTCCTCGGCAAGCAAATGCTTCAGCGGGAGAACGACGCAGCGGCGGCCGGCAAACTTCGAGACGCGCTTCATGACGGACCTCTTGCCGGACCCCTGCGGTCCCCAGAGAGCCACGATTTCCGGCGGCATGCTTTCCTGCCTTGCAACAAGGCCGGCTGCAAGCTCTTCCCGGATCCCGACAAGCTTTTTAACCGGATCCGATGCAGACGTCCGTCCCCTGTCATTCTGAGCGTCAGCGAAGAATCTTTTTTCCTCCACCTCCTCGCTCTCCGATGCAATCTCTCGCCCCCTGTCATTCTGAGCGCCAGCGAAGAATCTTTTTTCCTCCACCTCCTCGCTCTCCGATGCAATCTCTCGCCCCCTGTCATTCTGAGCGCCAGCGAAGAATCTTTGCTCTGCCGCCTCCCCGCCTTCTTCCACAGGAGTATTCAAGGAAGCCGCGTCCAGCCCATACATGCCGCATGGCAGTCCGGCCTCCCCCCCCTTTCCCATGCAGAGCGCGGCAAGCCGCCGGTCCATGACCGGCGTGACGCTTCCAATCATATCCTTGCCAATTAGCTGGGGAAACAGGAGTTTAAGCCCCTGCGAGGCCTCCAGTATCAGATCGAAGACTTCGCCATCGGAGGGCGCAACGGGCGAATCCGTTCCTTCAATGGAAGCGGTTATCCGGAAAACATCCGTAAGGGAAAGGCTTTCCTTCCAGAATTCTCCCGATGCTTCCCGCTCGTATCCGGGATCCAGCGCGATACGCAGAAGATAGGCTATGACCGACCGAAGATAAGAAGGCAGCCCGGCGCGCAAAATCACCTGTTCCAGGGCTGGCGCAAAGCCGGCCGATTCACTCATAGCCAGCCTTTCCTTCATTCGGGCGTTCCATGAAGCGGCATCCTGTCCAGCCGGAAGGCCGTATCGCTCCATCCGGCTGTCCGAGTCGGAAAACAGCAAAAGATCCAGGAGGACATACAGAGATTCCAGATACTCTTCGTCGCTAAGATATGATCCTATCATGACATCCTCCCATTTCACTCGCCGCTACTTTCACCCATGTCTTCCTATTGGTTCCTATTGGTTCCTGCCCGCATCATCCTGTTTGCTCTTACCCATCTCTTCCTGCTTGTTTGAGACCGTGCCACCCTGTCTGCTTTCGCTCATGGTCTCCTGTTCGTCTTCATCCGCATCACCCTCTTCTTCCGGCCAGTCCACAGAAAGCTGTTCCATGCGGATCGCCATATGCTTCCTCGTCCCAGTCACCGTATAGCAGAATTCTCCCTTCGTTCCTGCAACAAGAATCTCATCCACGCCGCTCCCGGTTCTGTTAAGCAATCTGATTTTATCCATAACCGCCTCAAGCCTTGCTCCCGACGGAACCCCATCTCCCACAGTCCGAAGCGCCGAAATCTCGTCATATTCCAGTTCCGTGACGATCCAGCCGTTGGATGTGAGACACTCCAAAGTCTGGCAAATCAGCGCATTTCTCTCACGGATAAGCATCTTCCCCATTTCATTGGAGGAAATAAATTGTACAGACAAAACGCTGCCCCTGACGATGGCTTTATCTCCGGGCTGTATCTCCCGAATATCCTCCCGTCCAAACAGCGCCAGAAATGCCGCCGGCAGTAAAGGCTCATAGATTTCCCGAATATCCGACAGATTATCCTGATATTTCCGTATGCTGAGAAACATGAGCTGAAAATTCTCAAGGAGTTCCCTGATTTCCGGTACGCCTAACTTGCTCTTCGGAACAAAATCAACTTCCATATGGTCCGTATTTCCATCGCAAACCTTCAACATGAGATAAATGACATTTCTCAGCCTACGTAGTGCCCAGAAGATGACAAAACAAACTATTACCGCAAGCAAGGCAATGATTAGAACTCCGTATGTCTTCACTTCCTTCTTATCTAATCCTGCATTTTTCTCTATCTCGTCATAATTGAATTCCCCGGCGATCAGGATGCGGGATCCCTCTTTCCCATCGCTCATCAACATATTTCCACAACATACGGGCTTTGTCGGTTCAAGAACCAGCAGGCATCCATAGTAGTTCTTTTCATCCCGTTCATAAACGAGCCTCCGCATGGATTCCGGTTCTCCCCCCTCATCCAGCGCATCGGCTGCATCCATAAAATACCCGGTATCCTCGTGAACGACAGAAAATTCCCGTTTCATAGGATTCAAAGCCATAAGGTCGCCCCTATCATTGTAGAAAAGATAGCGAATCAGAATATCATCCGACTGGGACTCTCCGTCCGTCCTCCCGATTTCATAAACCCGGTTCCCCGTTCCTTCCAAGTTAGATGCGAGCTTTGTTATCTCCTGGTAATCGTGCGCATAATCCACCTTCGAAAGCGCATCGTCCTTCATCATGTCCTCAAAAAGGCAGGCTTCCTTTTCCACTCTGCGAACCATGGTAATCCAGCTCAGCCCGCCTTTGTAATTGGTCAGCCCGTCCAAAAGGCCATTCATACACCATACTACAAGAAGCATGAACGGGATGAAACTTATAAAGACCTCAAGCGCCAAAGGCATATATAAGAGCCGGGGCTTCGAGCTTTTCACTTGTCTTGCTTCATTGCCTGACATACCGGTCGCGGCTCCTTTCTGTCACAATTCAATATATAACATCTGGCAGCCAGGTCCTCCGGATCTTGCTCCAGCGCTTTGATCATATCATTGCGGGCCTTGAAATAATCTCCGGAAGCATATGC
Organism: Lachnospiraceae bacterium; assembly: GCA_030529705.1. Classification (GTDB taxonomy): domain Bacteria; phylum Bacillota; class Clostridia; order Lachnospirales; family Lachnospiraceae; genus Chordicoccus. The sequence continues at coordinate 10,781 of JAUMWM010000011.1, forward strand.
ATTTACTCCCTCTTGAAAGACAGATCGGGTATATTTTCTGATTGCTTTCTTTGCGGCGGTATTTGCATCAAGCAGTTCGTACAGCGGCGCATCCGGTTCATAATCCTCCCTGCCAATCCGCCCCAGGCACCGAAAATGAAGTTTCGCGGTATTGCGCATCGCATCCAGGAAAATTTTCTCTGTCAGGATGACGGGTATCTCCAGCTCGCGGGCAATCTCGGACAGGATCTCAGCCTCGTTCATATCCCTTACAACCGCATTTTTCCTCCTCTCATTGCCAATCACGCAGAGCCGTTCCGGACCAAACGCCATCCCCGACCATGCAAAATGCTTCCCGGATGCTGACAGGTTTTGCTGGAGATTTGTCACTGCCCGAAGAGCCTCCACCGGGCTGTCCGTACAGAGCAGTTTGATTTGCTTCTCATCACTTCTGACCAAATGGATGCTATGCCCTTCGGAGGCACGTATGGCTGTCAAAAGCAGCCTGTTTCGCTCCTCGTCGCTAGAATCGTTGCCGCGAACGTCGACCACAAGGCAGCATGTATTTGTCCGATAGACCGCTCCCGGGCGTAGGGCTCCCGAAACGGATCTGCCGCTCAGGCTGCGAATAAGGGATGCGGGCAAAAATGCGTCATAAAACAGCCGATAGGAATCCGTCCCCTCGCTTTGGGTCTCCAGCCGGTCGGCCATCTCGTTAAAGAGCCTTGCCATGCAATGCAGCTCGTTTATGCCTATGCACCGGGTCCTGGCTTTGAAATTCCCGGCGGCAATCTCCCTGATGGCCCTTTTCAAACTGTCTATCGGCCTCAAAGCCCAGGTAATGCCGAGAAGAATAAGAATCAGGGAACATATGCCGAGAAAAATCAGGATTCTAAAAGTCCTTGCATGCAAAAGGAAAAAACGGATCAGGATATGATTCAGTTGAACCCTCGTTCCGACCAGGACCATGGTTCCCGAATCCATCCAGACAGGGACAAAGGTCATCGCATATCGTTGGTTTCCTGTCACCGTCACCAGGCTTTGAGGCTCCTCTTTAGAAAAAGCCATTTCAATATGTTTCCTTAATGCCGGATAATATCCCATCAGCCAGCTGTTGTCCTGAACCAGGCTGTCGTAAAAGATCTGAAAATCGTCATCTTTTTTTATTACAAGGCAGTTCTCCTCTGTGATTACGTAATCATCGTACAATTCCCATGCTCTAAAAGAGTCCGAATCCTCTTCCTCCGAATGGCCCGCTTTATACTGCGCCTTAACACGACTGCCATCATCCAGGTCATATTTCCAGATATCCGCCATGTGCTTAGCGGTAAAATCCTCTTCTCCCGTCACAAGAGACTCCAGATAATCCATGTTGACGGCAAATGACCTCACATGCGCTGAATCGGCGCAGTAATATAGTGCGTGATTGCAGGCATATGCATACATATCGCGGCCAAGGCGATTCCCGCAAAAAACAAGCAAACCGCCCATCATAATCAGGATCATCAATCCAATTCTGAACTGAAGGCCCGGATAGAAATGATAATAAAATGCCAGGCTGCAGACAATCATTAAGATTGCGAAAAAAAGCACGGCAACAATGAATGCGATGAAAATTCTTCTGACAAGCACTCCGGATTCTCTCGTCAGACAGTCCAAAAGCCGCTCCTGCCCTCTTCCGAGAACGCATAACTGCACATTTCCGTTTTCCCTCAGATCGCTGTCTTCCGGAGGATCAACTTCCAGAACCGAGTATCCCTTCCCATCCCCCGCATTCTTGAAGCCTTCTGATTCTATCCACCCGAGCACGCTTGAAAAGAGGGACAACGGAATTTTCACTTCCTTAAGCTTATTCCTTTTCGTATCCCAGTATACCAGTTTCTCCGTATGCCTGCCGTCAGCCCCGTACATGGTTTTTCGGAAATAAACCTGGCCATCATAAACAAACGGGTCCGAAATAGTTACGATCCGTTTATCTTCAATGAATGGCACTAGCAGATAATCTCCAATTCCGGTATCGGCCGATACCCGGAATATAGCTGTATTTCCGCCGTCAGAGTTGACGCCCCATACCATTTCTTCCGCATATACAGCGCTGTCTATTGACGTAAAGAAGAATCGGTGGGCTTTAACAAGAAAGGAGACAATCTCTACAAAGAGAAGGACTGCCAGTGCAATACTTGTCCACAAGTATGCAGGTTTTCGATTCCCCATGATTTCCTCTTTTCTGGCTCCGTGCATACGCACGGATGCTGTTAATGGTAGATTTGAAACGAAGTTTCAAACTTATTTCACCATTATATTCGTGGTTGCGGGATTCGTAATCTGGATTATCCCGCCATAGGTGCACATCAGTTTACAGGTATTATTCAATGCCGGCTTTCCGCCAATCAGGACCGTAGTCGATCCGGGCGTCCACGGAGCCGACGTGGCCGGAATGCACGGCGCAGGCGTAAGAACTCCCATGGCGGCCGCCGTCGCGGCGGCTACGGCAGGATTTGCCGGATTCCTGCACATGCCGAAGGGCATAATGTTCACCATCGGCGCATTATCCATAATCGTTGCAAGCGGCATGGAAGAAGTGACCCGGGCGACCGGCAGTACATTCATGGTCGCCGGCGCCATGCCGAAGCTGCAGGTCAGCATGGCGCCTCCACATACGCAAAATCCCATATACTCTCTCCTCCCCCATTAAGAATTCAATCAGCAAAAAGCTGGCCTGGCAGATTATCCCAATCCAAGGCCCTGGTCTGCCGGAACATCCGAACCGGCAGGCGCATCCGCTTCTTCGGAAGCATTCGAACCGCCGGAGTCCGGAATTACGTTGACGCCGTGCTTGGCCTCTGTCTCCGCTGTCGATAAATCCGCGTCGTTCGTCACCATGGCGCCGTTGCGGAAATTCCCTTTTAACAGCGCCCTGCCGGTCGCAGGGTCAAAAATGGTCCCTTCTCCGTTATACGTGTCAAAACTGAATTCCCCTTCATAGATTTTCCCTCCGGTTTCTAAATCATACAGAATTCCCCAGCCGTCAAACACACCGTTCCGAAAACCTCCGGTATAAATCAGCCTCTGAGTGCCGGCTTCATACAGGGAGCCTTCTCCCTGATAGCGGTCGCGGGAAAACTCACCGTCATAGACCAGCAGACCGGAACCCTCATCATATTCCCTGCCTTTTCCGTCTCTCTCTCCGTTCTTGTATTCTCCGTCATAGAGCAGATTACCGTTCGAGGTGCTGTAGGTCTTGCCGGTTCCTTCCTTCTTCCCGTTCTTGTATTCTCCGTCATAGAGCAGCTGGCCGGTCGATCCGTCATAGTCCCTGCCGCTCCCTTCCTTTTTGCCGTTTTTGTACTCTCCCTCAAAGAGCAGCTGGCCGGTCTCCTCGTCATAGTCCCTGCCGCTTCCTTCTTTTTTGCCGTTCTTGTAATCGCCTTCATAAAGCAACTGGCCCGACTCACTGAACTCTTTTCCGCCTCCGACTTTGCCGCCGTTCTTGAATTCGCCGTCATAAACTAGCTGGCCCGTCTCCTCGTCATATTCCTTGCCGGTTCCGCTCTTTTCCCCGCCTTTGTAGTCGCCTTCATAGAGCAGGTTTCCGGTTTCCTTATCGTAGGTTTTGCCGCTTCCCTCCTTATCCCCATTCTTAAAATCTCCGTCATAGACCAGCTTGCCGGTCTCCTCGTCATACTCCTTGCCGCTCCCGTTCTTCTCCCCGTTCTTGTACTCTCCGTCGTAGACCAGATTTCCATTCTTTTCGCTATAGGTTTTACCGGAGCCGTCCTTCGCGCCATCCTTAAAATCGCCCTCATAGGCGACCGTGCCGTCCGAATTATACAGAGTGCCGCTCCCATTGTACTTCCCTTTCGAAAAGTCTCCCGTATAGACCGGCTTGCCGTCCTGATTATTCAGCGTGCCCGTGCCCTCATAGACGCCTTTGGAAAAATCTCCCTTATAAAGTACTTTCCCGTTTTTGCCGTACAGCGTGCCGTTGCCTTCATACTCGCCATTTGCAAATTCGCCTTCATATTGAACGCTCCCGTCCTTCTTGTAGAGGGTGCCGTACCCGTCATATTTGCCATTTTTCAGTTCGCCGTGATAGATTTTCTTTCCGGATTCATCATAAACGGTGCCTTTCCCCTCATAGACGCCCTCATTGATGCCGCCCTTGTAGACCACGTTTCCTTTGTCATCCTTAATGAGGATGTTTCCCTGCATAAATTCACTTTCCTTGAACTCGCCATCCTCCACAAGGTCTCCTTCTTCGAAACGCTTGCCGCTTCCCTCAGGCTGCCCGGAGACGAAATTGCCCTCGTAGACCAGCTGGCCGCCCTTATAGAGACGCCCATTTCCGTTATATAGCCCTTCGGCAAAGCTGCCCCGATAGATTACCGTCCCGTTTTCATCGTAGAGCGCGCCCCTGCCGTCATACAGGCCGTCCTTAAAAGAGCCCCGGTATATCTCGGTCCCGTTTTCAGCGTGAAGAATGCCGTTGCCTTCGTAGAGGCCGTTCTTAAAACTGCCCTCATATTTTACCGAACCGTTCGGATAATAAAGGATCCCCTCTCCGTCATACAGGTTCTGGACGAAATCCCCCTGATATTGGACGCTTCCGTCCTCTTTATAGAGCACTCCGTATCCCTGATAGGCTTCCATCTGGAAATTGCCTTCGTAGTGCTTGTTCCCATTGTAGTCATAAAGGTGGCCGAACCCATTGATCCGGCCCTCCTCCAGCTTCCCTTCATACAGAACCGTTCCGGTGAGCCGGTCAGTCAGGCGCACTTTGCCGGAATACCCTTCGATATCCGCCGAATCCATCGGCATCGTCCTCGTAAAGAAGCGCGCCTGCAGGGGCGGCCAGAGAAAATTGAGAATCAGCGAGGGCAGGAGCAGCAGCGCCAAAACCAGCAGGTAAAACAGGGTCTTCGCCACATAGTGCTGACCGGTATCCACATAGCCGTCAATGGTTTCCGGCGGCTTTGAGAGTCCCTTGACCTTGTCGGTCACGTCATGTGCGGCTTTCCTCGCAAGCGTATCCCCCGAAGTGATGCTCCGGATGTAGCGCGATGCCGCAGTGATCGGTACAGTGATGATTCTCAGGGTCTGCTGGAGGAAGGTCTTGAACATTTTCGGAAAAAAGCTCGGATCATTAAATTTACTCATTTCTCTGCCTCCTTGCTTTTTCCTTCTTTATCCAAAACGCCTTCCTCATCTAAATTGCCCTCTTCATCTGAAAACCATATATCATCCGAAAAGTCGTCTGCAGATATGTCGCCCGCCAAGGAATCATCGGAAGCCGAGGAATCCTTCCCTCCCTCTGCAAGGCCGGCCGAGCTCAGTATTTTCTCATCGCCGATGGCCGGATAAATATCTTTTTGCTTCGTGGGCTGCAGCGCGTTCCAGACAGACCAGATTAGATAGGCGATGACAATGGCGAACACGAGGACGCCGATAAGCTTCTCCGTATGGGAAGCCAATGATTTGATTCTATCCCATAACCTCCAGGGCAGGCTCTTCGGCTCAAGGGACGACTCCTTCACCCCTGCCAGAGATAGTTCGATTTTGCGGTATTCCTGGTACGCGCTCATCAGGTCGGAGTATTCTCCCTGGAGCATTTTTTCCAGATAATCCTTCATCTCCGGGAGTTTTTCCTTATCCAGTTCTTTGGCAAAGAGCTCGGAGAGAACCTCCCGAATCCCGGCCATGAGCCCCTTCATATCGGCATCCTCGAACTTCATCAGGAACTCTAATTCAAAGTCCAGTGCGCATTCCAGGGCATCCGTAAACAGAATATGGTCCGTGTGCATCGAGCTTTCCGCAAACCAAAGCGGGATACTTGAGACAATCAGGTATTTTAGGAAATTGTCTCCCATGACCAGCCTCTCGGCCAGCGAAATGACCTCCGTCTGGAGGCGGTCCTGCAAAGTCCTCGCCTTTGTCGGGCCGCAGTCCATAACCACATGGAAATGCCCTTTTTCATTTCCGTACTGGATCAGCTCATGGAACAGTCCTTCTTTATAGAGGTTGGCAAGATAGCGAATCAGTTCCGGCTGCACCTCGGAGGTCGGTATTCTGACAATACGATAGGTCCTTCCGTCATCCTCAGAAACATTTGTACAGACATACTGAACAAGCCCTTCCTCGGACGGAAGGGTCTGCTGTACGAAATAATTCTGGTCAAGGACTCGTATAATCATGAATGCTCTGCTCCTGAAATGTTACTCGTGGACGATCACGAAAACGGAATTCCGGATCTGCGGCATCTCCTGGCAGAAAGCGCAGACCTCGTAAATCCCTTCCGTGTCCGGCGCGGTGTAATGCCCGTCACGGGTGATTATGCCGCCGTTCGGGCTCGTTACCTCCCAGAGAATGGTCATGCTTTCAAGATTTTCCGTCTGCGTCCGGAAATATCTGCTCTGCATTACCTTCAGCTCCGGCTTGTCCGGAAGGATCCGAATATGCGCCTCCTGATCTTTCACGTAGGTCTCCGGCATCTTTTCAGCTATCCAATGGATTCGAACCTCCTGGACGGCAGAAGCTTCCAGAAAGCGGATCCCTATGATAAAGCTGCCTTTCTCGCGGTTTAGCTTCACCGCCGTCTCCACCCGGTATGCCATATCTTCAAAAATCTCCTGGGAACCGGCATACTGGTACTCCCCCTGCTCCAGGCTGATCCGGATATCCACGGCGCCAAGCCCCAGGCCGTGGATGATTTCACCGGAAAAAAAGCGTTCTCCCGCCTTTCCTCCGATGCCTATGGGAATGACGCAGATCCCGGAAGCTTTCTCTCCCCCCGCGGCAATCCTCTCCTCAGTCTTGCTGACGGAAATTGCCTCACGGCGCTGCCTTGCCCCCGCGGACAGATGTTTGCTCCTTAGCAACTGCAGCATGTTCATATTCAGAAAAGAATTGTAGACCCACTGGTCAAAAGGAACCGGGCTTATCCTGTCAATCAGGTATTCCCGGCCTGACTGTTTCAGGTAAATAGCCGCCAGATAGATCCCTCTGGGAGCCGTGGTCGACAGGACCTTGTTCATTGCGCCGTTATAGTACCTGTCCAGGAGAACCTGCCAGGGATCCTTGCTGCTTAGCTGTATTTCCGCTTTTGCGGCCGTTCTGGAAAACAGATGCCTATCTCCCAGCTTGACTTTCAGCCTGTAGGGGGCTAAGTATATCTCGCCGATCCCCTGCGTGATGGAATATGCTTCCACCTGGAAAGACAAATCCACAAAATCCCCTTGTTCTTTCAGCGAGCCGGACCACTCGCCCTGCAGTTTTTCCTCCCCGCGGTAAATCAGGCAGGTAAGTTGCTCTTCAAATGAAATTTCCGCTTCTTTAATCGGCCTCTTAGCCCTGATCTGAATCCGTATTTCAAAACGCTCTCCGCCCTGGGCAAATGCAGGCGTATACTGCATAATCAGCAAATCCGCATTTTCAAACAGCACTTCGCTTCTCTCGCAAAAGCTCCGAACCGTGTCGCCGTCTTCTTCGAACGGAGCCGATGTCAGATAGAGGCGGAATCCTTCTCTGCATTTTTCGTAAACCTGGCGGTTTTCATCATCCGTCTGGAGCACGGTTCTTGAAGGGTATGCGTCTTTCTCGTCAAATGAAATGCAGAGGTAAGCCATATCTGCGCCAGACCTCTCCAAAAGCGCGTCATAGCCATCAAGCCGGTCGAGGCGCTGGACGCTAGGCTTATCGACCAGAATCTCCCTCCCGGTTTCGTCCAGTGCAAGGCCGGCTTCCAGGGAGAAGCTCCGGTCATCCATGCGGACCACCTGAAGGCCGGCTACGATCCCCGCGCCATGGAGGAAGCGGTTGATGAGCCGCCTCTTGTCATTCATGTACCGCTGTTCGGAAACAAAGTCCTGCTGCGTGATTAGCTTTCCGTAATAATACTGATTTCGTTCAAACGGAAAATACTGAAGATTTTTCATTTCTCATCCTCTTTTTCCTTTTCCAGAATAATCCCCGGATATTGCGGACTGTCGGATTCTGCACTATAAGGGCCGCCAAGGAAACTGTTTATGCCGATGGACATAGCCCCCTGCTTCCTGCCCGACTGCGCAAGCGGCGTAACCCGGACCTCCATTCCGGCCGGCAGCATATGTCCGATAATACGGAGCAGCAGCCTGTACTCGCGCATGTCGGTAAGATATCTTTCCGGCACGGCTATCAGCACCAGATTGGGGTTTTTATCATCCTCCGTGATCTCAGGCTCCGTTCCGGTATACAGCTTAAGGTATTCTTTCATTCCGTAGGCCGTGCCGTGCTTTGCCCGGAGGCGCGGCGCCCGGCGAATCAGTTCGTTCAACTTGTCATCCGGCCACAGAAATAAGTCCGGAAAATCATGCCATGCGCCAAGTTCCTCGAGTATCGCCCTGCCTCCGGTACCGGGATGCAGCAACTCCGCACTGTTCCGAATCTCCCGTTCCCGGTCTTCATAAAAGCTCTGGAAGATTCCAAGGTAACGTTCGACAAAATCAGCCTCCTCCGGACTTCGGCTGTATACGGAAGGCAGATACTTAAGCCAGCTCGTCTTAGGAAAAAACAGGCACATGTCCCCGCAGGAATTCTCATTTTCCTGCCGGTAAAGATCCAGAATAAAAAACAGGTATCTCCCCCGTATTCCATGAAGGAGCACGTCCCGGAATCCCACAAAGCGTTTCTTAAAAAGCGGCTCAAAAATCTCCTTCTTTTTCTCTGCGGATATGCGCTTATCCTGTATCAGCTCCCTGATAGGCACATCCCGGTTCCGGTATTGGATGATAGGCGTCTCGGATGCATAAAAGGCAATCTGAAGTCCGGCTCCCACATCTTTTCTGGCGTCGGCAACGAATCTTCCCCACTCGCATCCCTCCTTGCGGCTGTCGAATAGACGGGACACGAAACAAGCCGCGCCATCCATGTCGCCGGAAACGAACAGCCTGCCATCCCGGTATTCCCCGCCGGAGAGAAAGCCGAGGTCATAATCAAGTTGTTTATTGATTACAAAATAACTCATACTTACTGCACCGTCTGATAATGATTGAGTATCACCTCTATCCTTCCCGGAAGGAACAGGCCGTTGACCGGCGGAACCAGGGCCCGGTTTTTGCTGCGGCCAATTCCCGCACTGAGGGGCTGCATGGTGAGGCTGACCAGTTTTCTGATACAGGGCGACGCATCCAGCTTGGCTAACAGCTGATTATAGGGAAGCGGTTCCCCATAGACCGCCTTTCGCTCCTCAAACCACTCCCTGATTTCATTCTCCAACATTTTGGAGGCATCCCTGTATTTGGGCGAAGGGACTGCTTCAACCGTGATATCGACCCGGATATAGCCGGGCGAACACAGCCTCAGCTTCATTCCGAGAAGGCGCTTATCCTCCAGATAACTGCTTATAATATTTTTTTCCCGTTCGGAAAGAACGGAAGGGCGGTTGCCGTCCCCGGGACGTACCGCTATATGGACCGTCGTCGGATCATCGTTTTCCGTCCAGGCATGGCAGGAATGGATGCACAGGCCCGGCGTTTCCATGACCAGATGCTCATAGTCGGAGAGCGTGACGGCCCTTTGAACCGCATCCTTCTCCCGGATGATTCTCTGCATCGTCTCTTCCCGTGTTTCCGGATCCCTGCCCGGTGATAGCAGCTTCGTCATGGAGAACCGGATATTCTCTCTCATGGGCCAATCAGGCTCAAAAACGGAACCGATCTTGATATTGCCGGCTAAGCCGGCAGTCTCTGCAACCGCTTTCAGAAATATTTTCCCATCCGGGGGGAACCCATGCCACCCGTTTCCGAAGCGGATAGTTCCTGCGTGTTCGTCCGGCAGAAACCGCATATCCTCCGGACCGCAGGATAGAAAGTCATCCGTCCTAAGCCATGAAATCCTTTTCCCGGGACTGAGCAAATCTTCCGTCTCAATCTGAACGCTTTCCGCCAGGAAATTTCTCTGCGGGATTTCATAGGCCTGATCCGGAAAACAGTTGCCCTCCGCGAGCAGCAGTCCGTCCTCAAAGGCATGGTTTCGTATCTGGGAAAGTTCGATCTGGGACAGGCTCATTCCCGTTATAACAGGCGGAATATCATATTCCCCGGACACCAATGTCGCCTTAATCTGCAAGGCATCGAAATCCGCCAAAAATGCGCCTTCCATTCGAAACGTGATCCTGCCGGAATAGAGCAGGCCGGATGTTTCATCCGAAACCACTGTCAGAGGGCGCGCTGCCCCGTCTGCAATATATTCCCAGGAAATCTCCGTTAGTTCTTCGGATACGCCGCTCATGGCAGGACGCCGGCTATTCGAACGAAGAAGAACCGCCAGCCGGAAATCCTGATTCGCCGGAATACGCCCTTTCACATCGATCAGCATGGAAGCTCCCGTATCCGGTTCCCTCCCGAACGGAGAGAAACTGTAGGCCCCCTGATAAACGAGCTGCCTCCTCCCGACGGAAAATACGGCCCGCCCGTCCTTATCCATCTGCCTCGCGCATATGATGACGGCGTCCGGCACAAACTCTTCCCGGGTCGTTTCAAATGGAAGCCCGCCGGAAATAAACCTGCATCCCGCCGGAATGGGCACTGATCCCTTCCAGCTTCCCGGAACCGCTTCCGCAAGGACCCTTGCGCACTGCCTCCCATGCGGAGCAAATCCTGCCAGGCGGAAGAATTCCCTGTAATGGTCCTCGCCCAACTGTTCCAAAAAATATTGCTGGTTTTCCCGCAGCCAGACAAACAGCTCGAGAAACGTGATGCCCGGGTCGCTGTAGTTGTAATTTGTCCATTCGGGAAAAATACCTGAAATCTGGCTTCTGCATTCCTCTATGAGATTTTCAAAAGAATCATTATCCAAAGATAACGAAGATAGCATGCGTATTCCCCACTTTGCGTTATTCGTATAAGCAATTAGTCATCCAATATCAGGCGGATTCGATGTTTCCCATTGACCGGAACCACGAAATTCGCAGTGCGGATCTCATCAAAATCAACTGCCGGATTTCCGGGCTGTTTTGGCAGGCTGGCCAGGATCACGCATCGTTTCAGTTCCCTGATTCCCTGGATGGACCTAATGACCATCTCGATCTGGAAACGTTCCGGGAGAGAGCCGATATCCCATCCATTCTGATCCAAATCCCCATGGATCGGATGCAGAAACTGTTCCAGGGCGTCCTCCAGCGCTTTTTGAATCGTATAAAGCCTCTGATAATCGCCTATAACCGCTTCAATCTGAAGGGATATGGCGACCAGTTCCGTCTCCCGTATCCGAAAGTTCCCGCCGCATTTCAGGCTTGCGGGGATTTTATCCTCAAACCAGTCATAGAGTTTCCGCCTGACCGACTCAAATCCCGCGCCCCTGTCCATAAAATCATCCGTAAGCAGCGCCAGCGTAACCGCATGCGGCTCTCTCAGCCCCGCATGGTTGATGCCGGAATAGCAGCGCGCTTTGCGAAGATTTCCCATGACGCCAAGCGCCAGCTTTTCGAAATCCTGCTCCGTCACCGCCCGCATCCCGGTCCTGTATTCGGTAGCGGCGCGCCGCGTCGCCATCTGGGTCGTCTCCCTGTCATAGGCTCCGTAAAGGGGCATGGGGTTGGTGACAGAGCTGACGTACCCGCCTGAAAGATCAAGGCCCGTGATCGTATTTTCCGGAAGACAGTCTTCCTTGCCTCCGCCGATACTGTAGGATACATATATTCCGTCATTGACGCCCGGTGCAGGCAGCCTGCCGCATGTTCCGCCGCCGAACGTAATCACTCCCTGGTTTTCATCCAGCATGTAAACCCGGTCGGGAGGCCGATGCCGGCTCAGGTTATCCGTCCGTTTCCAGCGAATCCACGAATACATCCGCACGCCGTCCTCATCCAGCACGTCCCGATATCTTTTCTCTGCTTTCAGTGCGTCCACTTCCGAGGAATGCAGTCTCTCATCTTCTCTGACCCATAATTCCAGTTCGTGGATGTTGCCGTTCAAAAGCTGGAACGAGGCGCCCTCCTCATAATTTTCCAGAGTAAGATACTCGGAAAGGCCGTGGCGGACTGTTTCCACCCGGCCGGCGTTCAGATACCAGGCCCGGATTTCGGGAATCTCCCGAAGGTTCTCCTCCCTCCTCCCCCTGACCGCCCTGATCCAGTACAGATCCCGGCCGAAAAGCCTTTTTACGCCGGCATCCGGAATCCCGGAAAAAGTGAGCGTTCCCGTCTTGCGGAAACCCTCCGTCCCGTCAGCGGGGTAGAGGGCATTCCAGGCGCCGTCCTTATAGTACTCCCAGATAATCGCCGAACGGTCCTTTTCCAATATCTGGCCCATTTCCCAAAGTATGCGGACCGGTCCTCTTGCCGGCGGATGCCGAAAGCCCAGATACATCACCGGCCGCGAATCGCCCCCTGCCTCTATCAGGCTAAGGCGCTTTCCCGAAAGCCGCTCCGCTTTCGGCTTACCGGTCGCCTCCTCGAGGTGGTTTACCGCATGATAGTATTCCGGTTCATTGTCCGCAGCCTCAAGGCGGCAGGAGATGCGGACGTCCGAAATGACCGGGGAGAGATACTGCCCCCTGTTCTGGAAAGCATTGTTTACTTTCAGAATCCTTGCCCGGACATAATAATTTTCGCCGGGACCAATCAAGACCGGTTCCATATCTGCGGGGCAATGAAACCTGATTTTTTTGTGCTGCCGAGTCAGCCCGTGCGTGGGGCTGAAAATATCCCGGTGTTCATTTGCCGCAAAAAGCCTGCACCAGCCGGTTCCGTTAAAGTATTCCCAGATAACCTCTTCCACAGTGATGTCATAGTCTTTTTCCTGCCGGAACTGGTCTTTCGACATGATCAGTTTCCAATTGAATGCCGACCCCGCATCCGTTTCAATCGGAATCTTGGCGAATTCCTCATAAAAGGTCAGTTCAATCACCGCATTTCTTTTCGAGAGGGCGTCTCCGGCGCCAAAGTAGACCTCGTCAAATAGAGAAAACTGCTCTCCGAAAGGAAAAATCGGTTCCTCCGTAGACTGGTCCGTCCCAACGGCAAAGATATTGTCCGCCCTGGCAACAGGACATTCTGCGCCCAGAAGGATCCGATATGGCGCGAAACTCTTAAGGCCCCGGCAGTCAAGAATCTCGCAGCCCAGCCAGAATCCGCTGATGCCGCCGTGCTCGCATTCCTCCCAAGGATTTAAGCCCTCCGTCTTCTCGATGCGTATGCAGCCATCCCGAACTTTTACTCCGGGCAAATATTGAACCGCCTCATCCCCCATCTCATAGAAAAAACGGACTGATCCCGCATCCTCAAAGCGCGCAAGCTGTTCCTCCGGAAACGTATGCCCTTCCTCATCCAGGAATTTCAGGATAATGCTCCCGTAATTTGCAAATCGGAACATCCATGGATGGCTCAGATAAAAGACATGGCGTTCCAGGTTTTCCGCAGACATTCCGAAAAGGGGAAAGGGGAGCGTCGCGTCCGCATCCCTGTCGTATAGGAGGCCTATGTAATCTTCCCGGGCATTTGTCTCGTAGATTGCTTCCAGCACATCCGGAATGATGCATATATCCTCGGAAAGCTCCACCGGAATCGTTTCGCCCATCTGGTCCGTGACGCTGCACCGGAGCAGCGTTCCGGCTTCAAGAATCTCGCCGTCCATGCCTCCTCCGGCCAGCTCGAACACCGCGTATCCCTCTGCCGTTTCCGCCGTCTTCATGGAGACATTGAGGCAGTTGAAATAATCAATTTTCAGTTTTTCCGGGAGAAGCTGGTATTTTCTGTCAAGCCCGCTCTGAATCCCGGCATAGACCGCCGCGAGAGCCGAGCCTATATCCGGATTTTCCATGTCGACATGCCATTCGGGAGTGTATGCTGCCGCGCGGACGCAGATTTCTTCCATGATGTCTCTTATGGTTCTGTTGTAGTTTCCTTCCATGCACTCCCTCCTTTCCATGTTAGAATCCATCCGATGATAAATGCCTCAACTTACCGGCTTTCTTCCGGCTGTACATCGCTGTACATATAAGATCCTTTGCTGCGCTACTGCCTGATTGACAATCCTTCGTTGATGTAGAACGGATAGACAAGGTTGTATGGGTTATTCGTCGCCCGGACGACATAATTTATTATGACGTCTATATTGCCGTCATCTGTCAGCTTCGCTTCTACATTGATATCCCGAATGCGGGGTTCCCAGAGAATCAGCGCCTCCCGCACGGAATCCTCTATTCTGGACAGCGTCTCAAAATCGGGCCTTCCGAAAGCGTCATTGTGAATATCGCAGCCGAAATCCGGCCGCATCACCCGCTCTCCCTTTCGAGTCATCAGGATGATATAAACCGCCTGGCAAATGCTGTCCTCGTAATCCGCCATCTCCACGCGTCCCGTCAGCGGATCCACCCTGAGCGGAAATGCGAAGCCGCGGCCCAAAAATTCACTGTTCAGCACTGTCAATACCTCCCAACTCTACCGCAATCAATTGATTTTCACCATGCTTCCCTTGACCTGCGTGACGCCGCTCGACTCCACGCCCAAGCTTCCGTCCGCCTTCACGCTGACCTGGCTTCCCTGAAGCGCCGCGCTCTGTCCGTGCAGTTTCAGGGACTGCTTTCCGTCTATGCTTACGGTCCCGCTGCCTATCGTCACTTTATTGCTCTCGATCGTCACGGCAGCCGTCCCGCCGACGGACAGAACCACCTTCTTCTGGGCATCCACTTTAATCTCGCCGCTCTGCCCATTGATGATGACAGAGTTTTTCTTGTCCTTGTCACGGATTTCAATGGTTTTCTTCTCATCCGCCATCAAAACGGTCAGGCCTCCCGGAGTCGTGACCGTGATTGTCTCTTTCTTGCTCTCTTCCGAAAAACTCACCTCATGCCCGCCCTTCGTGCGGAACATTTTCATGGTGTTCTTTTCATTTACCGCATTCTGCGGGCGGTTCACACTCTTGCTCCAGAGAGAGCCCAGCACGATGGGACAGTCCGTCCTCCCCTCGAGAAAACCAAGCACGACCTCGTCTCCGATTTCCGGCAGCAGGTACATGCCGCCTTTGTCCGTCGTGTAGGGAGACAGTACGGCGACCCAGCCGGTGAGCATCTTTCCGTTTTCCCCGAGGCTGTACTCGACCATAACTTTTCCGGGTTCCTTCGCGTCATAGTTTTTCCTAACGGTGCCGACCACGAGCCCCGGATTGGAGGACACTGTCGGCTGCGTCCGCAGAGTGCGTATCATATCCTCATACATGTGCCCCTCCTTTCATCGCCCATTACTCCCAGCCCTCCGTCTCCAAAGTCGTCGTAAAGCCGCTGTAATCGAAGCGATGGGTCACCTTCGTAATGTAATATTTTTTGTTGACGATGCTGTCCACCCGGTCGATGCTGACAAAACGTCCCGGAATCAGCTCCGGTAGCCCTATGCATCCGATTTCCGCCTTCTGGCTCGCATCCAGCGCAAGCTGCGCCATGACCGCCGTCCTGCTTGCGGCTACCGATGCGCTCGTGCAGGCAGGATCCGTTATAAACCATTCCCCGGGACCTGACAGGGCGGACGTCATGGAATCCGTGCTGGCAGCTTTCGTCTTTCCCGAGACGGTCTTGTCGCCGACCGGATCAAAACCAATCACTTCAAATGTCTGGTTCAGATAAGACGCGTCCCGTTCAAAACTGACAAGGCCTTTCCCGGGCCTCAGCGTGATCGCCGAAGATTTGACGCTCTTTCTTTTTCGAAAATATGCCTTGTCCACTGCGATAAAGAATTCCCTGTCCGTCCTGCCGGTTCCGATTAGTTCTCTCGTGATGAAATCATAATCGGAACCGTTCTGCCAGATCAGCCCGTTTTCCATATTGTCCGAAGTGGCATCTATGCTTGCACTGCACAGTTTCGCATACGTCTTTAATATCTCGGATACGGCATCGGAATAGTTCCTGATTTTAAACTGCCGGGCATGATTGTTTCCGACCATCATGAGGCGCCTTGCGTCCAGCGCCACGAATTCCATGCCGAACCCGCTCTCGGCCGACGCCATAACCCGCACGTTGGATAGATAGCCCTTGAATACCTTCTGCAGGGAAGACTGGTATCCCAGGGACAGTTCCACCGTCTTCCCCAGAACGGCCGCGCTCTTTAACGTGCCATTAAAACTGCCGTTTTTGATGTCATAGCAGTCTACAAATACCACGCTCACGCTGGAAGCCCCATCGAGCGAGAGTACCGCTTCCACCGACTGCACGGGGATTCCTTTTTTTACGAGATCCGTTCCGCCCACGCTGATGGACAAGGCCGGCGCCCGAAAATTCTTGTATTGAGACTCCAGCTTTTCAAAATCCCAGGTCCCGCTCATAAGATCCGCCATAAATCACTCCCTGCTGATTGCCGGTATTCGGATGACCTGTCCCGGATAGATGTCCATTGGATTCATGATGTTATTTGCTTTCGCTATGACCCTCCACTTTTCACAGTCATCGTATTCGTCCCAGGCTATGCTCCAGAGGCTCATGCCCTCCACCACGACCCTGCTCTTCGTCCGGTCAGGCGATTCGAAAGGGCTCGTCTTGGAACTCACGGAAGGATCCCTGGTCTCCGCTATTTGAAGATCTGCCTTCGCCCGGATCGGCTTGCCTTCCATGGAAAACATCGTATATTCAATGCTAAAGCCTATGATGATTCCGCGAAACTTCAGGTTGCCCCAGGTAAATATCACCATCGGCGTGCTGTGTATATCCCCTGCCAGATGGACCGCCTTTTCCAGCCTATTGATTTTGTCCGTAATCGGGCGAAGCTTATTCTCGATGCCCTCGGTGATATTGGACACCCCCTTGGCTTCTGATTCGGAAAACAAATCGCGGTCACTGAAAGAGTCAAAGATAAGCGTCGCTGAAAGAGTCCTTTCCACGCCGCCTATGAACTCCTTCTTCTGCTCATCCGAAGCCAGGTGCCTGATATCCTTGTAATGGGGCGTGGAGGAGATACGGTAAGACGAGGGGTTGAACGTGAAGCTGATGCTGTCCGACTCTTTCCCCTTCTCGTCACAGATGATTATTTTTCCTTTTTTCAGAGAATTCGCCCCCATGCTCCGTACCTCTTGTCACCTTATCTTATGCATCCAGCCTGATGCATGCGTCCCACTCCGCCCATGTCATCCTGAGCGAAGCGAAGGATCTTTCATCCCCCCACATATGGGGACGCAAAACCTCTCTTTTTATATTCCGCTCCTTAGACGTTCCATCCGCATTCTCTCGTTTATCTGCTTCATAACTTCCCGGGGCAGATCCCTCTCCGCGCCCGCCTTCTGCGCTTTCAGGAGTCCGGCTATTTCCCTCTCATGGCGATCCAAAATTTCTGTGACCCCCTTCAGTTCCATGCCGCCCTCCCGCTCCGAGATGGTATGCCTCACCGTCTCGAACTCAATGTCGTGATGGCTTTCCGTCTGCATTTGCCTTTCCACTTCCCGCAAAGCCCTTTCCGCATTTCTGGCCTGCTCGGCTGCTTCCCTGATTGCGACAGGCCGCTGCACTATCATATCAGGCGTAATCGGAGCCGAAACCGTGTCCGTTTCCCCGGATGCAAGGCTTTCCGGCCTCCCCGGAAGCAGGCGGAACACCTGCGTTTCCGTATTTCGTATCCGCTCCGCTTCCCTCCACCTCTCCGTAATATCCTCCGATGGAAGGATGCGCTCGTTCCTTCTCTGGGCTAGCATCTGCATGGCCGCCTCCCGGCGGGTGCCGCCCTCCGTCCCGGAGCTTTCGCTCCCGGCTGCCAGGCCATACTGCTCCGCCAGCTTCCCGAAATATCCGGCACCGGCCAAAGGACCTCTTCCGGTTCCCTGCCTGCCAGGATGAAGCAACTCCATCACAAAGTTCCGCCAGCTTTCCCTCCCCTCCGAGCTAAGCTCCCGGAACGAGGGCCGTATCAGGCGGCCGGCATCCGACTCGCGAAGAACCGTATTGAGAAACAGCTTTCTTCCGGCATCCGTAAAGACCGTGTCGTGCCGATTGGTCTCTGCCTGCAGGACCCGCAGAAGCTCCATTTTCTCGGAAGACATGAGGATGCCCTCCTGCATGATTTCATGCTGCGTCAGATGCTCCTTGGTCTGGTGGACGTCATTTTCCAGCGAGCGGAATCTCGCTTTGCTGATTGTCTCCTGTAAAATCGTCTCCGGAATCAGCTCCCTGATGTCCAGATCCTCCTTATGAAGCACGCGGACATCCTGTTTAAACTCATGCCACTGTTCCGAAGTCAGATTCATAATCGACTCTGCCAGAGACATGAACTCTTTCTGGTTTTCCCGGATAACGGCAATATTCCGGACGGCCTCGACGATCAGCATACGCAGAATCCGCAGGGTACTGCGCTCCTCCCTTAGAATCCTGTAGAGAAGTTCCTTTTCCCTGAGTATTTCCTTTGTCCGGTCTTCCTTTGGAAGGGTTTCATTCCCATTGTCGGATTCCCTGATGATGACTGTCTGACCGGCCTCCCTGTCGCGGGCTGCGTTTCCAGCAGGCCCGGCATCCGTGCCGTCATGAGCAGCGCCGCCCGCCGGCATTCCGCCTTCTGGGGAACCGCTATAAGGTCCCTGGCCGGCGCTTTCCATTCCGCCCGATGGCGTTTCACCTTCTGCGATTCCTGCATCCGGCCTTTTATGAATAAGCTCCGGAATGTCTTTGGCAAATGCATGATACAATTCCGGCATTTGCTTTATAAGCTCCCCGTCACGGTCTGCATGGATTAGTTCGGATCGAAACAGTTCCCAGTCCTCGTCCGTATGAGCCTCAAAAAACTGCGTCAGGGTATCGACAAATATATCTGTTTCGCCGAAGCTGACTTTTCTGTCCTCAAGGACTGCAAATACCCGCTCTATCGTCTGATCGCGCTGCAAAAGATCCGCTTCCTCGTTATCCCCGTATGTTCCTGACTCTGCGGAAGCATTCTCTCCTCCGGGTAATTCGTTCACAAAAGCCGGTCCCGCAATTTCAACCAAGAGCGGCCTGACAACGGAATTGTATGTTTCCCGGTCCATCGTCTTTATTATGCTTAAGGCAGCTTCCCGAGATGCTAAAGCCCCCGCAACCGATGCGGAATCCCCCCGAGATGGCAGACTCCCCGCAACCGATGCAGCGATATCCAATCTGGCTCTTTCATAGCCCGTATTTATAGCTCCGTGCTGCCCTTCCTCTAGTATCCGGTACAGTTCCGGAACCTGCTTCCTCAGATTCCCCCCCTGATCCGCATGAATCAGTTCGGAGCAGAACAGTTTCCAGACTTCCGCTTCCTGACCGGCTTCTTTTTCTTCAAATGCCGCCAGCACCATCTCTGCTGCCTGATACTGAGGGAGCCTTCCCTGTTCTTCGGTTTCCGATGAAGACGTTCCAAATGCAGATTCTTCCGGGAAACCTGTAGACATCGCAAATGCAAATTCCTCTGAAAAGCCTGTAAGCTTTTCAAATGCAGATTTTTCCGAAGAACCTGTTTCGACAACGGCTTCTGTCATCCGCAGTAGAATCGGGCGGACGACGGTATGGAACGTCTCCTGATCCATCGTTCTGAAAATCATTGCAACGGCCTCGCGCGATGACAGGGACTCCTCTATAGCTCCGATTTCCTCAGATGCGTCCTCTTTCGCTATGCCTGAAATTACTTCGGCAGGACTTTCTTTCACTGTTTTGAAGCGATCCATTGCCGCACTTTCTGTTGCAGTCCTGTCACCAGTCGTTGCCGCACTGCCTGTTGCTGTTCCGGAACCAGGCAGCCCCAAACTTTCTGTAAGAGCCCGGTACAATTCCGGAGCCTGCTTTCTGAGTTTCCCTTCCTGGTCTGCATAAATCAGTTCCGTGCAAAAAAGCTGCCATACTTCCTCAGACTGGTTTTCAAAAAGCCGGTCTGCGTACTCTGACAGATTCTCCGAAACAAGTAAATCCCCTACATTTTCCATGCCCTGCAGGGCATAAGGCTCGGCAAAACCCTCTGCATCCCGCAGTTCTCCACGTTCGGCGATGCCATCCGTCCCTTGCAAGCCTTCCTGTCCCTCGAAGCCAGAAATTCCTTGCAGTCCTTCCCGTCCGGCAGTGCCTTTCGCTCCCGGCAGGCCTTCCTGTCCCTCTGAGCCAGAAATTCCTTGCAATCCTTCCCGTCCAGCAGAACCTTTCGTCCCCGGCTGGCCTTCCTGTCCCTTGGAGCCAGCAATTCCTTGCAGGCCTTCCCACCAGACAGAACCTTTCACTCCCGGCAAACCTTCCTGTCCCTCTGAGCCAGAAATTCCTTGCAATCCTTCCAGCCCGGCAGTGCCTTTCGCTCCCGGCAGGCCTTCCTGTCCCCCGGAGCCAGAAATTC